>JBLMXM010000224.1:0-15205 GCA_050257775.1 Hyphomicrobiales bacterium
GCTACAAACCCCTGATGACGGCAACCTTGACTGTGCGCCAGAGGCGCGGCTCCCGTCGGGATATCGAAGGTGTCCCCGTGCCAATGAAAGACGTCGGCCGTTTCCGGCAAGAATCCTGCCAGCTCTGAATGCTTAGCACCCGGGTCCCGGTTGATGTCGAACCAACCGATTTCCCGGTGGTCGTTCCGGTACACCAGACTCCCCAGGACTACCGCCAGG
Organism: Hyphomicrobiales bacterium; assembly: GCA_050257775.1. GTDB lineage: Bacteria > Desulfobacterota > Desulfobacteria > Desulfobacterales > SpSt-501 > SpSt-501. Next base: position 220 of record JBLMXM010000224.1, read on the forward strand.
AGTTGAGCGCCCAGGCAGATGCCCAGCATGGGCTTGCCGGCTTCAACGATCTCACCGATGAAGGCCTTTTCAGTCGCCAGCCACGGATACAGCTTTTCCTCGTATACGTTCATCGGCCCGCCCATGACCACAAGCAGGTCCACATCGCTTGGGGCGGGCAGGGGATCGGCCGCATGCAGACGGGTACGCGTGACCCGGTGGCCCGAGTTCTTGGCCCAATTCTCGATGCTGCCAAGGCCCTCGAAGGGCACATGCTGGAGATAGTGCAGGATCATGTGGCTCATTTTCCTTTCCCGGGCGCTTTTTGGTGCAGGAGCCCTCGCGGCGCACGGCTTGGCCGGGTCATGTGCGCAGGCGGCTCTCCCAATTATATTCCCGCGACGTGACGGCATCCTCCATCCGGCGGATGCGTTTTTCCAGGCTGTCATACCGGCGCTTCAGCCTCTCGGCGGCCGCGTGCCGGGATGAGGTGTAATGGTTGTAGAACTGTTGCTCGTCCGGGGACAATATCGGCATGACCGGCTCCGGCTTCATCACCAAAGCCGCCAGGATATACAGAATCATGGCCGGCCATAAGCCGGAAAAAACCAGCGCGACCACGGCAACCAACCGCACCCAGAATACGGAAAAATCGAAATGCTCCGCCAGCCCCTTGCAAACGCCGAAAATGGCCCCTTGGCGGGAACGATAGATACCCGTGTGCATGTTTGATCTCATTCTCGCTGCTCCTCCCGCTTGCGATCGAGCAGAATGGTTTCAAGCGTTTCAATGCGCTTCTCCAGCCGGGACAGGCCCTGGTAGATTTCCTGGATGACCCGGGCATCCTCGGTTTGACTGGCGCGATCTCCCGATCCCCTGAACAATCTGACGCCGATCGCGACGGCGATCGCCGCGATGCCTGCCAGAACCAAGATCAGCGCCCCTTCGACGACGATGCTCACGTCCGCTCACTCCTCTCCGTTGAATTGGCCAAAGCGCACCATCCGTTATGCACCTTACGACATCCGGCCGCGTCCATCAACTGGTTTGCCTGAACTCGTCCGGTCCGCTGGCTCCGTAGGCGCCTCCGCATGTGCGGCCGCAGACATCCGACCCGCCCGGTCCGATGCGAGCTCAACGGTTTGATTAAACATTGCCCGATTTCTCGACGCCGCCCCGCGCTGCTTTCAGGGCTTCTAGCTCGGCCTCGATGTCGTCGTCGACCGAAAGCCGGTCCAGGCGATCTTCCAAGTCGTGCCGATGGGCGAAATTCACCAAATCGGCTTCGGCCTCCATGCGCTCGATGCGGTTTTCGAGTTCATCGAACTTGAACATGGCCTCGGCGCCGTCGACCCGGCGGATGTCCTCCTGGGCACGCCGTTTCCGCTCGGCATGGATGTGCCGCTGGACGAGCAGTCGCTGTTTTTCCCGGGCGGATTTTAGCTTGTCCTCGAGCTGGCGGATGTCATCCTGGTACTGGTCGGACAAGGCCTGGTGATCACTGAGTTCCTGATGCAGTGACTCCTCGCGCTGCTGGTAGCGGCGCTTTTCAACCAGGGCTTCCCGGGCCAGATCATCCCGGCCCTTGCGCACGGCAAGTTCGGCCTTTTCGGTCCAGAACCGCAGGCGAGCGCCGGCTTCATCGCGCTGCCGCTGCACTTTCTTGGTTTCCGCCATCACCCCGGCGCAGGCTGATTTCAGCTCTACGAGGGTGTCCTCCATTTCACGGATCATCAGGCGGATCAGCTTTTCGGGGTCCTCGGCCCGGTCCAGCATGGCATTGATGTTGGATCCGACGATGTCGCGAAAACGTGTGAAGATGCCCATGATGTCCTCCGATTTAACTGGTTACGGCCCCGAAACGATCAAGCGGGATTTCCGCACCAGTGCCTAAAGGTTTGTTCTGTTCTGGGACTAAGCACAGCCTATGCCAGATGCGGCCTGTCCCATAACAATCTGTAATTTATATAAAATTCAGTATTGACACTAAAGCTAATCTGGTATAATTTACTAATAAATAGCAATTATACCGATAATAGGCATAATCGACCGAAATAATGCGCGAACCGCCCAAAGGTAGAACCGTTAGCGCTTCGACAGAAGCGCTAGGTCAGTCTGAGGCCTTCCTAGAGTTCCAGGAGCGGCTCTCGCGCGTGGCCCCTGTCCAGCGGCCCGTCCTGTTGATCGGTGAGCGCGGAACTGGCAAGGAACTGGCTGCCGCCCGGCTCCATTATCTTTCCGGGCGCTGGCAGAGATCGCTGGTCGCCTTGAACTGCTCATCCCTGGCGCCGTCTCTGATCGAGTCGGAACTTTTCGGGTATGAACGCGGGGCCTTCACCGGCGCGTTGCAGCGCCGGGCCGGGCGCTTTGAAGCGGCGGACGGAGGCACGCTTTTCCTGGACGAAATCGGCAACGTTCCCCTGGAAGTCCAGGAAAAAATTCTGCGGGCGGTCGAGTATCACACTTTTGAGCGCGTGGGCAGTGCGGAGAGCATCGAAGTGGATGTGCGCATCCTGGCTGCGACGCACGAGAACCTGCCGGAACTGGCCGCTGGCGGCCGTTTTCGGCCGGATCTTCTGGACCGCTTGTCCTTCGAGGTGCTGGTCGTGCCGCCGCTCCGGGAGCGCACCGGGGACATCATGCTCCTGGCCCGTCATTTTGCAGCCCAGATGGCACTGGAATTAGGACGCGACGAGATTCCGGAGTTCAGCGCCGCAGCCTGCGCCGCCCTGTGCGCCTATACCTGGCCGGGAAACGTTCGCGAGCTTAAGAACGTCGTCGAGCGTGCAGTCTACCGGTCCGATTCGTCCGTCATTGCGGAGGTCGTCTTTGATCCCTTCAATCGATTGAACGTCCGCGCGCCAATGGCCGGGCGAGGCACGAGGAAGGCTTCGGTTGATCAAGGCAGCGCGGGAGCGGACCCTCTGGCGGTGCCCATGAAAAGGGCGGTTCAGGACCTCGAGGTGCGGATGCTGGCATCCGCCCTGGAGCGATCGAGGTACAACCAGCGCAAGGCCGCAGCCCTGCTCGGCCTCACCTACGACCAGTTCCGGGGTCTTTACCGGCGCCACGCACCATCCCTATAACTTGCGGGCCAGCACGGCCGCTTCGTAGATGGCGGCCTTGGCGGAGCGGGGTTCGAGGCAGTCGCCGATCTGATGGATCTCAATTCTGAGGTGGCGGATCTGCTCGTAGAGCCGGTTGTCCGGACGGGTGCCGATTGCGATCACCACCTTGTCGGCCGGGATAAACCGAGCCTCCCGTTCGGTGCTGCGGACTACCACCCCGGTCGATTTGATCTCCTTGAGCTCGGTTGCGGTCAGGATGGTTGCGTGGCGGGCCTCTAACAGACCCATGAGCACCTTGCGGCTGATCGCTTCAAGGCCTCCTCCCACGACCGGCAGCAGTTCCACCACCGTGACCTCGCAGCCCTGATCGGTAAGGTGCAGAGCCAGCTCCAGGCCCGTGGGGCCTCCACCGACCACCACGGCATGCTTGAAGACAGCCCTTCCGCCGTTCAACACCTCCTCGAATGTCGCGACGATGTCGGTGTCAATCCCCGGAACCGGCGGCAAAGCCGGCAAGGAACCGGTGGCGAGCACGACCACCTCCGGCCGAAAGGCCTGAATGTCGGCGGCGGTAACCTCGTGGCCGAGGTGGCAGTGAACGCCGTGGATTTCCGCCTGCTTCTTCTCGAAACGGATCAGGCTGCGCAGCTCGAACTTATGCAGTGGTATGCTCCCGGTGACCAGCCGGCCGCCGAGTTGGCTGCATTTCTCAAACAGATGGACCTCATGCCCTCGCTGCGCTGCCACCCAGGCGACCTCGAGCCCTGCCGGCCCCCCTCCCGCCACAAGTACGCGTTTGCGGGTTTTTGCCGGAGCGATGGCCATCTCTTTCTCCCGTCCCAGGCTCGGATTGACCAGGCACTCGATGCGGCCGAGCTTGAAGATGGACTGCATGCAGGTATTGCAGGCGATGCAGGTGCGGATTTCATCGTAGCGGCCCTCTCGGGCTTTATGGGGCAATTCGGGGTCTGCCAGCTGACCGCGTCCGATGCACACCAAATCGGCCTTGCCGGTCTCGATGAGGTCGTTGGCAATATGGGGGTCGTTGATCCGTCCCACCGCCAGCACGGGGATGCCCAGGGCTCTCTTGACCTGGGCCGCCGATTTGGCCAGGCAGCCTCGCGGCATAAACATCGGCTGGCAGATCCATTCCGGCGTCAGGTCGTTTCCGGCTGAAACCTGCACGGCGTCGATGCCTGCCACCACCAATCGACGCAAAATGGCGATGCTTTCTGCAGTGGTGAGCCCGCCCGGCACGTGCTCCTCAGCGCTGATTTTGAAGCCGAGCGGGAACCCTGGTCCCAACCGTGCGCGGATTTCATCAACGATCTCCCGCGCGAAGCGGCTGCGCGCGGCCACATCCCCGCCGTAGGCATCAGCGCGTATATTCGAAAACCCGGAGAGAAATTGATTGACCAGGTAGCCGTGGGCACCATGGATTTCGATCAGTTCGAAACCGGCGGCACAGGCGCGTACGGCGGCGTCGCCGAATTTTTTAACCAATTCCCGGATGCCGGCCGTCGTCAGGGGCTCCACTTCTCCCCGGATGGTCGGGCAAGGCAGAGGCGAGGGCGCCAGGGGCCTGCGGCCGATGACCTTGGAGGAGGTTTGACGCCCTCCGTGGTGAAGCTGCACGGCCGGAACCGCGCCTTCGAATTTCACAGCGGCGGCGATTCGTGAGAGGCCTTCGATGAACCGGTCGTCATCGATCCGAGCCTGGTGCGTGGACACCACCCCCTCCGGGGAAACCGCGCAAGCCTCGAAGATGACCATGGCCGCCCCTCCGGCCGCCCGGCGCCGGTAGTGCTCGACGGCAGCTTCAGTGACCTCACCGTTGTTTGCGATTAAGAAGGAGGCGAGGGCGGGCATGACGATGCGGTTTTTCAAGCGGAGGTGGCGGATGGGAAACGTGGAGAAAAGCGCTTTCATTGCATTACAGCCCGGTCATTCCACGGAGGAAGAACATGCTATATTGCTCGGAAAGTGGTTCACTTTTATAATATTCCTTTCAAAGAAGCAACGGCCGCATCCTTCTGGCCTGAAATCAGGGCGGAGCGCCGGGGGGGATTGCTTCGGCCCGACCCGAAAGCTGAGGCGCAGGGCATTGCGCTTGACGCTGTGAAGGGATTTCTTTATAGTGATCTGAAAATAATTTCTGGAAATTCAGATGGTTGAAATTCTCATCCAGTGGCCTACGGTCATTTGGCCCGCCGCATTAGTGGTTCTGGCGCTGGTGATCCTCGTGCTGCTGATCATCCTGGTCCGGCGCAGACCCGGTCAGTTGGTCGCCGAGCTCGGTAAATCATTTGTTTCTCTTGCGGATCGCATTGATCATGTCGAGCGTCTGCTGCGCGAGGAATCGGCTCGCAGCCGGCAGGAATCGGCCGTCGGCGACCGCCAGGCCCGCGAGGAGCTCCAAGCCGGAATGGCCCATCTGGCGGAGTCGCTGCTTAACCGCATGGCCGAAATTGCCCGTCTGCAGAAGGACCAGCTCGACAGCTTTTCGCGACAACTGGCCGATCTGACGGCCCTCAATGAAACCAAGCTCGAAGCCCTGCGGCAGACCATCGAACACCGCCTACAGTCGATGCAGGCCGACAGCACCCAGAAGCTCGAGCAGATGCGCGTGGTGGTCGATGAGAAGCTTCAATCCACCCTCGAAAAGCGTCTGGGGGATTCCTTCAAGCAGGTCAGCGAGCGCCTGGAGCAGGTGTATGCCGGCCTAGGGGAGATGCGCACCCTGGCGGCCGGGGTGGGGGACCTCAAGAAGGTGCTGACCAACGTTAAAACCCGCGGCACCTGGGGCGAGATCCGCCTGGGCCAGATCCTGGACCAGATCATGACTCCGGAGCAGTATGCCGCCAACGTTGTCACCAAGAGCGGCGGCAACGAGCGGGTGGAGTACGCCATCCGGCTGCCCGGGCCGGATGCGGACCGTGAGGCCATGGTCTGGCTGCCGATCGACGCCAAATTCCCGCAGGAGGACTACCAGCGGTTGCTCGAGGCCCAGGAGGCAGCCGACAAAGAGCTGGCCGACCGATCGCTGCGGAGCCTCGAGATCCGGGTCAAGGCCGAGGCCAGGGCCATCCGGGATAAATACCTCGACCCGCCGCACACCACCGACTTTGCCATCCTGTTTCTGCCGGTGGAGGGGCTCTACGCGGAGGTTCTGCGAATTCCCGGACTGTGCGACTACTTGCAGCGCGAGCACCGCGTGGTGGTCACGGGTCCCACCACTCTGGCGGCGCTCTTGAACAGCCTGCAGATGGGCTTTCGAACGCTGGCCATCGAGCGGCGTTCCAGCGAGGTCTGGGAGCTGCTCGGCACCGTAAAGACCGAGTTCGGGAGATTCGGGGACACTCTGGCCAAGACCAAGAAGAAACTTCAGGAAGCCACCCATACCATCGATCAGGCGGAAGTGAGGACCCGCGCCATCGAGCGCACCCTGCGCCGGGTTGAGGAGGCCCCGCCCGATCAGCAGCTCCCGCTGGGGCTCGACGACAGCCATGTCGGCTGACCCTTCTCCGGATCCTGCTTAACTCCGGACCATGGTTCGGATGTTTTTGCTTGACATATAGGTGCGGCTGCGTATTTTGCGTGAAATTTTTGAGATCCCGCCAGCTTGCCTCGCGCTGATCCAGCGGTATCCAGGGCACAAGTTGCATATTTCGACAACTCGACAAAGGAGGGCTTCATGAAACGAGTCAATTACGTGCTGTTGGCACTAGCGGTGTCTGCGGCGATTACAGCCGGCGCTGTCAGGCCGGCGTTTTCAGCAGATAAGATCAAGATGGGCTTTGTGTTCAGCATGACGGGCGGTGCGGCCGTGTACGGCGCCAGCCAGAAGGAAGGCGCCCAGCTTGCGGTCGACCAGGTCAACGCCGCCGCAGGCAGCGGGCTGCAGATCCTCCCCATCTTCGAGGACGACGCCAGCGTGCCACAGCAGGGCATCAACGTATTCAACAAGCTCATCAACGGCGACAAGGTCGCCATGATTATCGGTCCCACCTTGAGCAACACCGCCAAGACCACCAACCCGATCGCCCAGCAGGCCGGTGTACCTGTGCTGGGCGTCAGCAACACGGCCGGCGGCATCACCGAGATCGGGGACTACATTTTCCGCGACTCCCTGACCGAGGCGGTGGTCATCCCCAACACCATCAAGGTCGCCAAGGCAAAATTGGGGCTGAAAAAAGTGGTCCTGTTCTACGGCAATGACGACGCGTTCACCAAGAGCGGCTACGATGTGTTCAAGAAGGTCCTGCAGGCCGAGGGGATCCAGATCCTGAGTGAACAGACCTTTGCCAAGGGCGATAGGGACTTTTCCCCGCAGCTGACCCAGATTAAGGCCCAGAACCCGGATGCGATCGTCTGCTCGGCCCTGGTGGAGGAAGCCTCCGGAATCGTCAGCCAGGCCCGCCAGCTGGGCATTCCCAAGACCGTGCGCATCATCGGCGGCAACGGCTTCAACTCCCCGGCGCTCATCAAGAACGCGGGCGAGGCGGCCGAGGGAGTCGTTGTCGGCGCTGCGTGGAACATCTCCTCGACCAATCCCCTGAACGTGAAATTTGTGGATGACTACACCAAGACATACAACCACCCGCCGGACCAGTTCGCGGCCCAGGCCTTCGCCGGGGTGCACATCGCCTACCAGGCGGCCAAGGGGGCCGGCACCGCCGACAACCGCAAGGCCATCCGGGACGCCATGGTCAAACTCAAGGGCCTGGACACCCTGCTCGGCAAATTCTCTTTCACGGAGGGCCGGGACGCGGATCACACCCCGGTGGTTCAGGAAATCAAGAACGGCAAATTCGTGGTGTTCGGCAGTTAAAAGGTGAAAGGCTCTCATGAAATGTTCAGGTTGAGACGGGAGGGACGAGGGTGAATCTGCTTGGCCAGCAACTGGTCAATGGGCTGTTCATCGGAAGCGTCTACGGGTTGTTTGCGGTGGGTTACACCCTGGTGTTCGGTGTGCTGGATATCCTGAACCTCGCTCATGCCGCAGTATTCACTCTCGGCGGACTGATCGCCGTGTGGCTGGTTCAGGCCGCCGGGATGTCCATCTGGCTGGCCTTTCCCTTGGCGACTCTCTTCGCAGGGTTGCTGGGCTTGCTGCTCAACCAGGTGGCCTTCGCCCCGCTGCGCAAGCGGGCCGACAGCCATTTTTCCGGCCTCATCTCCAGCATCGCCATGGCTATCATTTTCGAGGCCGTGGCCCTGGGCCTGTTCGGGGCGAGATCGGTGCGGTTCCCGCAGGGAACGGTCTCGGTCCACATTTGGCACGTCGCCGGGGTGACCCTCACCTCGCTGCAGGTCGGGATTGTTGCGGTGGCGACCCTGCTGATGGTGGTTCTGACGTTTTTCATCCAGAGAACCCGAACCGGGAAGGCCATCCGCGCCGTGGCTGAAAGCGAGCGTGCGGCCATGCTGCTGGGCGTGAACGTCAACGGCATCATCGCCTTCACCTTCTTCATCTCCTCCGCGCTCGGTGGCGCCGCCGGCATTCTCTACGGACTTTACTTCGACGCCCTGGCGCCGGACATGGGGCGCTCCATCGAGTTGAAGGGACTCGCCGTCATCATTCTCGGCGGCATGGGCAGCATTCCCGGCGCCATCCTGGGCGGCCTGGCCTTCGGCCTGAGCGAAGTGCTGACCGTGGCCATCAGCGGGACCTCCAATTTGCGGGACGCCGTGGCCTTTACGGTGCTCTTCATCATTTTGCTGATTCGGCCCTCGGGCCTGCTGGGCCGGGCCAAGGCGCGGGAGGCGTAGGCCGGGATGGATCAACTGCAGCAGTTCTTTGCCATTTACGGAAGCGTCATCAATTTTATCGGCATCAACGCCTTGCTGGCGCTCAGCCTGAACGTGACCCTGTCGGGGGGCATGCTGTCCCTGGGCAACGCGGCCTTCGCGGGCCTGGGGGGGTACACGGCCGGGATACTGACCGTTCATTTCAAGATGCCCTACGTCATTTCACTCTGCGGAGGCGCAGTGGTGGCCGGGCTCGTCGGCCTGGCCCTGGGCCTGCCCGTGTTGCGGTTACGGGGTGTGTTCCTGGCCATGGCGACCCTCGCCTTTGGCGAGGTGGTGCGCATCGCCGCGGTCAATCTCGACATCACCGGCGGCGCTGAGGGCTTGACCGGCATTCCTAATGTCACCCAGACATGGATGATCTATCTGGCAGTGGTCGGTGCGGCCTATTTCATGGCTGTTCTGCGGCGTTCGCAACTGGGCTGGGGGCTGGTCAGCATGCGCGAGGATGAGACAGCGGCGGCCTGCCTGGGGATCCACATCACCTATTACAAAGTCTTGGCCTTCACCATCGGCGCCATGATGGCGGGCCTTGCGGGCGGCATGTACGCCCATCTAACCTACCTGATCACCCCGCGCGATTTCGGCTTTTTCGTTGCCGTAGACCTGTTGATCTACAATATCGTGGGCGGCACCCGGGTATGGTACGGTCCGATCCTGGGGGCGGCGTTGCTCACCGCGCTTCCGGAAATTCTGCGGGGAGTGGGCGTGACGGCCGGGCCCATCCGCATGGGTGTCAACGGTCTGATCCTGCTGCTGGTCATCCTGTTTCTGCCGAACGGCCTGGCCTCCTTGTTCACCCGTTTTCGGCCGGCGGCGGCCGGGGCTGAGACCCCATGAACGACTTGCGCGTGGAGAACATTTCGCGGAGTTTCGGCGGACTCCAAGCCCTGCTGGAGGTAACCTTCACGGTTGCACCCGGCACCATTCACGGCCTGATCGGCCCGAACGGGGCCGGAAAGACGACGCTGATCAACATCCTGAGCGGCGTGCTGCCGCCCAGCTCCGGGCAGGTGGTTTACCGGAACCGGGCCCTTCACCGGCTTCCGGCCCATCAGGTGGCCACCGTTGGCGTGGCCCGGACATTTCAGAACATCCGGCTGTTTCCGGCCATGACCTGTCTGGAAAACGTCCAGGCCGGCCAGCACCTCAGGGCCCGGCGGCCCCTGCTGCCGAGACTGATGCGCCTGCCGTCCGTGGCCCGGGAAGACCGGCAGCTCGAGGAGCAGGCACGGGGGACGCTGGCCCGCGTAGGGCTTGACGGCAAGACCGCCCAGTTGGCCCGCAATTTATCGTACGGCGAACGCCGCCGTCTGGAGATCGCCAGAGCCCTCGCCCTTGCTCCCAGACTGCTTTTGCTGGATGAGCCGGTGGCCGGCATGCGCCGGGGGGAGGCAGCCGAGGTGGCGGAGCTGGTGCGTTCCCTGGCTGCCGAGGGCATAACGATCCTGTTGATCGAGCACAACATGGCCTTTGTCATGAACCTCTGTTCCCGGATTACGGTGCTCAACTTCGGCCGGGTCATCCTCACCGGCAGCCCGGAGGAGGTGCGCCGTCACCCGGCAGTGGTCGAGGCCTATCTCGGGTCGGGAGATTACGATGCTTGACGACTTCGTAAAAAGGCCAATCTCGGCGTTGCGCTTCATTTCGCTGTCGCTGCGGCGTACTGCCAGTACGCTTCGCGCCACGAGTTTTGCGCGCCTTGACCTTGGCCTTTTTACAAAGTCGTTCTCCAGTCTTCATGGGGGGTTACATTGTTTCGACTGCTTGAGGGTTTACGATGCTTGAGGTTAGCGGATTGACGGTTTCCTATGGGCCGATTGAGGCGGTCCGGGAGATTTCCTTCCGGGTGGAGGAGGGGGCGATCGTCTCGCTAATCGGGCCCAACGGCGCGGGAAAGACCACGACCCTGAATGCCATCAGCGCTGTGGTCCCAGCCGTCCGGGGGCGCATCCGGCTGCAGGGCCGCGACATCACCCGCTTAAGCCCCCACCAGCGGGTGTCCGCGGGGATTATCCAGATACCCGAGGGACGACTGGTATTGTCGGGTATGACGGTGCGCGAAAACCTCGAGATGGGGGCCTACCGCCGGCCTACCAGGGAAATCGAGGCGGGCATCGCCGCCGTCGAGGCCCGCTTTCCGATTTTGGCCGAACGCCGCAACGCGCTCGCCGGCACGCTTTCCGGCGGTGAACAGCAGATGCTGGCCATCGCCCGAGGGCTCATGGCTAAACCCAAGCTGCTGCTCCTGGATGAACCTTCCCTGGGGCTGGCTCCCCTGCTGGTCCAAATGATCTTCACGATCATCAGCGACCTGCAGTCCGGAGGACTCACGATCCTTCTGGTCGAGCAAAACGCCCGCCAAGCGCTTTCCATTTCTTCCTATGCCTACGTTCTGGAAAATGGGAAAATTCCGCTGGAAGGCCGCGCGGATCAACTGATGTCCGACCCGGCCGTGATCAGCTCCTATCTAGGCCAGGCCGTGGCCCCGCCGGCATGACCGGTTGCCGGAAGCATTGCCATCTGATATGGCTACTACTCCGGCAATTGAATATGCAACAAGTGTTCAGGTTCAGGCGGAGCGGGGTGCCCGCCGCGGCGAGCCGCAACCATGCTTACAACGCTCCTGCGCACGGCAGCCAGCCCGCTCCATAACGACCCGGACATCCCCGGAGGACCTGCCTTCACGGAGCCGCCGACCGTCTCTGCCTGTCTGAGGCACCCTCTATACGGCTGGGGGGCGTGGCAGGGTCGCCTGAAGAATTGGTTGCGGCGCGCCGCGGCGGGCACCCCGCTCCGCCTCTGTGGGGGGTGCTGGCAATTGTTATATTTAATTGCCGCGCTCATCATTACAGCATGCGCAGGAGGCATCTATGGCGATCGCAACCTACTGGGCCGACAAATACATCCAGAAGCAGCGCACCAGCGCCGAAGCCATCGCCATGATCCGGCCCGGCCAACGGGTGTTCCTGGGCTCCTCCTGCGGAGAGCCCCAACACCTGGTCCGGGAGTTGTCCAACGCGTCCGAGTCCCTGAAAGACATCGAGATCGTAAGGCTGATGACCCTGGAGACCACGCCGCTGACCTTGATCGCCAACAAGACCCAGGACAGCGCGCTGAACATACGCTCCTTCTATGCCGGGTCGGCCAAGTCCAAGGCCATCGCCCGCAATCAGCGCTTCATCACCCCGATCCATCTCTCAGCCGTCCCGCGTCTTTTCAAAAGCCGCCTGCTGCCCATCCACGTAGCCCTCATCCAGGTCTCGCCGCCGGATGATTTCGGGTGGATGAGCCTGGGCGTGTCCGTGGATATCACGCTCGCAGCCGCCGAGTCCGCGGACATCGTGATCGCGCAGGTGAACTCGCAGATGCCAAGGGTTCTGGGCCGCAGCTTCATTCACGTGAACGACGTGGACGTTTTCGTCGAATACGACGAGCCGCTGATCACCATCGGGCCCAACCCGGAGCTCAAGGCCGCCTATGACATCGCCCGGCTGATCGTGCGGTTGATCGAGGACGGCTCCACGCTGGCCATGGGCCTCGGCACCACGACCGAGGCCGTCATGCTGGCCCTTTCGGATAAAAACGACCTCGGGATTCACACGCTTTTCTTCACCAACGACATGATGCACCTGTACTCGAAAGGAGTCATCACCAACCGCCGCAAGGGTTTCAACGACGGCAAGATGGTCGCCGCCAGCGCCATCGGCTCAAAGGACTTGTACGAGTTTCTGGACGACAACCCCGCCATTGAGTTCCATCCGGTTGACTACACCAACGACCCCTCGGTGATATCCCGGCACAAACGGATGGTGGCCATGAGTGTGGTGATGAACATCGATCTGACCGGTCAGGTGGCCGTCGACGCCATGCCCCACACGCACTTTTCGGGTGTCACGGGCTTGCTGGATTTCATGCGCGGCTCCGCCGCCGCACCGGGCGGAAAGTCCATCCTGATGCTGTCCTCCACGGCCAGTCAGGGCAAGGAGAGCCGTATCGTCCCGCTCCTCAAGGACACGGCCATCGTGGTGCCCCGAAGCGATGTCCAGCATGTGGTGACCGAGTTCGGAGTAGTCAACCTGTTCGGCAAGAGCTTTCAGGAGAGAGCCATGGCTCTCATCAGCATCGCCCATCCGGACTTCAGGGATGAACTGTTCTTCCAGGCCAAAAAGATGGGGTTGCTCAGCGCCGAGCGCACCCTGCATGAATCCATTCACGGCGTTTATCCCGTGTACCTGGAAGAGATACTGGACATCAACGACGAGCAGGTCACGGTGCGGCCGGCCAAGCCGGTGGATGCGCGCCGCATTCAGGAGCACTTCTACAACCTGGACAAGGATGACGTTGTGGCTCGGTTTTTTCACAACAAGACCAGTTTCGAGAAGAACGAGATGGAAGAGGTGTCTCAGGTCGACTACGTCAAGGACCTCACTCTTCTAGCCGTGGTGGGCGAAGTCGGCTTCGGGCAGGTGGTAGGCATCGGCGAATATCTGCTGGACCCGGCCACCAACCGCGCCGAAATCGCCTTTTCCATCAGCAAGCCCTTCCAGAATAAGGGCCTCGGCAGAGTCCTCCTGCACAAGCTGGCGTCGGCCGCATGCGGGCACGAGATCGCGGGCTTCTTCGCTTACACCTCGGCTCAGAACCAGGGGATGATCCGGCTGTTCAAGAGCTTGCCGTACAAGGTCACAACCGCCTTCGAAGGGGATATGGTGACGCTGCGCTGCAACTTCAACGAACCGATAGAAAAAAAGTGATGAGTGACCAGTAACGAGCAACGAGCTAAAGATAAAAAGTGCCAAGTGGCGAGGAACTCGGATGAGGAATAAAAGCCAATTAAGAGCGAGGCAATCCAAGCTTTCGGATTCAGCATTTCTTCTACTCGTTACTCGTTGCTCGTTGCTCGTTACTTTCTAAGGTCTATGCCGAATGGCCAACCCCAAAGTCACATTCTTGCCCCATAACATCTCCATTACGGTGCCCCCTGGCGCTTCCATCATCCAGGCGGCATTGGATGCCGCTGTGCACATCAATGCCTCTTGCGGCGGGGAGGGCATCTGCGGCAAATGCCGCGTCCGTATCGAGGCGGGCAGCGTCGAGGGCGGCGTTTCGGAAAAACTCAGCGCAGAGGATATCCGCGAGGGCTACCGCCTGGCGTGTCAGTCCACGGTCACAGGCGACCTGACGGTACGTATCCCCACAGAATCGGTCATCGATACCGGTGCACTCCGCCGGCCGGCATCTCCGCGCCGGACCGCCCGGATCCGCGAGTTCAACTTCGAGGAGTTGAAGGAGCGTGGGTTGTTCCTCGCGCCGGTTGAAAAGAAATACCTCGAAATCCCGCCACCGTCGCCCCAGGACAACCTCCCAGACCTCACACGGCTCATCGGCGTTCTTCAGCAGCACGGCGAGCACAAGCTGGAGGCGGATCTCGGCGTCATCCGCAAGATCCCGGAGGTCATCCGGCATAACGACTTCCGGGTGACCGCCACCCTGGTGCGACCGGTGCGCGAGGATGGCAAGACCCGTATCATCAACATCCAGTCCGGCGACACCTCCGGCCGCAGCTTCGCCATTGCCATGGACATCGGTACCACCACCGTCTACGGCCAGGTGATCGACCTGATCACTGGCGAGGTGCGTGCCGAACACGCCGAGTTCAACGGTCAGATCAGCTATGGCGAGGACGTAATTACGCGCATCGTCTATGCCGAGAAGCCGGGCGGCCTGGACCGCATCCAGGAGGTGGTGGTCGGGACCATCAACAAGATCCTGCGCAAGATCATCCGGCGGTCGGGAGTGGACCCGGAGGACATTTCCACCATTACCCTGGCCGGCAATACGACCATGACCCAGCTGCTGCTCAAGATCAACCCGCGCTACATCCGGCGGGCGCCCTATGTGCCGGCCTCGTCACTCTATCCCCCGATCAAGGCCCGGGACCTGGGTTTGGAACTGGGTGATCACGTCACGGCGCTGGTTTATCCCTGTGTGTCCAGTTATGTTGGGGGCGACATCGTCGCCGGCGTCATGGGCTCCGGCATCTACCGTACGGAAGAGCTGACCTTATTTTTAGATGTCGGTACCAACGCCGAAATCGTCATCGGCAACAAGGATTGGCTGGCCTG
>JBLMXM010000225.1:0-10874 GCA_050257775.1 Hyphomicrobiales bacterium
GTTTTCGCAACAAGCGAGTGCTCAGGGCCTCGATTCCCACCTGGACCTTGCGCATGCCGGCGTCTCGCATCAGCTCCAGTTCGGCCCGAGGCGTGGTCGCCCGGATTTCGGCAAACAGGGCGGTGTCCCGGTTTAAATCGGCCAGCCCCGCAGAATGTCGGCGGTCGACTCTTTCGGCAGGACGTTGTCCGTGACGGCCAGCGACAGCACCCGGTGGCGTCGCGTGAGGTGATCGATCTCCGCAACCACCCGGCCCTCTGACTTGGAACGGTAGCCGCGCCACTGCAGGTTGAGATTGCAGAAATCACAGCCGGTCGTTTCGCCGGCGCCGACCTCGCGCCCCCACCAGCAACCCCTGGAAAACTCCACGGGCAGGGTGGGGAAAAACCGTTTGGCAGCGCTGAAGCCGGACAATGTCTCGAAGTAATCGTCAAAGTCCGGCAACGGCAGATGATTCAGGTTTTCCAGCTGGAAAAAACCGCGGTCAGCGTCCTGGTCTTCGACGTCTCTACGGGAGAGAATGCCGTTGGCCGGCGGCAGATCCTTGAGATCGCGGCCCTCCACGACAAGGTGCTGCACCAGGTGGGCCAGTGGCAGTTCGCCCTCTCCGTAAACCACGGCGTCGATGTGGGGGAAAAGCCTGAGCGCTGCCACCCCGGACGGCAGGCTGAACGCCGATCCACCGACCACCGTGGTGAGATGGGGGCAGCGCTCCTTGAGGCGTCGGATGAGGTAGAGGCATGCGGTCAGCTGGCACAGAACGCCGGAGAAGCCGACTACCTGGACACCGCTCCAATCGGTTGCGGAGATCCAGTCTGCGGAGACGGCCTCCACTCGGGAGGCGAGGCGCCGGATGTCCAGGTGCCTGAGCTCGGGGGCTGCGGCCGCCTCCCTGCGAAACAGCCGCGCCATCCGGTCGACCTGGTCCGGGTAGAGCAGGGCGGCATAGACTGTTTCAGCGAGCCAGGTCCGCTCGGAAATCGAATGATAGAGGCGAAAGCCTATGGCTTCGGCGACCTGGAGGTAGAAATGATGGGCGCTGACGCCGACCTGGGGAAAGCGTGAACGCACGAACGCCTTGAGCGTACCCAATTGAATGGATGGCCGGTTGTACAGCGGCCAGGGAGGCGACACCAGCGCGATATTTCGTGCGGCCTGGTGTTGCTTGGCTTCCGGGTCCACGGTTCAATTCACGTCGCGGGTGAGGTCGATGCGATGTTTTTTCATGCGCTTCCACACGGTGACCCGGCTGACTCCCAGCATCCGCGCGGCGGCGGACTGGTTTCCGTTAACCTGGCGCAGAACGCGGATGAGTTCATCGCGCCCCCGGTTCGATAGGGTTTCAGGCGGGGGAGGGCAGACGGCTTCGGCGGCGATCTTTTGGGGCAGATGCGGGGTGTTGATGAAGGCTCCCGGGCACAGCACCAAGGCATATTCGATCGCATTGCGCAGCTCCCGGACATTCCCCGGCCAGGTGTAAGCCGAAAGCCGGGCCGCTGCGCCGGGGGAAAGGCCGGTGATTTTTTTCTCGCTTTTCTGGTTGTGCTGCTCGATGAAGTGCTGGGCGATGATGGGGATGTCCTCGGGCCGATCCTTGAGCGGTGGGATGTTGAGCGGGAACACGTTGATCCGGAAGTAGAGGTCCTCCCGGAATCGGCCCTGAGCGATCAGGTCATCGAGGTTTCGGTTCGTCGCCGTGATGATGCGCACGTCCACCTTGATGGGGGTCTGGTCGCCGACCCGCTCGATTTCCCTTTCTTCCAGGACGCGCAGCAGCTTGACCTGAGTGGAGATCGGTATATCGCCGATCTCGTCCAAGAAGATGCTCCCGCCGTTGGCGGCTTCGAAGCGCCCGATGCGGCTGCGGTCGGCGCCGGTGTAAGCGCCCTTGACGTGGCCGAACAGTTCGCTTTCGAGCAGATTCTCGTTCAGCGCGGCGCAATTGACTTTGATGAAGGGCTTGCACTCCCGCGGGCTTGCCCAGTGGACGGCTCGCGCGACCATTTCCTTGCCGGTTCCGCTTTGCCCGTATATCATCACCGGAGCGTCGGTCGGGGCCACGCTCTGGATCATTTCGAACAACCGCTGCATGGCCGGAGACCGGCCGAGAATCCCGAAGAAGCTGTCGTTCAGGTCGAGGGTCTTGCGCAGCGCGAAAATCTCTTCCTGCTGCCTCACCACCTCTGAAATGTCGGTCAGGGTCTCCACTGCTCCGATGACCTGGCCATCGGCGTCCCGCAGAACGGTTGCGTTCTTGATAATGGTGACGGCGTGGTGGTCCTTGTTGGTGATCAGGCATGTCTTGGCCTTGACCATGCCCTCCTGAAACAGCTTGCACCATCTTTCTCCCGCTCCTTGACCAAAGATTTCGCACCCGGTGCAGTCCAGGATCCGGCACGACTGGCCGATCAGTTCCTCGGCTGAATAACCGGTCAGAAGCTCCGCCGCCGGGTTGACTGCGAGAATGGTGCCATCCGGGCCGGTGATGACCAGACCCTCCTTGAGCGTGTCGATGATGGTCTTCCAGTGCGGAGACAGGTCCATTACGTTATCCTAATCCCACACAAAGTTTTTTGTCAATAATCACACCGGAATGTCGCCTCCGCAAGCAGCTTTGGGATCCAGTGCAAGGACCTTGCTGAAGCAGCGTCGGCCGGCTTGACTTGAAGCCGGGCTATGGTAAGAAGGGAGCATGTCGGAGGCAGCACCAAACATGGCGGTTAAGATCGGCGGGCTTGCGCTCAAGAACCCGGTCATGACCGCTTCGGGGACCTTTTGATACGCACGGGAATTCGAATCGCTGCTCGATTTGAACCGGCTGGGGGCCATCGTTGTCAAGGGGTTGGCCTTGAAGCCGGTCAAAGGCAATCCGCCTCCGCGCATCGTCGAAACGGCCTGCGGCATGCTGAACGCCATCGGGCTGGAAAACGTCGGGATTGAGGCCTTCGAAGCCGAGAAGATGCCCTTTCTGCGCACACTTAAGCCTCCGATCATCGCCAATATCTACGGCACCATGATCGAAGAGTACGCAGCCCTGGCCGAGCGCATCGACGCGATCGAAGGGCTTGCGGCCATCGAGGTGAACATTTCCTGCCCGAATGTGAAGGCCGGAGGGGTCGTCTTCGGGGTTGACCCGTTTGCAGCGGAACGCGTCGTCAAGGCCGTGCGGGAGAAGACCCGGAAGACCGTCATCGTGAAGCTCTCTCCCAACGTTACGGATGTGACTGTGATCGCCCGCAGCGCAGAGGCCGCCGGCGCCGACGCCCTATCGCTCATCAACACCATTACCGGCATGGCCATCGACATCGAAGCCCGTAGGCCGAGGCTGGCCAACATTACCGGCGGGCTGTCGGGGCCGGCGATCAAACCCGTGGCTTTGCGAATGGTGTGGCAGGTGGCCCGCACGGTGCGGGTGCCGGTCATCGGCATCGGTGGAATCATACGGGCCGATGACGCCATAGAATTTTTCATCGCCGGCGCCACGGCCGTCCAGATCGGCACGGCCAATTTCGTCAACCCTCGCACCACTCTGGACGTCATCGCGGGAATCGAGCGCTACCTTGAGCAGCACGGGATCAAGGATATCGCCGATCTGGTGGGAACGCTGGACGTAAATTAAACCGGAAACCGGATACTGGATAACCGGCAGATAGGAGGTATCCAGCAGCCGGCATCGCTCTTCTATAGCCTTGCCGCTTCTTCCATGGGATGGTTCTTGAGATATTCCAGCCGGTTCAACCCATTGATGTAAGCCTTGGCGCTGGCGGTGATGATGTCGGGGTCCGCGCCCTTGCCCAAAGCCAGCAACCCATTCTCCCTCAGGCGCACGGCCACCTCACCCATGGCGTCTGTGCCGCCCGTCAGGGCGCTGATCGAGAACCGCAGCAACTCCGAGGCCGTCCCGGTGAGCTTGGAGATGGTGTTGTAGGCCGCGTCGATGGGCCCATTGCCATAACCGGCATCCTGCACCATGCGGCCGTTGATTTGGAGCCGGACACTGGCCATGGGCAGCACCGTGGTCCCCGCGGTGACGTGCAGGTAATCCAGTTTAAAGACATCAGCGGTCCTCAGGATCCCCTCGGTAACAATGGCCTCCAGGTCCTCGTCCATCACGTGTTTTTTCTTGTCGGCCAGTTCCTTGAACTTGGAAAAGACCAGTTTCATCTCTTCATCCGAGAGGTCGTATCCCAGGTCCTTGAGGTGGGTTTTCAGGGCATGGCGGCCGGAATGCTTGCCGAGCACCAGCTTGCTGGCGCTGAGACCGATGGTTTCGGGCTTCATGATTTCGTAGGTCATGGGATTTTTCAGAACACCGTCCTGGTGGATGCCGGCCTCGTGGGCGAAGGCGTTGGCCCCGACAATGGCCTTGTTGGGCTGAACCATGATGCCCGTGATCATGCTGACCAGGCGGCTGGTCGGGTAGATGAATTCGGTGTTGATGGCGGTTGAAGCTTGGAGGTAGTTGGCTCGGGTATGCATGGCCATGACCACTTCTTCCAGGGACGTGTTGCCGGCCCGTTCGCCGATGCCGTTGATGGTTACCTCCGCCTGCCGGGCGCCGGCATGGATCGCTGCCAGCGTGTTGGACGTGGCCAGGCCGAGGTCGTTGTGACAGTGAACGCTCAGTACGGCCTTGTGCAGGTTAGGGGTATGCTGCCGGATGTAGCGCACCAGGTCTGAAAACTCACCCGGGATGGCATATCCCACCGTGTCCGGCAGGTTTACGGTCGTGGCGCCCGATTCGATGGCCGCCTCGAACACCCGGCATAGATAGTCCCGGTCGCTGCGCGAGCCGTCCTCGGCGGAAAACTCCACGCTTGGAGTCAGAGACTTGGCATGGCGGACCGCCTCGACGGCGGCCTTCACCACCTCATCCCGGCTCATTTTAAGCTTGTACTCCAGATGGATGTCCGAGGTGGCGATAAAGGTGTGGATGCGCGGTTGTGCGGCATGCCGCACCGCCTGCCAGGCCCGATCGATGTCGGATTTGGTGGCCCTCGCCAGCCCGGCCACCTCGGTTTTCTTGAGGCGCCCGGCGATCTGGGAGACGGCATCGAAATCGCCGGCCGAGGCGGCCGGAAACCCGGCCTCGACGACGTCGACGCCGAGTTTCTCCAATTGGACGGCGAGGCGCAGCTTCTCAGCCGTGTTCATGCTCGCGCCGGGACTCTGTTCGCCGTCCCGCAGGGTGGTGTCGAAGATGATTACACGATCGGTCATGAGCTGCTCCTTTATCAACCCATCTTCAGCGGCAACGGCTCTTGTCTAGCCGTGCGCAATTCTTTTTCGCGGGCCAGCTTGTACTGGAAACTATCCGCCAGCGCATGCCAGCTCGCCTCGATGATGTCCTCTGAAACTCCGATGGTGCTCCAGATGTGATCCTGGTCGCGGGAGTCGATCAGCACCCGCACCCGGGCCGCCGTGCCCCGGCTTCCGTCGATGACGCGCACCTTGAAGTCCGTCAGGCGCATGGTGTCGAGATCAGGGAAAAACCGGCCCAGGGCCTTGCGCAGCGCGTTGTCCAGGGCGCTGACCGGTCCGTAGCCCTCGGCGGCGGTGATCTCCTGCTTGCCGCCGACCGAGATCTTCACGGTGGCATGGGCCTGGCAGGGTTGATCCTTGTCTTTTTCAATGGTGACGCGGAAGGACTCCAGTTCGAACAGCGGCTCGAAGGTTTCGGTGAGCTTCTCGATGAGAACCTTGAATGATCCGTCGGCCACGTCGAATTGGTAGCCGTCCTGTTCCATCTGCTTGATCTCGGCTACGATTCGGCGGCTGTCGAAACCGTTGATATCGAGGTCGATGCCCAGCTCCCGGGCCTTGTACTCCACATTGCTTTTGCCCGACAGATCGGAAACGAGCACGCGGCGCTGGTTGCCGACCAGCTCCGGGTCCATGTGTTCGTAAGCCTCCGGGACTTTCATGATGGCGCTGACATGGACGCCGCCCTTGTGCGCGAATGCGCTCCGTCCCACGAACGGCCGGCTGTGCAGCGGCACCACGTTGGCGGTCTCACCGACGAAGCGCGACAGCGACTTGAGCTTTTTCAGGTTGGCGGGCGACATGCAGAGTCGTCCCATCTTCAGGCAGAGGATCGGAGCAAGGGCCGTGAGGTCGGCGTTGCCGCAGCGCTCTCCGTACCCGTTGACGGTGCCGTGCACCATGGCCGCCCCGGCTGCCACGGCGGCAAGGGCATTGGCCACGGCCAGGCCGCAGTCGTTGTGGGTGTGGATGCCGAGGCGCACCTGTCCCAGACGACCGCGCACTTCGGCAAATATCGGCGCGATGTCGAAGGGCAGGGTGCCGCCGTTGGTGTCGCATAGCACGATGACGTCCGCACCGGTCTCGGCCGCCGCGGCGATGGTCGCCAGGGCGTAGTCGCGGTTATGTCGGAACCCGTCGAAGAAATGCTCGGCGTCGTATACGACTTCGCGGCCGTTCTGCCGCAGAAACGACACCGTGTCCCGGATCATGGCCAGGTTTTCTTCCAGTTGAGTTTCCATCACCCGCGTGACATGCAAGTCCCAGCTCTTGCCGAAGATCGTGGTGACGGCGGTACCGCTGTCGATGAGCGCGTTCAGGTGGTGGTCCTGATCGGCCCGGCGGCCCGGCTTGCGGGTGCATCCAAACGCCGCCAGGCGGGCCTGCTTGAAGGGTATCCGCCGCGCCAGTTCGAAAAACTGCATGTCCTTGGGGTTCGATCCCGGCCACCCCCCTTCGATGTACTGGATGCCGATGTCATCCAGGCGCTGGGCGATCTTCAGTTTTTCCGCGGCGCTGAAGGAAATATTTTCGCCCTGGGTCCCGTCGCGAAGGGTGGTGTCGTAAAGCGATATGGGTTCCATGTATCCTCTCCCGGGGAAATGACCGGATTTCCCTTGCTCTTTCTCTCCTGCTTTACTTGCGGTTTTCCGGACGGAGAGAACGCACGGCCGCCCCCGCCCGCCACATCTCCGAGTCATGCATGACGGCAAGCTCCCGGTCGAGCTTCTGGCGGTAGTCGGGTGTGCTGTTGGCCTGCAGAACGCGGCGGGTCTCCTCGCCGCTGCTGACCCGTTGATAGAGCTGTGCGAACACCGGCGCTACTGCGTCGCGGAACCGCGGGGCCCAGTCCAACGCTCCCCGCTGAGCGGTGGTGGAGCAGTTGGCGAACATCCAGTCCATGCCCTTGTCGCCGACCAGGCCGATCAGGCTCTGGGTGAGCTCCTCGACGGTTTCGTTGAAGGCCTCGCTCGGGCTGTGTCCGTGCTGGCGCAGGAGATTGTATTGGGCCTCCATGACGCCAGCCAGGGCGCCCATCAAAATCCCGCGTTCGCCCGTGAGGTCGCTGAGGACTTCGCGTTCAAACGTGGTGGGAAACAGGTACCCGGATCCGATGGCGATCCCCAAGGCTAGGGTCTTGTCCCGGGCCTTTCCGGTATGATCCTGGTAGACGGCGAAGCTCGCGTTGATGCCGCTGCCGTTGAGAAAATTCGTGCGCACTGTGCGGCCGGAGCCTTTCGGCGCCACCAGGACGACGTCGATGTTGGAAGGCGGAACGATGCCGGTCTGGTCCTTGTAAACAATGCCGAAGCCGTGGGAGAAGTAAAGCATGTTGCCCGCCTTGAGGCAGGCCTTGATCTTGGGCCACATGGCGACTTGCCCGGCATCCGAGAGCAGGTACTGAATCACGGTACCCCGCTCGGCCGCCTCCTCTGGCGTAAACAGGGTCTCGCCGGGGACAAAGCCGTCGGCCAGGGCCCGGTCCCAGGACTTTCCACCCGTGCGCTGCCCCACGATCACCCGGAGGCCGTTGTCGCGCATGTTGAGGGCCTGGCCGGGTCCCTGGACGCCGTAGCCTACGACCGCCACGACCTCGTTCCGCAGGACCTCGCGAGCCTTCTGCAGGGGGAATTCATCCTCCGTCACCACTTCCTCCATCACACCGCCGAAATCGAATTTTGCCATTTTTTAGCTCCTTCTTTCGTTGTTATTTTAAAAGTTGCGGCCAAAGCTACGCTAAAAAAACCAAGGTGATGGCAGCACACAAAGATCTGATGTCAAGGCGCGCGAGTCCCGCGGAGCGATGCGTACTGGCAGTACGCCGCAGCGACTGCGGGATGAAGCGCAACACCGACATCGGGCTTTATGCGCTGCCATCTCATTTTGGCTCTCGGATCAGCCCGATCGGCCCAGTGCGCGCAAGCTTCTTGATGCCGAAGGGCTTGAGAAGGTTCAGGACCGTCTGGACCTCTTCCTGCTCGCCGGACACCTCCACGATCAGGTGGCTGAGTCCTGCATCGGCGACCTTTCCATTGAAAAGGTCCACGATTCTGAGGACCTCGGCGCGCTGTTCAGGCTTGATCTGGACGCAGGCCAGCGCGAGCTCGCGCCGCACGCAAAGGGGCCCGTTCAGGCTGCGCAGTTTGATGACGTTGACCAGCTTGCGCAGCTGCTTTTCGATCTGCTCGACGAGCGGCGCATTGGCCTGGGTGACGATGGTGATCCGGGATACCTGCGGATCGTTGGTCGGGCTTCCGCAGATGCTCTCGATGTTGAAGCCCTTTCCGCTGAACAGCCCCGCCACCCGGGACACTACGCCCGGCTCATTGTCCACCAGCATGGTCATGACGTGTTTTTCCTGCAGCATCGGCGTGCGCTCCTTTCTCAGACCAGCAGCATTTCCGTCAGCGGCGCCCCGGACGGCACCATGGGGTAGACGCCTTCCTCGGCTTCCACCACGAAATCCATGATCACGGGCCTTCGGACGGCCAGGCCTTCCTTCAGCACCGGCACGACCTCTTCGGGGCGGGTGGCCCGCAAGCCGACCGCCCCGTAGGCTTCGGCCAGTTTGACGAAATCGGGAGCGCAGTTCATGCACGTGGCGCTGTAGCGCCTGCCGTAAAACAGCTCCTGCCACTGGCGGACCATACCGAGGCAGCCGTTGTTCAGAATTACGATCTTAACCGGAAGCTCGTATTGAACCGCCGTGGCCATCTCCTGGATGTTCATCTGGATGCTGCCGTCCCCGGCGATATCCACCACGGTCCTGTCCGGACAGGCGATCTGGGCGCCTATGGCGGCCGGAAGCCCGAAACCCATGGTGCCCAGGCCGCCGGAGGTGATGAAGTGGTTGGGGCGGTTGAAGCGGTAGTACTGGGCCGCCCACATCTGGTTCTGTCCCACCTCCGTGGTGATGATGGCTTCGCCGCGCGTCAGCGCGTGGACCTGTTGAACCACGTATTGCGGCTTGATGGCCTTGCCCTGCTGGTAGGACAGGGGCTGGGAGTCCTTCCATTCCGCGATGCGCGCCAGCCAATCCGCCCGCTTGGCGGTGGCGTCCCCAAGGCGAGTGTCGTCGATCATTTCGTTCAACCGCTGAAGGCTGATGCGGCAGTCTCCGACGACCGGCACGCTGACCGGGATATTTTTGCGGATGGAGGTCGGGTCGATGTCGATGTGCACAATGGTGGCCTGGGAGGCGAAGGCATCGGTCTTGCCGGTAACGCGGTCGTCGAACCGCACACCGACGCCCAGCAGCAGGTCACAGGCTCCCGTGCTCATGTTTGCAGCGTAGGTGCCGTGCATGCCCAGCATGCCGAGAAACAGAGCGTCGTCGCCGGGGAAGGCCCCCAGTCCCATCAGCGAGGTGGCGACCGGAATCTGGGCTCGGCGGGCCAGCCGGGTCAGTTCCTCCGAGCCTCCGGCCAGGATGACGCCCCCACCGGCGAAGATCATCGGGCGCCTGGCGTTTTCAATGAGCCGCACCGTCGAGCGCAGCTGTTTCGGGTGAGGCTCGTAGGTGGGGTTGTAGGATCGCATCCGGACATCGCCCGTCGGCTGGTAATCTGCGCGGCCGCTGGCGACGTTCTTGGGAATATCCACCAGCACGGGGCCCGGACGGCCCGAGCGGGCCAGATAAAAAGCCTCTTTGATCGTGCGGCCGAGGTCTGCCGCGGATTTCACCAGGTAGTTGTGCTTGGTACAGGGGCGGGTGATGCCGACGATGTCCACCTCCTGGAATGCATCATTGCCGATCAGGTGGGTCGGCACCTGGCCCGTTAGAATGACCACGGGGATGGAGTCGGCGTGAGCCGAGGCGATGCCGGTCACGGTGTTGGTGGCGCCGGGACCCGAGGTGACCAGGCAGACCCCCACCTTGCCGCTCGCCCGGGCATAACCGTCGGCAGCGTGCACGGCGCCCTGCTCGTGCCGGACGAGAACGTGACGGATGTCGGTCCGGGCCAGTTCATCGTAAATGTCGATCACGGCCCCGCCCGGGAATCCAAACAGCGTGTCCACACCTTCTTCTTTTAATACGGCCATCATGATTTGGGCGCCCGTCATGTCCATGGGAATCATCTCCGGAGAAAGTTGACGATTTCGTAAAAAGGGCAATCCCGGTGTGGCGCTTTCCCGCCTCAAGCGGGACTGTCGCTGCGGCGTGCTGTCCGTACGCCTCGCGCCACGAGATTCGTGCGCCTTGGTGAGCTTGGCCTTTCTACAAATTCGTTTGTCAGTATGAGCGATCATGAGTTCGTCAACATTGGATCAAAAAAAAATCCGTTACCGCCTTTCGGGCTGGTAACGGATTTTTGTGTTTTCGGGAATGTTGTTGCGGGTGCGCTTACGCCATTACCAACCCCTTGTCATCATCGCCGATGATGATACCGGCGATGATGATAATAAGGCTAATAAGGTTGATAATGGCGATCCTCTGGATCATGCACCCATCTCTTAAAAATGCTTCAGTTAGCTGCAGGCTAACAGCCGAAGCGGGAGATGTCAAGTGATTTTCTCGCTCACCGCGGCCAACGCGTTAGTTGCGTTGATCGCTCTCCCCGCATTCTGTCGCGGCGGTAGGTCCTACCGTTTTCTTTTAACGCGCAAACGTG
>JBLMXM010000226.1:0-3899 GCA_050257775.1 Hyphomicrobiales bacterium
CCCGCTGTTCCACCGACGCGGGGTCGCCGCCCTTGATTTGAGCCGATCCAGCCCGGGGATGGCCGCCACCGCCCAGGCTGCGCATGATGGATCCTACATCCAATCCTTCGGCTTGGCTGCGGCCGATTACCATGCAGCAATTCTTGCCGGGTTCGACGAATATTCCAAAGGCCGCATCTACATTTGCAATCTCAAGGACCATGTGCATGACCACGGCCAGGCTGTCGACATGACCGTCGATGTCGACCTGGTGGATACTGACGCTGTGGCCCTTGATCCGAGTGCGCTTGGCGTGCTGGAGCATCTGGAACAGAACAGCCCGGTGCTTTTCACTGTAGACCGGCTTTAAAAACCGGTTCAGAATGTTCAGGTCGGCCTTGTGCTCCAGTAGCCAGCCTGCGGCATGAGCGTCCTCCGCCCGGGTGGAGGGGAAGCTGAGGTTGCCGGTATCCTCGTAGATGCCTGCCAACAGCAGGGTGGCCTGCATGGGCGTCAGCGTCCTGCGCCTGCTTTTCAGTTCTCGGACCAGCAAGGTCGTTGTCGCACCGACGGCTTCAATGCAGCCTTGGCCTGCCGGAATGGAACCCTTCTCGGTGTGATGGTCCCAGACCACAATGTCGAGGTCTTTCCGAACTCTTAGATCATCCAGACGCTCGAGGCGGCTCCAAGAGTTGGCGTCGACCACGACCAGCCGGTCGACCTGCTTCAAGTCCACGTCAGCCGGACTGCGGGTCTCGAACAGGTCCTTGTGGATCGAGAGGAAGGCCTTGACGTTGGGGTTCAGAGTCTTGGGAAGCACCGCGACGCATTCCGGGAAAACCAGCGTGACTGCAACTACAGAGGCAAAACCATCGAAGTCGGTGTTCTTGTGGGTCGTAACGATCCGCATTCGGTTCGCCTCCCGCAGGGATTTCAGATGTGACGAAGGCGTTCAACAACGGGTTTATCCAGACCACACGCCCGGCACGGCGCGAACCGCAGCAGGGATACTCGCGGCATTTAGATCCTATTTTCAGTGTAGCACAAGCGGCCGGACTTCAACAAGTCACGGTTTTGGCAAAAATCCGCACAGGCCCGGCAGCGGGCGGCATCGCGTTGTTGACACTCCCCGAAGGTTTGATAATAAGATAATCGAATCAGGAGAATAGAAAAACACCTCAAGACTCGCCACAAGGCAGAGAAATGAACAAGGCTATTCTGTCGATCCTGGGACGCGACCGCCCGGGTATTGTCGCCGCTGTATCCCGGGCGCTCTTTGAACAAAACTGCAACATCGAAAATGTGAGCCAGACCATGCTGCAGATGGAGTTCGCTGGCATCTTCATTGTCTCCATGCCTCCCGGGAAAACGGCCGAAAACCTCCATCGCGGCCTCTGCGAACGGCTTTCGCCCCTTAACCTTCACGTGCACACCAAGCCCTGTGAGAGTGGTGCGTATTCTTGCGCCACGGCATTCTGCGAGCCCTTCGTTATCACCACGCGCGGTCCCGACCGCAAAGGTCTTGTGGCCGACATTTCCGAAGTGATCGCCCGCCACGGGGTTAACATCACCAACCTGCAAGCCGTGTTCAAGGGCGGGGACGCCCCCGGCGACAACATCATGATTTACGAGGTGGATGTTCCGGCGGCCGTAGACCAGCAGGCGCTCGCCCACGACCTGCGGGCCAAGGCCGAAGCCCTGCGGCTGGAGATCAACATCCAGCACCGCAACATATTCGAGACCCTCCACCGCATATGAGAAGATCACGTCCATGCTGACCGACCGAGAAATCATCTCTACCCTTGAAATGCTCAAGAACGAAAACCTGGATGTGCGCACCGTGACGCTGGGGATCAACCTGCTGGACTGCGCGGGAGCCGACCTGAATTACGTGCGGCGCCGCATTGCCGAGCGGGTGATGGGCCTGGCCGGCCAACTGGTCCCGATCTGCGAGCGCGTCGGGCAAAAGTATGGAATTCCCGTGGTCAACAAGCGCATCGCCGTAAGCCCCATCGCCGTGGTCGGAGCAGCCCTTCCACCGGAGGACCTGGTGGAGATCGCCCGCACCTTGGACGCGGCGGCCCGGGAGGTGCACGTGGATTTCATCGGCGGTTTCTCGGCCTTGGTGGAGAAGGGCCTGGCACGCGGCGACCGATCCCTGATCGCCGCAATCCCCGAGGCGCTGGCCTTCACCGAACGGATCTGCGCCTCGGTCAACGTCGCCTCGACCCGCGCCGGCATCAACATCGATGCCATCCTCTTGATGGGTCAGACCATCAAGCGGGCAGCCGAGCTTACCGCCGATCGCGACGGCGGGGCCTGCACCAAGCTGTGCGTGTTTGCCAACATCCCGGAAGACATACCGTTCATGGCCGGCGCCTACTTGGGCATCGGCGAAGCCGATGCGGTGATCAACGTCGGCGTGAGCGGCCCCGGGGTAGTCAAAAAGGCCATCGACCGGGCCCTTGGCACCCGGTCGAATATGGACTTGGGAAGCCTGTCCGAGCTGATCAAAAAAACCGCCTACAAGGTAACCCGGGTGGGTGAATTGATCGGCCGCGAAGTAGCCGAACACCTGGGCATTCCTTTCGGTGTCGTGGATCTCTCCCTTGCTCCCACTCCGAACGTGGGCGACAGCGTCGGCGAGATTTTCCAAAGTCTGGGGCTTCTGGCCATCGGCGTGCCCGGCACCACGGCCGCCCTGGCCCTTCTGAACGACGCCGTCAAGAAAGGCGGTGCTTTCGCCAGTTCACGGGTGGGAGGTTTGAGCGGCGCGTTTATCCCGGTCAGCGAGGATTTGAATATTTCCGAAGCAGCCCGCAACGGGCATCTATGCCTGGAAAAGCTGGAGGCCATTACCAGCGTGTGCTCCGTCGGCCTGGACATGGTGGCCATCCCGGGAGACACCTCTGCAGAGACGATTGCGGCCATCATCGCCGACGAGATGGCCATCGGCGTCATCAACAACAAAACCACCGCGACCCGGCTGATCCCCGTCCCGGGCAAAGCAGCTGGTGAGCAGGCCTACTTCGGCGGCCTGATGGGCCACTCCACCATCATACCGGTCAACAATGCCAGTGGAGACAATCCCTTCATGCGCAGGGGCGGGTTGATTCCCGCGCCGATCCACAGCCTTAAAAACTGAAGATGTATTTCATCTCGACCTTCTGATGTTCGCAGGAATTCGTACGGCTGGAGGAAAAGGCCCAGCAGCGCGGTGCGTAGCGGGAGTCTGCTGGAACGGCGGCAAGCCTCGGCGATCGGCTCTATGCTGAGCCTGAACCTGCGCGAGCACTCGCCGATTTCATCGCCGGAGCGAGAAGAACAACCCTATTTGACCGAGACTACGGGACACGGAGCTTGCAGAATTACGAACTGAGCCGTCGAACCCATCAGAAGTTTGCCCACCTTGGAGCGCCGCTTGACCCCTACGATGATCTCGTCGACCTTGGATTCCTTGGCGAATTCGACCAGGTCTTCGCCAGGTGCCATGCCGCGGATCAGGAGGTGGGTCTTGCACGCGATCTTCTTTTCGTCGAACAAGGTCTTGGCCCATTCCAGGCCGCGCTCGGCATCTTCGATCACCTGCTGCTCTCCCTCCGTGCCCTGCTCCATGGACGTGACCACATCCACCGACGCCTTGAAGGCCAAGGCATGTTGGCGGGCGACTTTGAGGGCTTCCTTGGCAGAATTGCTTCCATCATAACCGACTAGAATCTTCATCGCATTCTCCTGTGGGCCGATCGGGTCATTTCTTGGATGCAGTTATAATCCCCGTCTTTAATAAAAAAGCCCGGCCATGTCAAATGGAAGCTGCCGGGTGCCAACTGACCACCCAGACGCGCGAAATCCATCCATAGCGATAGCTATCGAGGCCAAGCCCCACCGGATGTGTTTCCACGTGAAACGTGCCCGAAACC
>JBLMXM010000227.1:0-3908 GCA_050257775.1 Hyphomicrobiales bacterium
CAGGGACGTCCTTGCCGATGCGTCCGAACACCTTGAAGTTCCCATAATCGAGTAGGGCGATGCAGTACGGGACATCCTCCTGGAATCCGGCCGGTCCGTATTCCAGCTTGCTGAAGGACACTAGTTTGCCGCTGCCGCTGACCTCGAACCATTCCATGCGGCTCGTCAGGCAGTCGCAACAGTCCGCTCGTGGCGGGAAAAAGGCCCTGCCGCAATCCTTGCAGCGGGTGCCTGCGATCTTGCCTTTCTCCATGTAGTCGATGAATTCGTTGGTCTTGGTCAGGGACGTGAAGCTGACCGTTCCGAATTTCTTGAAGCGTTCATCGCTTTCCTTCTTTTCCGCCATGACCTGTCTCCTTTTCCACATAGCGCGGGATGCTGCCGGCTATCGCAGACGTTCTCAGCGCCCGAGAATGCTGACATTGCCGTAGAGGCCGACGCCGCCGATGTTATGCACCAGGCCGATTTCCGGGCTCTTGACCTGGATGGGTCCGGCTTCGCTTCGCAGCTGAAGCACGACCGTGCGGATTTGGCTGCCGCCGGTTGCGCCGATGGGGTGGCCCTTGGACAGGAGCCCGCCGTCCACGTTCACCGGGATGTGGCCCTCCTTGTACGTGGCTTTGCAGCGGATCAACTCCTTGCCTTCGCCCGGCTTGGCGAAGCCGAGATCCTCGTAGGCCATCATCTCGGCGATGGTAAAGCAGTCGTGGACTTCGGCGACGTCGATATCCTGAGGCCCGACACCTGCCATTTTATAGGCCTGCCGGGAGGCTTCGCGCGCCACGGTCAACCCGGTGAACAGATCACGGCCGGCCAGGTTGACGCTCGTGGTGGCAGCGCCCAGCCCCAGGATCCACACCGGTTTCTGGCAATAGACCTTGGCCTTTTCTTCGCTGGCAACGATGATGCAGGAGCTGCCATCGGCGTTGGCGCAGCAGTCCCCCACCCGCAGCGGGCTGGCCACCGGCCCGGCCATGCGGTCCTCCGGCTTGGTGAGGTTGTCGAGAGTGACCGGCTTGCGGTATACGGCCTTGTCGTTCAGCTGGCCGTAGGTGGCGGCCTTGACGCGGATAAGCGCCAGGTCCTCCAGGGTGGTCCCATGGGCGGCCATGTGCGCGCGGGCATACATGGCGTAATAAGCCGGCATCATGGTGCCGAAAGGGCTCTCCCATTGGATGTCGGCGCCGCGGCCCATACGCTCCTGGGACTCGGCTGAGGTGATCTCGGACATCTTCTGAAAACCGATTACCGCCACAACATCGTGGAGCCCTGATTTGACCAGGGAATACGCCAGGCGCAGGCCCATGCTGCTCGACGAGCAGAGGCTTTCGACGTAAAAGGTCGGCTGGGGGTTCAGGCCGAGATATTCAGCGAGCACGCCCGCCGGCGAGCGTTGCTTGTCATATTCCGGCGCTGAGCAGATGATCGAGGCCTGGATGTCCCTGGGGGTGAGCCGGGCATCGTGCATGGCCTCCTTGAACCCCTCGAATGCCAGCTCCCGAACCGAGCCGGGGTATGACCGAACAAACTCGCTTTGCCCGACGCCGATGATGGCTACTTTTCCCATAATGAATCTCCGACAATCACAGTCTTTGGTTTTGGGTTGTGCACTTTAAACTTTTAAATATATTGCCCCCCGTCCACCTTGATCACTTCACCGGTGATATGCCTGGCCCGGTCGGAGGCGAGGAAGGCAACAAGATACGCCAGGTCCTCCGGCTGCCCGACGCGTTTCAGAGCGCTTTCACCCATGGCGAGGTCAATGATCTTGTCCCGGGCCTCCGACTCCTTGAGCATGGCTGTCTCGATCAGGCCGGGGGCCACGGCGTTGACGGTCACGCCGAAAGCTCCCAGCTCCTTGGCGAGCGCCTTGGTGAAGCCGATGATCCCGGCCTTGGAGGCGGAGTAGTTGGTCTGGCCGAATTTGCCGCGCAGGCCGTTGATGGAGGTGATGTTGATAATCCGGCCGTATTTCTGGTCCTTCAGCAGCGGAGCCACATGGCGGGTGAAATTAAAGTACCCCTTCAAGTTGACTTCCAGAACGCGGTCCCACTGCTCTTCGCTCATCTTCCAGCTCACGCCATCCCAGTTCATTCCGGCATTATTGACGAGAATGTGCAGGCTGCCGAATTCCTTGGCGGCCGCTTGGGCCACGCGTTCGGCATCCTTAAAGGAAGCGATGTCGCACTGCAAGGCAAGGGCCTTGCGGCCCATGGAGCGGATCTGCTGCTCATAGGCCCGGGCTTCGGCTTCGTGCTTGCGAAAGGTGAGGCAGATATTGGCGCCCTCGCGGGCAAGTTCGAGCGATATGGCGGCCCCGATTCCCTGAGAGCCGCCCGTAACCAGTGCGTTTTTACCATCCAGAAGCATGGGCCTCCTCCGCCTTTTTCGTTAAATATTATTTGGTTATGTACCTTAAAGTCTTAGGAAACCGCTTGAACTGAAAAATCTGATTTATTTATTTGATAGCTATATATTAGCTACTAGCTTGGCAAGTCAAGAGAAAAATACCTGATGTCTACGCGCCTTCAAAGCAGGGATCGGCTCTCCCCCCATGGTTCGTAGCCTGCAGAATTTGCTCAGGATTATGCTTGACAGGCTTTGCGCGCCGCTGGTATGTGGCAGGCAGGTTCCCAGGTCCTGATCAAGATCATCTTCCAATTCGTCAGGAGGGCAAGCCCGGTGAAATACCCCAAGGAGATTGTGCTGAAGGACTGCACGGAGTCAGTAATCCGACCGCTTCAGAAAGATGATGAGCCGCTGCTGCGTCAGTTTTACAGCGAGATTTCTGAGGATGACCGCTGGTACATGCGCTATGACGTCATGGATCCTGCCGTCATCCGCAACTGGGTGGAGAATCAGGAAGAGGTGTTCTCCATCGTGGCTTTGTGCGCAGGCCGGATCGTGGCCCATGCCAGGCTGCACCTGCATAAATACGGATGCTACCAGCATCAGGGTCGGCTGCGCATCGTCGTCAAGCCGGAATACCGTCAAAAACGCCTGGGCAGCTGGATGCTCCTGGACTTGATCCATGCGGGCATGGAAAAGGGGCTGCGCGAGCTGAGGGCCGATTTCGTGGTCGGGTTCGCGGATGCCGCCATCGAGGCGGCCTACAAGCTCGATTTCTTCAAGAAGGCGGTGCTTGAGGATTTTGTCATCGACCGGCAGGGCCATCTCCATGATCTGATGATCATGACCAAACGCCTCCACAAGGACTGGGGCGATTTCTGACCGGTCGGCCATGAACAGATACGCACAGCACGCGATTCTTCTCTCCACATCACTGGGCGAGCTCGAGATCCGCTCTTTCTGCACCTCCGATGAGATCCGGCAGCTTCACTTCGACCGCCAGTTCGGCACGCATGCCCAGTATCGTTCGCTTTACACGAAGCGCGAAAGCCTGGAGCGCGAAGCTGACCAGCCGGATGCCAGCGTGGTTTTGGCCGTTGCCGGGAAAAACCATATCGTCGGCTTCGGGGTGATGGCCTATCCGGATCCGGACGAGCGCTGGGCGCAGCTTCAGCCGAGCCTCATGTTGGAAGTGAACGCCATCGAGGTCAGTCGGGATTGGCGTTCCAAGAAAGTCGCTCGGCATATCGTTCAGATGATGATGGTCCATCCGCTCATCGAAGGAAAAATTGCCTATTTCGTCGGATACTCGTGGACGTGGGACCTGGACGGTAACCGGATGACGGCCCAGCAGTACCGCCAGATGATGTCGCGGCTCTTCGAGCCCTTTGGCTTCGAGGAATACCAGACCAACGAGCCCAACATCTGCCTGAAGCCGGAAAACATCTTCATGGCGCGCGTTGGAGAAAAGATCTCGACCGAAGACCGGAACCGGTTTAAGTGGCTGCGATTCGGGATGAACCAATAGCAGGGTGTTGGAAACCTGCGTCTCAGGCCGT
>JBLMXM010000228.1:0-4019 GCA_050257775.1 Hyphomicrobiales bacterium
TCCAGATCTCGGGGTCGATCCGTTCCCAGACAGGGTCCGTGGCGTGGCTCCATGACCAGCGCAGATCCAGAGCTAACTCGGCCAATCCCTCCAATCCCTCCGGCAGCGGGGGAATAAGATAATACTCTGAAATCGCCATATGGCCTCCTTATCACTCTTCCTCGCAGCTTCCGGAATCCGGCAATGAAAGGTGCCATCGAAGCAAGCAAGTTAATCTATTCCGGGCGGGAGCAACCACCGCCGGGAGGTTTCCGACCATGGGCTGTCGACGCCATGTTTCAAGGTCATGTTTCAAGGATCCAGGGACATTTCACATTATTTGGCTGTTGCGAAATAGAACAGCCACGACGCCGGCAATCAGCTCGACGGCTGTTCCTAGAATCGATATCCACACCAGGCTGAGCGCTTAGGGCGCCACCGTGTGCCTGCTGTGATCAGCCGGATCCCGAAGGGTCAGATCCTCTGTGCTTACATTAGGAGCTCCTGCTTGCCGTCCGCCTGCCCCCTGCGGAAAAGCAGGGTAACTGGGACCAGCATGGCCGTGGCCACGCACAACATCCCAAACGTGTCGTTAAACGCTAGCACGCTTGCCTGTCGCAGCACCTCCCGATAAATCGCCTCAAGGGACGCCGAGGGGGTCGCTATCTGAGGGCTTTGTATGTGAAGCCATTTTTGGATTTGTTCGTAATAGAATTGAAATGCCGGGTGGTAGGGGCTGATGTGGCCGATCAAGGTGTTTTGATGCAGCTGGGTGCCACGCGAGAGCATGGTGGTGGCAAAGGCTACACCGCAACTGCCCCCCAGATTGCGCATCAAGTTAAATATGCCTGAGGCGTTGCCGGTTCGTTCCTTTGAAATGTTTACGAAGGTGGCTGCTGATAGGGGCACAAAGAAGAGCCCGATTCCGAATCCTTGAATCAGGCGCGGCCAGGCCGCTGTTTTAAAATCGACCTGCAAATTGAATCCGGACATCAGCCACAGGGCCACGGCGCTGAAAGTCAGCCCGATGCCCAGCAACAACCGGGGAGCCACCTTTTGCTTCATCAGGAATCCGGCGACCGGCATGCTCAGGAAGGCGGCTATGCCTCCTGGTCCGAGAACCAACCCGGCCCAAAAGGCCGTGTAGCCCATCAAATTCTGCAGAAACAACGGAAGCAGGACAAAGCTGCCGAAGAGGCAGAAGAAGCCGCAGAACACAATGAGGGTTCCGGCGGTAAAGCTTCGATCTCTAAACGCTCGCAGATCAACCACTGGGTGCTCGGCATGCGATTCTACCCAGACAAACAATGTCAGCGCCGCCGCCGCGACCAAGGTGAATGCTACGATGAAATCGGAACTAAACCAGTCCTCTCGCTGTCCCTTGTCCAATACGATCTGAAGGCAGCCCAGCCCCACCGTCAGAAAGAACAAACCCCACGAATCGATCTTCTGCACCCGTCGACGAATGTAAAGCGGATCATGGATAAACAGCCAGACGAGTGTCACCGCCAGGATGCCGGTGGGCAGGTTGAGGTAGAAAATCCAGCGCCAGCTCCAGGTGTCCGTCAGCCAGCCTCCGAAAACCGGCCCCATGATAGGCGCCAGCACGACCCCCATCCCGAAGACGGCCATCGCCATGCCGTGTTCTTCGGGAGGAAAAGTCTCCAACAGAATGGCCTGGGAGAGAGGTTGCAGGCCGCCGCCGCCCAGGCCTTGAATGATCCGCGCTGTTATCAATATTCCGAGGGAGGGGGCCACGCCGCAGACCAGTGAGCTTGCGGTGAAGAGGATCAGAGAAATCATCAGGTAGCGTCTGCGGCCTAACAGGCCCGACAGCCATCCCGTAATGGGAATGATGATCGCATTCGAAACCAGGTAGGATGTCAGGACCCAGGTGACCTCATCCAAGCCGGCGCTGAGACTGCCCTGAATGTGAGGCAAGGAGACATTGACCACACTAGTGTCCATGATCTCGATGAAGGTGGGCAGCATCACCGTCACGGCCACCACCCACTTGTTGGTGATGATGGGTGTTTGTTGCGGGCTCGTCATGGCGCTATCGCAGAAACCGCTTTTTTTGTCTCTTCTTCAGAGATGAGGGTCCCTCCGCTACGGTCCCGCGTGTCTATCGTCACCGTCGAAGATAACCCTACTCGCAGCGGGTGCTCCGGCGGGGGCGGCGCGTTCAGCACAATCTTAACCGGAACCCGCTGTACGATCTTGATCCAGTTGCCGGTGGCATTCTCCGGAGGCAGCAGGGAAAATGCGGCGCCTGTACCGGCCCCTATGCCTGCTACTCGACCTTCATACGTGTAAGCCGGGTAAATATCAGCTCGGATTTTGGCGGGCTGCCCCAAGCGCACATGGGCGAGCTCGCTTTCCTTGAAGTCGGCTTCCACATAAACGGCCTGAAGGGGCACAACTGCCATCAGGGCCTGACCTGGAGCGATGCTGTCACCGACCTGGACCCACTTTTGATCGACGTAGCCGTCTAGGGGGGCCGGGATGGTGCAATAGGAGAGGTTCAGCCGGGCGGCGTCCAAGTCGGCTTTGTATTGGTCCCGCTGCGCCTTCAACGAATCCAAGCGGTAACGCTGGATATCGACGTTGTACCGGGTGCTTTGCGCTGATGCGAGGTTGGCCTTGGCCCGATCGATGTCCTGGCCGATACCGGCCAGGGAGGCCTTCAAAGCGGCAATTCGGTCTCCTGCGGCATTCATGCCCGCCCGAGTCGTTTTATATGCGGTCCGCGCCTGATCGCGTTTTTCAGCTGCAACCGAACCTTGGCGGTAGAGTGCTTCGAAGCGATTATAATCTTTTCGAGCTCGTATGAATTCCGCCCGAGCAGCGTCGTACTGACTCTGCAGTGCGTCCAGTTGACTGCGGGTTTGCTGCTCAGTATCCCGGGCAGCCGCCAATGAATCTTCTGCAGCTTGCACCTGAGCGGTCGTCTGGGCATCGGTTTGGGACAGCTGCACTTCGTCGGCCCGGATGTCGGCCTCGACCTTGTCGAGAACGGCCTGAGCCTTCCGGACCGCGACCGTGTAATCCGCCGGGTCGAGTTCCACCAGCGGCTGTCCAGCCCTCACCGGGTCATTGTTGTCGACCAATATGCGTGACACCGTCCCAGAAACCCGGCTGCTGATTTGCGCGCTGTCGGCCTGGGCGTAAGCATCCTGGGTACTGACCGTGTTGTAAAGGAAGGCCCACCAGTATCCTAAAAATAAAAGGGCCACCGCGACACCCGCCATTCCGATGATCCATACCCGTCGTTTCAGG
Organism: Hyphomicrobiales bacterium; assembly: GCA_050257775.1. Classification (GTDB taxonomy): domain Bacteria; phylum Desulfobacterota; class Desulfobacteria; order Desulfobacterales; family SpSt-501; genus SpSt-501. The sequence continues at coordinate 3,259 of JBLMXM010000228.1, forward strand.
GTCAGGCGGACTGCCGGAAAGGGGTGTTGAGTGTCTTGCTCGGCCATCTATAATCTCCGTTTCTCCGGGAGCCGGAGATCAGCCAGCGACATGCACTTGAGCGCCTCGGGGGTCGATCAGGTCCTGTTTGGAAAGAACCCGGATGATTTTGATGTGATCGAGAGCCAAGCTGTCCGCACCCACCTCCACATTGCCCTGAACGGCTACGGTATCACCCACATATGGCGAAAGGTCCCGGTCCAGTACAATATACTCCCCGCTGTTGGCTATAACGGCATAGCCCACCCCGGTGTCGATAACCGCTCCAACGATTTCCTCCTGCATAGCCATAGCGGCCGGCAACGAGACGAACAGCGTCAAAAGAGCGGCCAGCAGCCATACCCTGCACAGGTTAAGATAACGTTTCATTTTTTCCATCCTCCACCACTATGATTTGAAATCATTTCGACTTGGATTCTTAACCATCAAGTCGCCATCAATCTAGCCCCTCTGCCGAGCTTCCTCCATCGGTGCTCGTCCGATTTTCGTGTAAGCACACTCCTCATTCTTTCGTACGCGATTATCCTACATATGCTTGGACCGATCGTCTCGAACGGCAAGCCAAGCGAACTATTTCGATCCTTTGAGGTGGATAGCGAGAAGGTCTTTGGCATCCCTGATTGTAATTATCGTCTTGTCTGCCAGAGGTGAGCGCATTCGGGCCTTCCACGAAATCTCGCCCGGCCGGGCGGTGCTTCTGAGAGCGTGCCAGGCTGTAGTCC
>JBLMXM010000229.1:0-35532 GCA_050257775.1 Hyphomicrobiales bacterium
ATGGCAGCGACGACGCCGGCGTGTGTAATGGTCGGGTCAGAATGCTGCCTTATTGGATTTTAGCACGGCCGGCCTCAATGGTCCAAATTCGGCCGCATCGGAAATATGCTATTTATTTATAATTATTATTAAAAAAGCAAAATTGTGCCGGGTCGTGAGATCAAGGTAGGTTTCCGGCGTGGCAAGGGTGTGGCGGATCGAATACGAGGGGAACTGGGAAGTAGGTATCAGAGCTAAAATAGTGAATTATGGCAGTCTGGGTTAGATAATCAAGGCAGGTTAGGGACCAGGCGAGGCTATGGCGCATAAAACGTAAAGCCGTTTATCATGATCCGCTTTGCAATCGCAACCTTGACCACCCTGATGCGTGTACACTCCATCCACGGAGAGCACACTCTCTTGCGGCAATGAACGGCCCAGTATCGCCTATCACTTTCTCGGATAGTCTTTCATCGCCTTTGCAACCGAAGCCAATCGATGCCGATTGCCCCACACAGACCTTGCATCATATTTCTGGATCAACTCGTTCATGGTATTTCGCTCCTTGTCCAAGTTGCAACCGGCTGCCTTGAGTTCAGGGAGTTGTTCCCCATACAATTCCAATGGGTCGGTCCAGCCATCAGGGAACTTGTCAAGGTTACCAGGGTGGTCCATGGCAATCCCTTTCTGTTGGTAGATTGAATATCGAGAGGCTGACTCACCCCGGGCACTTCCCAATCTTAGGCTTTTAAATTTAGGAGTGCCCAAGGTGAGAGGAGGAGAACAGATGAAGATTCATGCTGTTCAAATATAGGATATGTCGGCATCACTAAATTTCAAGGGGTCGGCACTTCATTTTCATGCTGGATTCAACGGGCTTTGCCCATCGCCACCAGTACTTTCATTACCGCCTCGTCTCCTATTCCTGGGGGACCACAACATTCCCCTCCTCCCATCATATTCGTCACACCTCTCGCACCGTTCGGTGTCTTAGTGCTCCCACTCTCCGCACTTGCAGGTTGAGCAGTCCCTGACTCCTGACATAGCACCCCGCCCCTCTTCGTTGTACCCTGTCCTATGCCAATATAGCCCCGGGACCAGATCCATGTCCCGGCACATGAAGCACCGTTCCTCATCGGTGCGCTCACGTCCCGGCCCATAGTTACACGTCGAGCAATATTTTTCCATAGATTCTTCGAAGCTACCTCCCATTCGGATTGGGGACCCCCTCAGGGTTCATCGGACTTCTCGTTCCCCGGAAATGAGTTCTCAGGAAGATTGTGTCGAAGTCGGTCTCAGAGTTGGTCTAAAAACCTTATATCCGTTAATAAAGATGGTGCTATCGGGCGGCAGTCCCCCTATCGGCCTTCATCCACCCATCCCATCTGAACTGATCTTTTACTTAAAAGGACTCTGCAATTTAGGTAATTTTCGGTCCCCAATTGGGTAACTGATCACCTTATGGGGCAGCTTTCTTCCAATCCCCATTAATTGTAGCATACTGATATCATATATTTTTTGTTGTGGTCGCTTACTGGGGCATGCTTATTGCTCGGGAATTTAAGCGTTTTTCTTAATTTGAATGCATTCGGACGTGTGAGGGGGACCCCGATATATGGAAAAGCAACAACGAATTCTGTTAGTCGACGACAACAAAGTGACGGTGGAAGGGATAACGAGTCATTTGAGCCGAAACTATAGGGTCCATACGGCCTTAACTGGCCTGGATGCCCTTAAGGTTTTTGAAGAATATAGAAAAAATTTGGATCTTGTCATTACTGACATGGTGATGCCTGATGTCAGTGGAGGTGCTTTGATATCCATAATTAAAGCTAAATCACCGGTAACTCCTGTTATAGCCATGACGGGATGGGGACAACATCCAAGTGCATTGGCAGCCGAAGCAAAGGCTGATGTGGTTCTGATCAAGCCGTTTGAACTGGAGGAGCTCGACCAATCCATTTCAAAGCTTTTGCCTTCTATGCCATCATAATTATTGACAACTAATAGACCTTTTCCGATTGCCTGCACAACTTGAACGTTGAGGGCTCAGCATCTGAGAATTGGCCCCATTTGTATTTTTCTCCGTTAATGTTCATTCAGCCCGCTTGATTTTAAATATAGAATTCCCATGGACCTGCTGGCCTCTGGCCTGCTGAAGAGACAATGAGGACATCCTTTAATTTTTACCCGGCCTCATCAAGTGGAATTTTTCCTCCAAGCGTTCTCACAAGGTGTATCTTATCCTAGACCTCCTCAGACGGAACTTTCCTCCACAGTCTTCCTGACATCAACCGGTTCTGCCCGGTTGACAGCTGTTGATTCGACTCCGAACTTGGTGCAAGTGGCTCATAGCCAACCGGTTTATTATCGTCATTACGGCAAAATAATGAAATCGTTTTCATCATTATTAGTGCATATTCTTTTGACTTGACAAATTGAAACAAACTAAAGTATGAAAGCGCTTACATCAGATTTCTTCTCCCAGCCACAAGGACTTCGCTGATGCAGATGTTTGTTCCGCAGCGTGTCAGTTCTTTCCTTCCGGCAGTAAGCACTGCTCTTCCCATAAGCCGTCTCACCATTCACAGCCCGGCGCGGACCGTCGGGGGACGAAGAAAGGAGGCCATATGGCCAAGATGACCCGGAGGAGGTTCTTAGAAAAAGGTGCCAAAATCGGTGGGTTGGCTCTGGCAGCCAACGTAGCCCCCGCGTTCCTTAAGCACGCATGGTCCCAGGACAAACATGCCGCTTATCTAAGTGCGAAGGTCAACTGGCGGCAGGTGGAAGGCGAGGAGATTAAGATCCTGGTTACGCCTGCCCATTATTTCAACAAATTCAGAGCCGTCAGCCCGCAGTTCGAAGAACTCACCGGAATTAAGGTTGCCTTTGACATCATCCCTCCGAGAGAGATGCGGGAAAAAGCCGTGCTCGATTTCGGCGCAGGCACAGCCACGTATGCCACCCACACCGGCGACCCGATGTTCTTGTCTCTTTATGAAGCCAATAAATGGATCGAGCCACTCGACGACTACATCAATGATCCGAAATTGACCGACCAAAAATGGTTCGACAAGAATGACATCATCCCGCTCTGGCTGGCGGCCGATTCCGTCAAGGGCAAACTCTACGCCCTGCCCTCGGAAGGCGAGGCGACCATCCATGTCTTCAACCGGGAGTTATATGAGAAGAAAGGATTGAAGCCGCCCGCGACCTTGGAGGAGTTCAAGGAAACGGCCAAGGCCCTCAACAAGATCGACGGCAAAGTGGCGGGGGCGGCCCTCCGGGGGTTCCGAGGTGCCGGCCAGAACCTGTACATCTGGCCGTCGCTCTTCCTGGCGTGGGGCGGCAAGTGGTTCGGTGCGGACGGCAAAGTCCTGGTGAACAGCGAACCCGGTGTTAAGTCGCTTGAATTCTACTGCGACCTTCTTCAGAACTACGGCCCGGCCGGCGTGGAAAACTGGAACTGGCCGGAAATCATGGAGGCTTACGCCGGCGGGAACGTGGCCCAGTTCATCGACGCCAATTCGACCGCCTCGGTCATCGAAAACCCAGCCAAATCCAAGGTGGCTGGGAAAACCGGATACCAGCGCTGGCCCAAGGGTCCTTCCGGGCGACGCGTGACCAGCATCTGGAACTGGGCCATGTCGATCAACTCGGCCCTGCCTAAGAAGAAAAAAGTCGCAACGTGGCTCTACATCCAGTGGCTGACTTCCCGTCCGACCCAGCTGTCTTCGGCGCTTTTCATGGAGTCTGCCGACGCGGTCGTTCGCACCGGTGTCAACCGATTGTCCATCTGGTCGGATCCGACCTACCGCAAGGCCATCAACTTCACCCCGGATTATGCCGACGTGGTGCTGACCACCATGAAGGAGGACACCGATTCGGATTGGAGGCCCCGGGTTCCCCAGTGGCCGAAAATCGGCGAGGTAATGGCCGTGGCCATTCAAGCGGCTCTGGTCAAACAGAAAACTCCCAAAGCTGCTTTGGACGAGGCCAACGCCGAGATCGAAAAAGTTATGAAAAAGTAACCGGCCGGACAGCCGGCTGAATACGGCAAGGGGAGGCCGTGACGGCGGCCTCCCTTCGCGGAGCAGTTCCGACGAGAGTCCTATATGGATCCTGTGAGTCCATCGACGAAAGCCGGGTTTCAGAAGGAGTGGGAGCGCTTTGGATACGCAATGGTGTCGCCCGGCATGGTCTTCCTGATTGCGGTGACCACGCTGCCGCTCGTCTCGCTTCTCGTCATGAGTTTTTTCCGGATCGATCTCACCTCGCCGATGGACAACGGGTGGACCGGGTTCGAAAACTACGCCGAGATTCTGAAGGATAACCGCTTCTGGCATTCGATCCGCCTGACCGTGATTTACACGGCGATTACGGTCGTACTGCAGGTGGTGATCGGGCTCGCCCTGGCCATGGCGTTCTTTAAAGGGTTCAGGGGCCAGGGTGCGATGCGCGTCAGCGTTTTGCTGCCGATGATCCTGGCTCCCGTGGTGGTTGGGCTCTCGTGGCGCACACTGATCCTGACACCGGAGTACGGGATCCTCGATTACCTGTCGATCCTGATGGGGTTGGGGTCGAAGCCGTGGCTGGTCCACCCCTCCTGGGCGCTGGTGTCGGTCATCCTGATCCACACCTGGCAGTGGACGCCCTTCGCCTTTCTCGTCTTCCTCGCCAGCCTCAACGCCATGCCGCAGGAGCCACTTGAAGCCGCCCTGCTGGACACTCGCAGTTCCTGGCAACGGTTTCGGTTCGTGATCCTGCCCATGATCCGCCCGGCCGTCTACATCGTCATCATTATCCGGACCATGGTCGCCTTGCGGGCCTTTGCGGCCATATTTTCCGCAACCGGCGGCGGGCCGGGGACCGCCACTGAGATATTGAACCTTTACGCCTACCGCGTCTCCTTTAACTCTCTGAACCTGGGTTACGGGGCGGCGCTGGGAACGCTCCTGCTCCTGATCACGTTGGGCGTTTCCATGGTTTTCTTCCGAATGCGAAAGGCGAATTGAGGGCTCGATGACATGAGCGCGACCAGACCCACAACCGCAGCAGCAAAGCGGGTCGCCGTCGTCGTGAAGACTACCCTGTTCCTGGCGATGCTCCTGATCTGGGCATTTCCGGTCATCTGGGTGATCTTGACCTCGTTCAAAGCCCGGACGGACATCTTCACTCTCCCGCCCAAGATCATTTTCAGCCCGACGGTCGAGCACTACGTCGAAGCCTTCTTGAGATCATCCGACATCACACGCGGCATCGGAAACAGCCTCCTGGTGGCTGTCCTGACCACCGTGCTGACGCTGTTGATCGCCGTTCCGGCCGGCTACGCCTTTGCACGGGTCTCCTTTCGCTTCCGCAGTCAGCTGTCCTTCTTCGCGCTGATTTCCCAGATGGCGCCGCCGATCGGCTTGATCATTCCGTATTTCTTCATTCTCAGCCGCACGAACATGCTGAACACTTACACCGGACTGATCGCCATCCACATGACCCTGACCGTGCCGTTCAGCATCTGGCTGATGATCACCTATTTTCAAGATCTCCCGACGTCGCTGGAAGAATCCGCCGCGATCGACGGGGCCTCGCCCTTCACCACGTTTTTCCGGGTCGTGCTGCCAACGGCCTGGGGGGGCGTGGGGGTGACCGCCATATTCGCCTTCATCGAAAGCTGGAACGAGTTCCTGTATGCCGTTGTCCTGACGGGCAACCGAACGAAAACCGTGCCGGTCGCCATCTTCAGCTTCCTAACCACCGAGGAAAGCTTGTGGGGCCCTTTCACGGCGACCGGTGTGAGCATCATGGCACCGGTGATCCTCGTCGCGCTCTTCGCCCAGCGCCAGATGATCAAGGGGATGACGCTCGGGGCCACCAAGGGATAAAGAGAATAAACTTGTACAAGGGAAGGATGTCGATGAAAAAGGGCAAACAAAAACTGTTGATGCTGGGCCTGGATGCGGCCCTGCCGTCGCTGATCCTGAAGTTCACAGAAGAGGGATCCATGCCGGTCACTCAAAAGCTGATGGACCGCGGGTGGTTCTCGCCCATGATGACCACCTTTCCTCCGCTCACGGCCGCGGCCTGGGGTGCTATCACGAGCGGGGCCGGGCCGGGGACCGCGGCCATCCCCAGTCTCATGGTCCACATGCCGGGGGAGCCGCTGGATAAGTGGCACACCTCGTTCTGCCGAAACACGCTGCGGGCCGAAACCCTCTGGGAAGCAGCCGAAAAGCGGGGCCGGAAGACGCTTCTTGTCAACTGGCCGGTGACCTGGCCCCTGGGAGGTTTGAAGAAGGGGATTCAGTTGTCGGCGTCGCTGAACCCACCGTTCCGTTATTTCTACATGCCCCTGTGGGATATCGCGTCCTCGGCCATGTTCTCGAGCCGGCTCGAGCGCTGCAACCAGGTCCCGGGCCGCGCGGTGAAGGTGCGCTTCGAAGCGGCCGAGGGTTGGACCAACCTGCCGAAACACAGCGGGAAACCCATGGCGATCCGGATCAACGTGCCGCCGACCTACGCCAAGGGGCCGGCCTACCAGGTCGCGGTATTGGAGACGCGCGGGAAAGGCTACGACACGGTGGTTATCTCAGGCAGCAAAGATGGAACGGGAGCCGTGGCCACGCTGAAAGAAGGCGAGCGCAGCGCCTGGGTCACGGAGACGTTCACCAACTCGCAGGGCAAGTTCTGCAAGGGGCGCTTCTATTTCCACCTGGAGCGGTTGCGGGGTCTGGAGGACTTCAAGCTGTACCAAAGCGCCATCAATACCGCTGAGGCGTTGACCGATCCGCCCGAGCTTACCGAGGAACTCATCCAAGCGGCAGGACCCTACATGGAAGTGGACGACCCGTGGGCCTACATGGACGGATGGGTCAGCGCGGACTTCTACCTGGACCAGCTGACCGCGCACAACAACTGGTGGGAAAAAGCGACCATCTACGGCCTGCACCGCCAGAAGTGGGACATGGCGTTCAGCTGGGTCGGGACGATCGACCACATCCAGCACGTTTTCTACGGCGGGATCGACCCGAAGAGCAGTTACTACAACCCCAAGGAAGCGCCTCGGATCATGGACCACATCCGCCGCGTGTACTCCGAGGTGGATGCCCGCATCGGGCGGATCCTGAAGCAGGTGGACCTGCAGAACACCCTGGTGTGCCTGGTGTCCGATCACGGCTTTTCGAGCATCGAGTGGAACCCCTACCTCAAGCACCATCTGGCGCAGGCCGGGCTGCTGTCGTTCGACTTGGACACCCGAACCGGCGCGATGAAGATCGACTGGGCCAAGACCAAGTGCTTCCCGCTCGAGCCCTGCCACGCCCACATCTTCGTCAACCTGAAGGGCCGCGACCCGGACGGGATCGTCGACCCCAAGGATTATGAAAAGGTGCAGGAGGAGATCATCGGGGCGCTCCTGGCCATCCGCGATCCGGACACCGGCGAGCGCATCGTGGCGACCGCGATCCGCAAGCAGGAATCCGGCACCCTGGGCGTGTTCGAGAATCAGGGCTACGAGCGCATCGGGGATGTGCTCTTCGGCCTCAAGCCCAAGTACATGGCCAACCCGTTCGTGTACCCGGTGGCCGTGCGCTACCGGGACGGGACCGAGCGGCTGATCCCCAACCCCGAGGGGTTCGAACCGGCCATGCTGCATCGGAATTTCACCGGGGTCCACCTGGCGCTTCCGGCTATCAAGGAGATGCATGCTGCCGTGATCCTGGCGGGCAAGGGCATTCCGCGCCTGCGCCGCAAGAACCCCATCAACGTCATCGACCTGGCGCCTACCCTGGCCTACGTGCTGGGTTCACCGGTACCAAAGGATGCGGAGGGCACTGTCCTGAAAGAAATGGTCACGTTCAAGTCTTGAATGAAAGAGAATCCCGAGCGACCTCAGCCAGGGTCAGCAGCGGGTATTCGGGAAAGGAATTTCGGAAATGGGAAATGTTCTGCTCGACTATGGCGATGGGAAAATGTCCGTCGAACTCCCGGACAGCGCAACGGTGGTGCGTTACGGGCAAACCTATGTGGATCCACCGGAAGTCGACGCGCAATCCGCCGTCCAGCGCGCCTTGGAAACGCCGATCGGGTTTCCCCCCTTGCGGGAATTGGGCGGCCCCACGAAGAAAGTGGTCATTGGGTTCCCCGACCGCGTGAAAGGCGGGGTGCACCCGACCTGCCACCGCAAGGTGGCCATCCCCCTAATCGTGCAGGAATTGCTCAAGGGGGGCACCCCGATCGAAAACATCACCCTATTATGCTGCATGGGGCTGCACCGCAAGAACACCCTGGAAGAGTGGTACTGGTATCTCGGCAGGGACATCGTCGATCAGTTCTGGCCCGACCGCCTAGTCAACCATGATGTCGAGGCGCCGGATCTCTGCGATTTCGGGACCGATGCCATGGGCAACCGCGTCCAGTGCAACCGGCTCATGGCCGAGGCGGATGTGCCGATCGTGGTCGGGCATTGTTCCGGAAACCCCTACGGCGGCTACAGCGGGGGGTACAAGATGATCGTCACCGGGCTTTCGGGCTGGCAGTCGATCGCCTCCCACCACACCCCCGCGACCATGCACCGCAAGGACTGGCTGGGCGCTTCCACGTCCTCGCACATGCGGCAGCAGTTTGCATCCATCGGACGTGCGATGGAAAAGGGGATCGGCAAGAAGTTCTTCGCCGTGGATGCCGTGCTCGGCCAGAAATCGCAGATCCTGGACGTCAAGGCCGGCTTGATCGAGGAGGTCGAGAAGGCCACCTGGCCGCTGGCCGACCGGCGCACCAACATCCTCCTCGACATGAAAGAGCCCGCGGACATCCTGGTTTTCGGACTGCCGCGCAACTTTCACTATGGGCCGGGGATGGGGACGAACCCGATCCTGATGAGCCTCGCGGTGGGCGGGCAGCTGGCCCGCTGCTGGAACGCATTCCGGGAGGGGGGCGTGATCATCGCGCCGGCCATCTGCGACGGCTGGTTCAACGACCACTGGTTTCCCTCATACGAGGAGACCTACCATGCCATGCAGAAGTACTGCACGGCTGCGGAGTTCCTTAAATCCGACGATGCGCTGCGGATCTCCACCACTTATGAATACCGTTTTCAGTATTCTAACTATTACACCTATCACCCGTTCCACGCCATGTCGATGATCAGCGGCGGGAGCGCCGCTTTGCTGTGGACCTCGGCCGTCTTCATCGTAGGCGCGAAAGCGCCGGGGTACGCGCGCGGGATGGGGTTCATTCCCGTGTCCACATACGCCGAGGCGTTCGAACAGGCCAGGAAAATCGTTGGGAGTCGGAACCCGAACGTCTTATGCACGCCCGAGTGCTTTACGGGCGGAGTGGCGGTGCATCTCCATCGCAAATAGGAGGGATCCGGGTCGAGCGCCGGTCGGGCTGACACCGGTTTTTTTCATGGGGGCAACATGGCCGAGGTGATCCTGCGGAAGGTCTGCAAACTGTTCGGGAAGCTGCCCGTGGTCAGGGATTTTTCCCTGGACATCGCGGATGGGGAGTTCCTGGTGCTGGTCGGGCCGTCCGGTTGCGGCAAAAGCACCACGCTGAGGCTGGTCGCGGGGCTTGAGAGTCTTTCGTCCGGGGAAATTTACATCGGCGATCGGCTCGTGAACGACATCCACCCGCGCGATCGCGACATCGCCATGGTGTTTCAGAACTACGCGCTGTATCCCCAGATGACCGTCTATGACAACATGGCCTTCAGCCTCAGGATGAGAAAAGTCCCCAGGGGCGAAATCGACCAAACCATCCGCCGGACCTCCGAGCTGCTGAGAATCGGGCAGCTGCTGGACCGCAAACCCGGCCAGTTGTCGGGGGGACAACGCCAGCGCGTCGCGTTGGGGCGCTCGATTGTTCGCAATCCCCAGGTGTTCCTGTTCGATGAACCGCTATCCAATCTCGATGCCAAGCTCAGGATCGCCATGCGGGCGGAGCTGCTGGAACTTCACCAGCGGCTGAAGACCACCGTCATCTACGTGACGCACGACCAACTTGAAGCCATGACCATGGGGGATCGCATCGTGGTGATGAACGAAGGAGTGGTCCAGCAGGTCGATCACCCCGAGACGGTCTATGAGCACCCCATCAACCTGTTCGTGGCAGGCTTTATCGGTTCGCCCTCAATGAATTTCATCGATTGCCGGATCGTCCCGGACGGCCGTAGGCTGTGTGCCGCAGCAGATGGGCTGCGTCTCAGGATCCCGGCGGGAAAACAGGCGCTGGTGCAGGCATACGCCGGCCGTGATGCCGTGTTGGGGATTCGGCCGGAGCATATCTCTTTGACCCAGGATCCCGGCCAAGCGGGGTGCCGGGACAATTTCAAGGCCGTCGTGCGCGTGGTCGAAAGCGCCGGCTCGGAAAAAATCGTGCACGCGCGGGTTGTAGACCACTCACTGGTAGCTCGACTGGACCCCCACACGCGGTTAAAAACCGGCGAGATGGTGGAGTTTGCCGTCCGGATGGAAACGGCTCATATTTTCGACAAGCTCACCGGTCAAACCCTTTTTTAGTCCGGGCGGTCGGTGCGGCCGGCAGGGGGACGCGGCCGTGAGCGACGCGGTCGCGGTGCATCCGGACAGGAGTCTGTGCGACCATGGCAAAAGTCACCATGCAGGAAATTTCAAAACTGGCCGGTGTCTCGCCCGCAACGGTTTCCCGGGCCCTGCACTCCCCCCATCTGGTTCGGAAAGACACGCGCGAGCGGATCACGCGGGCGATGGAGAAGTCGGACTACGTCTACAATGCCACCGCCGGGGACTTGTCCCGCAAGCGCTCTTCCATGATCGGCGTCATTATCCCGACCACGAAAAGCCTCGTGTTTTCGACTTCGCTCCTGGCCATCCAAGAGGCGGCCCAGGAGAACAATTTTTCCATCATGGCGGGCAGCAGCAAATACGATCCCGAAACGGAGTCCGCCCTGATCTCTCAGTTTCAGGAACGACGCCCGGCGGGTATCATTTTGACGGGCTTCCTTAAGGGCCTGCAGGCATCGATCAAGCGGCTGGTCCAAAACGGAATGCCCTGCGTCGTGATCTGGGACAAGCTGGATGACCCCGGCTTGAGCTATGTCGGCTTCGACAACTTTAAGGCGACCTACTCCATAACCGAGTACCTCATCAGTCTCCGACATCGGCGCATCGGTCTGATCATCGGACCCTATTCGAAGGTGGACCGGGTCCGGCGCCGCCTGGACGGCTTTTTGTCGGCCTTGAAAGACTACCGCATACCGCATCATTCGCGGATGATCATCGAGAAGGAACCCACGCTGGTCGACGGCAAGGAAGCCATGGCGCGCCTGATGGCCATGCCGGAAAGACCCACGGCGGTGCTGGCAGCCAGCGACACCTTGGCGATGGGGGCGATGGCGGCTGCGCGCGACATGGGACTCAGCGTTCCGGGGAACGTGTCTATTGCCGGCTTCGACGACATCGATATCGCCGCATACTGCAACCCGCCGCTGACGACGGTAAGGGTTCCGGCCTATGAGATCGGCCGACTGGCCGTCAAGGTCATCCTGGACATGGCTAAGACTGGAGATCTCCAGGCACAGCATTACTGCCTGGACACAAGTCTCATCATCAGAAAATCGTGTAGAAAGTTGCAGAGTAACGAAACCTAGCATGATATGGCACGGAGCTGCTGCATGGAAACTATCGGATTGATCGGGGTCGGGGTGATGGGGCGGACGGTCGCCCAGAAAATCTTAAGCGGCGGGTACGGGTTGCTGGTATATGATGCCAATCCGGTTTGCGTCGAAAAGGCCAGGGTGCTCGGGGCTTCGGTGGCCGGCAGCCCCAGGGAAGTGGCGGAAAGGACCAAGATCATACTCATGCTGCTGCCGGGACCCGATGATGTGAAACACTGCGTGTCCGGACCGGAAGGGCTGCTGTCCTCGGCGGCCTCCGGGTCGGTGATTGTCGACATGAGCACCATTGACCCCGCCACTACCACCGAAATGGCCGCATCAGCCCTCGCGAGGGGCGTCGGATATGTGGATGCTCCCGTTCTGGGCAGACCGGTCACCGTTGGCCAGTGGGCATTGCCCGCGGGCGGCCGCAGAGAGGATATTGACCAATGTAAGCCCGCCTTGAGCCAATTTGCAGCCCACGTTCTGCATGTCGGACCGTCCGGGTCCGGCCACAAGATCAAGCTGCTGAACCAGATGATGTTCGGCGCCATCAACGCCATGACGGCCGAGATGATGGCCATAGCCTCGCGAATCGGGATCGAACCGAAACTCCTTTATGACACGATTACCGCCAGCCAGGCCGGAACGGTCAGCAACCTCTTCAAGGAACTCGGCGGAAGGGTCGCCTCGGGCAACTACGACAACCCGACGTTCACGGTCGACCTCCTGATAAAGGACGTCAGGCTGGGCATCCAAATGGCGAAGGCAGGCGGCGCCCCGCCGATATTGGGCCGGACGGTGGAACTGATCAACGAAATCGCACAGAGCCAGGGGCTCGGAGCGAGCGACACGTCAGCCATGTGGCAGAGCTTTCTCCGGGTTTGGGACAAATGCGACGGATAGATCCCGCGGCGGCCGTCGCCGCAATCACTAGAGGTAGCCTAAACCAACGCGGAAAGGGAGGGAATCATGAAAATTTTGAGAATCACCATGGGCTTGTTGATCGGGGTGTTCTTTTTTTCCTTTGTTCCATGCGGTCACGCCGTCGAGAAGGTTAAAGTGGGCTATCTGCACACTCTCGCAGTGGACGGTCAGATGTGGCTGGGGATTCACAAAGGATACTTTAAAGAGCAGGATCTGGAGCTGGAACCCGTCGTGTTCACCTCCGGGGTGCCGTTGATGCAGGCCCTCAGCGGGGGCAGCGTGGATGTGGCGATCATGGGTGCCGTCATCTCCAACTTCCCCTCGCGCGGGGTGGGCAAGATCTTCCTGATCAACGACATCGAGTACGACACGGCCATGCTGTTCGCCCGCCCCGAGACCGGGGCTAAGAGCATTAAGGACATCAAGGGGAAAAAGGTGACGACCGTCAAGGGGACTACGGCCCACGTCTTCCTGCATACGGCCCTCAAAGCCAATGGGATGGATTCCAACAAGGACATCGAGCTCGTCAGTATGGACATGGCAGGCGCGGTGTCCGCATTCATAGCCGGAGCGACGCCGTTTGTCTGCACGTGGGCGCCGTTCCAGGTCCAGATCCGAGACAAGGTTCCGGGCGCCGTGATGCTTTCCTCGGCCAAGGAATTTTATCCGCAGGCCGCCATCATAGGAGGCTGGGTCGCAGCCAACAAATATTATGATGAACGCCAGGACGTCCTCAAGAAAATCATCAAGGCCTGGGCGAAAGCCAATGATGAGTTGCTGGGCAAACCGGAAGAATCTCTTAAACTGATCCATGAAAAGTCTTACAGCAACATACCCTTCTCCGACATCCAGGCAAGCTGGCAGGCGGAAAAATGCGAGACCTCCCAGGCATGGGTCAAATTGTACGAGGATGGAACGGTGGCCAAGTGGATCGGCCAAGTGGAACAAGTCTTCGTCGAGATCGGCTCGATAGGCAACTGGGTGGACCCCAAAGAGTTTTTCAACCCAAAACTTTATCTCGAAGTTGTAAAAAAGTAATTTAGCCGGCTGCGGGTGGGGACGTAACCGTCCTGCCCGCAGCCGGGGGCGCTCTAATGACTCAGCGGATGTAATTGACTTGGCAATGGAGAGCCTTATGGCCGAAGAAAGCCCGAGTACCGACGAACGAGTGAAAAGAAAGCAAAGACGCGAGCAGATCGAACGGCGGGTCTACTTCGTCACGTCTTTTGTGCTTCTGATGCTGATCTGGGAAGCCTGCCGAGCGACCGGGCTGATCAACCCCAAGCTTTTCCCGTCGATCGACGCCGTGGCCCGGTCCGCTGTCGCCCAGTTCCGGGACGGAAGCCTTCAGCAGCACATGTACGCCAGTTTTCTGCGGGTCCTGATCAGTTTCAGCATTGGAATCGTCCTGGCGGTGGTCTTCGGGTTCCTGATCGGCTGGTTCAGGGTGGTGCGCCTGCTGGTCGACCCCGCCATCAATTTCTTCAGGGCGCTCCCGCCGATCGCCCTAATCCCGTTGATGATCATTTTCTTCGGGATCGGCGAGACCTCCAAAATCATCGTCCTGAGCTACGCCTCCTTCTTCCCGGCCTTGGTCGTCATCTATCAAGCTCTGGTTTCGCTGGACCCCATTTACGTTCGTGCGGCGCGGACCCTGGGCGCCACCAACATGGAGATGTTTCGCAAGATCATTCTTCCCCAACTGGTGCCGCACATCATCACCGCCTGCCGGGTTTCTTTAGGAGTATGCTGGGCCACCCTGGTTGCGGCTGAGCTCATCGCTGCTCAACGCGGCATCGGTGCTATGATGGTGGAGGCTCAAAATTTCTTTCAAATGCCGCCGCTGGTCCTGGGGATCATCTTGATCGGCGCCATCTCGCTGGCGATGGATGCCGCCGTGAAATCGATTGAACGGCGGGCAACCAAGTGGCAGGAAAAATTGTCCAATTGATTTTCTCGTGACAGCGGCCCGGGGAGCATTCATGGAAAAGGGGATCGTCATCGAGCACGTGGGATTGACTTACAGCAGCGATGCCGGTAATTTCGAGGCCCTGCGCGATGTGAACTTTACCATCGCGCCCGGCGAGTTCATCTGCCTGCTTGGCCCTTCCGGATGCGGAAAAACGACGCTGCTGAACACGATAGCCGGTTTCCTGGAACCGACCGCAGGAGCGGTATACATGGACGGAAATCGGATCACCGGACCCGGTCCGGACCGCGGCGTTGTTTTCCAACAATATGCCGTCTTCCCTTGGCTGACGGTTAAGGAAAACGTTCAATTCGGCCTCCGGCTGGCTGCCAACCGCAGGACAGCCGAGGAAATCGAGCGAATATCCGACCACTTTATCAGTCTGGTGAACCTCAGTCACTTCAAGGATTCCTACCCCAAGGAACTCTCGGGCGGAATGAAACAACGGGTGGCCATAGCCCGCTCGTATGCGGTCAACCCGCAGGTTCTCTTGATGGACGAACCGTTTGGCGCGCTGGATGCCCAGACTCGGCACTTCATGCAGGAAGCGCTCCTGCAAATTCTGGAGAAGGAGCGCAAGACGGTGGTTTTCGTCACCCATGGGGTCGAGGAGGCCGCTTTCCTCTCCACTCGCGTCGTCATCATGGCGGCACGCCCGGGCCGCATCCGCGAGGTCATACCGATTGATCTACCCTACCCACGGGACGCCGCCACCAAGACGTCGTCAGAATTCATCAAGATCCGCGCGAGGATCGAGAAGGTCGTCCGCGAGGAATTTCAGAAGCTGCGGTCTTCGGAAGTCGGATAAACCAAGGCAGTGACGCGGTTTTCATCAAAGGGAGATTAGTTATGCGGGTACTTGTAACCGGGGGAGCCGGTTTTATCGGATCTTACCTCATCCCACGGCTCTTAGACAGAGGCGACGAGGTGGTCGTCTTCGACCTGGCCCCCGAACCCAAGTCAATTAAATCGGTGATGAACCGGATCAGCTACCTGCGAGGCGACCTCGGGTCTTCATCCGATCTCTACCGGGCCATGATGAGCTGCCGCCCTGAAGGGGTTTTCCATCTGGGTGCGATCCTCGCCGGGCCATGCGAGGAGAACCCTGTGCGCGGATTCAGGGTCAACTTCGAGTCGACCCAGGTACTGTTGGATGCGGCAAGGGTCCTGAAGGCCAAAAAGTTTTTCATGGTCAGCTCAATCTCTGTTTACGGCCGAGATGCAACCGAACCGGTGCAAGATGACGCTGCCAAAAACCCTGAAACGGTCTACGGCCAGACGAAGCTTGCGTCCGAGCACCTGCTGACCTGGTATGCCCGCAAGCACGGTATGGACACCTGCGCTCTGCGATTCACATGGGTGTTCGGCCCGGGTCGCACCACCGGCATCACCGCCCTGTATTCTTCTCTGATTCTGGATGCGATCGCGCGGGGAGAGGTAATCACGGTCCCGAACCCGGAAGAAAGAGGCGACTGGCTTTACGTTAAGGATGCCGTAAAGGCGATCTTGTTGATCTGGGATCGGCCCGCCCTGAAACAACGGATCTTCAATATCTCCGGCGGGGTTCACTCGATTCGGGATGTAGTGACTATCGCTCAAAAATATCGCCCGCAAGCCCGGGTGCACTTAACGGAAGGCGGCGAGAGGCTCTCTCCCTACCCGGTGTCCTACGACGATAGCGCGGCCCGCAAAGAGCTCGGCTGGGCACCCGATTTCACAATCGAGGATGCCGTCCAAGAACATCTAAAGATGATATCCGGCGGTTGATAGGGCCTTAAAAAAAGGGCAAAACCAAAGGGGGGGACAAGTTCTTGCACCACTGTTGGGGCAGGCGCCGCAGGGCGTGGTCGTAAATCAATCCTATTCAAGCGTTCAGTCTCTCATCCAGGTTTGGGCAACCTTGTAATATCATCCTGGCCTCTAAGAAATCCTGATTGATTTTTCCCGACAGGCTCTGGTATAAGTTTAAATAAATGCTCTCCTCCCCACTCCATCGGAGCTGAACCAGACGCTGATTTCGCTGAGCGGCTCGGGCCTCACCGATACTCGTTTCGAACTTACCTCTCGCATCCGGGATTTCCGCCCAACCTTATGACCAGAGAGGCGGTCGGCATGGTAAAAACGGATTTCACCGGTTGAGCAAATCGCTGCGGCCGGCTGGCACTGACCGCAGTGAACCTACCGGAACAAGGAGGCCAAGATGAGAAACCTCAGGGTCAATTATGATACGTTAATCAAGGTATCCAGGACTCTCTCCAAGTCGAAAAACCCGGAAGAGATCATCCGGACCACGGTGGAAAGCATCAAATCGGCACTCGAAATCAAGGGGTGCACGTTATTTCTGATCAATCGTAAGTCCAAGAAATTAGAGATCGCGGCTTCTACCGGCTTAAGCGCGGCATACTTGAAGAAGGGACCGGTCAGCACGTTGCGGTCTATCGCTGATTCCCTGAAGGATGGGCCCATCGCGGTTTACGATGTCAGCGATGACCCGCGGATTCAGTACCCCGAGGCCGCCAAAAAAGAGGGGATCGCGTCCATTTTGTCCGTGCCGATCATGATAGGCGATGAGGCCATCGGCGCCATCCGTGTCTACACGGCCGAGAAATGGGAATTCACGCTGGATGATGTCAATTTTGTACAGGCGCTGGCCCAGATCGCGGGGATTCTGATTGAAATGACCCGGCTGTACCAGGGACAAAAAGAACACATCGATGCTATGGCGAACATGTGCGAATCGCCTGCCTTGTAGTTCAGTCAATGGTTTTTGCGCCGCAGGTTTTTTTCTCCGAGAAACACCCTCTCAGCCTATGGGAGCAGCGTTAGATACAAAGGTCGCGAATCCAACCCTTCACTCGCGCGCATATTCTCTGTGACCTTTTGCAACCGGAACCAATTTGTGCCGGTTGCACCATACCCATTTTGCACCGTGTTTTTCGATCAGCCCCTTTAATGTTTTGCGCTCAATCTCCATATTGCAGCCAAAGGACTTGAGATCATGAATGTATTCCCCATAAAGCTCCAACGGGTCAGTCCAGCCTACAGGGTATTTCTCGAGGCTACCCGGACAGTCAATGGCAACCTCCTCTTGTGAGGGTTGAGTGGAATGGTCACTCATAAGCACCTTAGCCGGCAGAATCAAGGAGGGGATAGGAATTGAACTTCACGGGAGGGCTCACCCCGGGCACTCCAAAGCCTGAAGTTTCAGGCCCTATTCAGTTCAATGACGGGGTGGTAATCAGGGATGCCGCCAAGGCTACGAGCCGACTCCTATTTTTCCAGACCCAGTCGGCCCCGTATTTTCTGACCAGTTCTCGAAGAAATTCCCGATGTTGGTCTAAATCGCGGCTGTCCTCGATCAGATATCGGAAAAAACTGCCGCATAATTCCAGTGGGTCTTTCCAGGCCCAGGGAAAATGCTTATTGAAGGTGTCATCCATCAAAAGCCTCACTTGGTAAGGTGAATCTTGACACCTCCCTTTTACCTTATACAGTTACTTGGAACAATACTGTCTGCACCTTATATTTGTCGGATATTTCCATCAATCGTGATGTCGCTTATTCCTCCGATCGATCTCCCCTCCGACACGACAAATACAGGATTCACCCCATTGAGGTCAAAGTTAGATTTCTGTTAGGAGGCTTCCTGGCGGGGGATTTCCCGCGGAGTGCCCTTATGACCGCTGCAGTTCTTCGTGTTGTCGTTGCGGACGACAGCGCTCTTTATCGAAAGACCATTTGCAACCTCCTTCAACAAAAGGTCAACCTGCAGGTCGTTGCTGAGGCAGAAGACGGACTTGCTGCCGTCCGGGCCGTCGAAAAGTACAGACCGGATGTGGTCCTCATGGATATCAGCATGCCGGGCGTTGACGGCATTGATGCAACCTCAATCATTAGATCCAAATTCCCGCAGGTCAGGGTCATCATCTTGTCTATGCACGACGGGAACTCCTTTGCAAAGGCAGCCTACCAGGCTGGTGCATTCTGGTATCTCAGCAAGGGATGCTCACCAAAAGAAATTATCCAGGCTTTGATGACTGCGGGAATCTGACAAGCCATAAGCCCCCCCCCTTGCCGGAGCCGGTTTCGGCATGGATATCAGACCCGTCCATCGAATCTCACCCATTCACCGACAGTTGCCCGACCGGTAACAGGTCGAGACCGAGAATGTATAGAGAAAGCCCCTTGATCCTCTGATCCCTGCCCCACCCGTTTCTGAGCAAGCAGGCACTTCCAGATTGACACCCATTTCATTTGAGCTATAGTAGGCTTCCCAGAAAGCAATTTAATCGCCTAATATTTCAAAGAAAACAAACCGTTGCCGCCGAAAGCGGCGAGTCAAATCCACACAACAAATCAAGGCGTAATGGAATTTAGAACGTTTACCGTCGCCGATCTGGAACTCGCTCTCCAATCCCAGGATTTCTGGCTTGCCGAAACTCTCCCCATAACCAAACAAAAAGCCTTGTCATTCTGCCATAACCCCCGGGCGCAAAAGGATGATCCGGTCTTGCTGGTTGCTTACCGGAATAAACAGGTGGTCGGCTATCTCGGGATTCTTCCGGATACGATCTTCTTTAACAGCGCAGATCACAAAGTAGGCTGGTTGACCGGTTGGTGGGTTGATCCCGGCATGGCAACCCGAGGGGTGGGCGCCATCCTGCTTTATAAGGCATTAAACGCCTATCGCGAGCGACTGGGTGTGTCGGGAGGATCCAAGCAAGCGAGGAAAATTCTCCATGCGTCGCAAAGATTTATGGCTTTAAGCCCGTTAAGGGGTCTTGAGATGCGGTTTCGCTTCAATTGGGCCGCGGCCATCCTCCGGGAGTTTCCGCAGATGAAAATTCTCCGGGTTGGGTTTAAAGTCGCCGACGGGGTGCTGGATGAAATCGTGAATCTCAGGCGTATCTTCTGGGAGCGGCGCAACGAGGTCCGCCGGCGCCTGAGCTTTGAGTATGTTTCCTCCATAGATGAAGAGACCGGTCGCTTCATCGAACAACACCACCAGCATGACCTGACCCGAAAAGGCAAGGCAGACCTCAACTGGATCATGACCTATCCCTGGGTCGTATCGGCACCGCAAAAAGATTCGACTAGCCGGCGGTATTTTTTTTCGTCCATATCCGCCCGGTTTAATTACCTAGGCATCAAGGTGTTTGAACAGAGCATTGGATTGGTGGGTTTTTTGATGCTGAGCGTACGCAATGACCGCATGAGAATCGTATATGCCCACTTCGAAAGCGGACACGCGCCTTACGTCGCTGCCGCGGCGGTCTATCACGCCCTGGTAATGGACGTAAGCACCCTCATCCTGTATGATGAAGATCTGGTCAAGAGCGTTTCAGGCCTGCGCTGTCCCTGTTGGTCCACGAAATCGGTGTCCAGAGGATTTTTTCTATCCAAGGCGTTTGCAGACCTCCCCATTGCGGGCTGCCGATTGCAGGGCGGAGACGGAGATTTCGCGTTTTATTGATGGTTCTTCCGGGTGGCGGAGAAGACATACGGTCGTGAAGGAAAAAATTACACAAGTGCTTTTCACCGTGCTCGATGAACTCAACCAGCTGCGGCCGAAGGAGGAGCATCTGAAGAAAGACCTGGAGACGCCTCTATCAGGCGATTCCGGGAAACTGGATTCGGCCGAATTGATCAATTTGATCGTCCTGACGGAGCAAAAGACGGCCCAGGCGCTCGGCAGACCCATTCTGCTGACCGATGACCGCGCCATGTCCCAGCTCGATGGGGTATTCCGAACCGTCGGGTCTCTGGCCGATTACATCCACCTGCTGCTGGATGAACAACGTGATGGATAAGCATCCCTATACATGCGTTCTGGTCTCTGATTTCAACCTGCAGAACTTCACCGGCTACGTCGCCAACGACCCTGAATTACCCAACCTGAAGCCCGTTGCCGCCCCACTGGGGCAACCCGTCCCGGCCCTGTTAGACCGCACCGCGCCGCATTGGCAAGACACGCCGGACGCGGCCGTGATTTGGACCCAGCCCCAGGGGGTCATCCCCGCTTTCAAGGCGCTGCTCAACTATGAACAGGTACCCCTGGGCAGGGTGCTTCAAGAGGTGGATGAATTTGGCGAGCTGCTTAGAGACATGAGTGAACGTGTGAGGTACGCATTTGTTCCTTCCTGGGTGCTACCGTCGCATCGGAGCGTCTTCGGGGTGCTGGACATGAAGACTGAACTCGGGCTGACGAACACCCTCATGCGGATGAACCTGCGGCTGGCCGAGAATCTGGACAAAATCTCCAACATCCATGTTCTGAACGCTCACAAATGGATTGAGCGGGCAGGGATGACCGCCTACAATCCCAAGCTGTGGTATCTGGGTAAAATCCCGTTCGGCCATGAGGTCTTCAAGGAGGCTATTCAGGACATCAAAGCGGCCCTGCGCGGAATGCTCGGGTATGCCCGAAAACTGATCATCATCGACCTGGACGACACGATCTGGGGGGGCGTCGTTGGCGACGTCGGCTGGGAGAATCTCGTCTTGGGGGGGCATCATCACCTTGGGGAGGCCTATGTCGATTTCCAGCGCGCCCTGAAATCCATGAAAAACAGGGGGATCCTTCTGGCCATCGCAAGCAAGAACGAGGAACCGGCCGCATTGGAGGCGATTCGGAATCATCCGGAAATGGTCCTCACCCTGGAAGACTTCGCCGGATGGCGAATTAATTGGCAGGACAAAGTCCAAAACATCATAGAGTTGATGACCACTTTGAATCTGGGCCCTCAGTCTGCCGTGTTCATCGACGACAATCCCGCTGAACGCGCACGGGTCAGGGAGAGCCTGCCGGAGGTTCTGGTCCCGGATTGGCCGAACGACCCCTTGTATTATCCATCATCCCTGCTGAGCCTCCGGTGTTTCGAGATGCCTTCCCTCAGCCGGGAAGACCTGTCCCGGACCGCCCTGTACCTTTCCGAGAACCAACGCCAGGAATTGAAAACATCGGTCCGGTCGTTGGAGGAATGGCTGCGACAGTTGGCCATTCGCGTGCAGGTTGAGGAGCTTCATTCCGCCAATCTGCAAAGAGCGGCACAGCTGCTGAACAAAACCAATCAGATGAACCTCTCCACCCGACGCATGTCCGAGGCAGAGCTCATGGAATGGGCCGCACAGAAACAGCGCAAGCTTTGGACGTTGCGGGTCTCGGATAAATTCGGCGATGCCGGCCTGACGGGGATCGTGAGCCTGGAAATCCAAGACCGAAAAGCTCAAATCGTGGATTTTATTCTAAGCTGCCGCGTGCTGGGGCGAAAGATAGAAGAGTCCATGCTGTTCACGGCGATTCGCTACGCGCAAGCATTGGAAGTGGAAGAGGTGTACGCCCGCTACATCCCCACAACCAAGAATAAACCGTGTTTTGATTTTTTCAAAAGCTTAGATCCTCGCTTTCATCAGCAAGGTGAGCTTTTTATCCGGAATGTCGGGCATCCCTTTCCTCCCCCCGAGCATATTGAGCTTGTGTGAAAATTTACAACGAACGATGAGCGCGCGCACTTTCACATCCGACGACCAGCTTGCCTTTGCAAGGCTCTCCGGGGACTCTAATCCCCTGCACATGAATCCCACGACAGCCCGGCGTCTCCTGTTCGGGCAGCCAGTCGTTCACGGCCTGCATGCCTTGTTGTGGGGTGTGGATGAGGCCCTGAGAACCGGCATGCAAGCTTTGGAGCTCAGGACGGTCAGAGCTGATTTCCAGACCGGGATAGGGCTAGGCCGGACGGTCAATTGCATTATTTCGAATCAACATGATCGCCAGATCGAAATACGGCTTGAGATCGACGAGGCACCGGTCATTTGGATCTAGGTTGGATGGGTTCCTTTAGATTCGTATTGGACGGACGTTTTCCCGAGAGCGCTTCACGAGCCGGCAGAATGCCGGGAACGCTCTTTCGATGAGGCGGCAAGCGCATCGGGGATGCTGCCTCTCTATCTGGACACAGAGCTGGCCGCCGCGCTTTTCCCCAACCTCATGCGACTGGTGCCGCCCCTGCAGGTGACCGCACTCTTAGCCACAACTCGATTGGTCGGCATGGAATGCCCTGGACTGCACTCGATCTACTCGGGTTTGAATCTGGAATTTTTCCCGGGCCGCGCCGGGGTTCCGGAACTGAGTTATCATGCTGCTGGCGGCAACCGGCGACTGCGTCTGCTGTTAATGGATGTTGAAGCTCCCGGAATGCGGGGACAGATTAAGGCCTTTTTTCGGCCGGCGCCTCAGGCACAGGCCGCATTCGCAGAGCTCCGCCATGAGGTTGAAGCGGGCGAATTTTCGGAACAGCGAGCATTGATCATCGGAGGTTCCCGCGGTCTGGGGGAAGTCGTTGCCAAGCTTCTGGCCGCAGGAGGGGCGGAAGTCATCATAACGTATTGCCACGGGGAGGAGGATGCAAAACGCATTGTCCAAGATATTGTTTCTCACGGCGCCAAGGCGGATTGTTTCCAATTGAATGTGTTAGAGCCGCCAGGAGAACTGCTGGGCAAGGTCGCGAATCGTTCCATGAATCCCCTGTATCTATATTATTTCGCCACACCATCTATTTTCGGAGCGAGCAGAGGCAAATTCTCGTCACGGCGATTTGCCGACTTTTGCGAGTATTATGTCACCGGTTTCCTCCGCACCGTTCAAGCCGTGGCGGCCGCGCCAGCCAGTCTGCAAAAAATATTTTATCCATCCTCGGCTGCGGTTGAAGAACTTCCGCCGGACATGGGCGAGTATGCCGCCGCGAAAATAGCCGGTGAAATCCTTTGCGACTTTTTTCAGAAGACCCACACCGGGCTTTGCATTCATAAACCGCGTTTACCTCGAGTCGCCACCGATCAGACGGTGAGCTTATTGCCGGTTGGGAACCAGAATCCGGGCCCGGTTCTATTATCCCACTTACGTCATCTCCGGCAGATGAAGCCGAACGAATAAGCCAGCCGGTCGCTTCCAAAAACACGGGCAGGCCGACCAGTTTTCGGGTAGAAAATCGTTTTAGACATAATTATCGCCACTTATAACGGACTCCGGGGCTGCTTGAAAAGCACGAATTCATCCATATAGTCCGTTTCGCGATGGAATGAGGTGCCTTTTGAACGACAAGAACTACCCGGGCAACAACGGCTCATTGGAAGATGAATCCAAGAATAATTTATCTCCTATTGGGAACCTGCCCGAGCGTTACAAGATAAAGGAGAGCGATCACCAGAGAATCCTGCTCTGCCTGGAGGCCCCTAATATCGGCGTTCAGGTTGAGCCGGGTTTGGCCCTCTCATGCTCAGCCGCACGCAAGGCTCCTGCCTGCACGATTTTTCTTGACGGTGCCGCCCGGTGCGAACCCTTCATGGACCTCGAAAAGCAAATCTATAATTTCGACCACCACGAGGGATGTGCGCGGCCGTTCACGCTCGCAACCTGCGAACAGGTCCTGGTGATGATTTTGAAAGGCATGGACCTGCGCGCCCGGGACTGGAGAGTCTTTGCAAACGAACCTGACTTGGACGCCATTCTGGCAATTTGGTTGATCCTGAATCATGTGCGGGTCCAGCAGAAGGAATTCGGGGGACTGGCCCGTTTATGTGCGCTGGTCCGTCTGGAAGGCATCATCGATTCACACGGACTGGAGATGACGCACTTAAGCGGCCTGCCGCCCAAGCTTATGATGAAAACCAAAAAAATGATAGATTATCTAAGAGCGGAGGAGGTTGATTCAAAAAGCAAGGGAACCTGGAAGGAAACCGATTTTCTGGAGCACACCGCCCTGATATTGCATAAGGTGGACCGGATCATCTACAAGTCGGAGGAACTGGACGACCTTAAAGATGTGCGCGAGTTGGCTCGTGTTGAAATCGGCAATAACCGCATCGCCGTGGTAGTTGAAACTCAGCTGGGTATCTACGAGTTAGAACCCTATCTGAACAGGTTGTACGGTGAAAGTCTGGGGCTGGTCATCCTCAAGAAGGAAGAAGGAACCTACACCATGCGCATCTGGGACCCCTTCATGCCGGGGGACCTGAATGCCGTGTATAACATTCTAAATTTCAGGGACCCGGCGGTCCGGGGTCGCGCGGACGGCAACACGTGGGGTGGTTCGGCCGACATCGGCGGCTCTCCGCGCGGAAGCAACGGCACCCGATTAAAGCCGAAGCAAATCGCCAAAGCGTGCCGTGAAGCGTTTCAGAAACCCGGACCCGGCAGCAAAGTGATTGCCCTAACCCGCAGCCTGGTCACAACCAGCGCCATCATCGGCATTTCAGCCGTATGCACCTCATACCTTCTTCCCCGATTCTGGCTTGGCCATACGACCGCAGGTGACCTATTAGCGAAAACGGACTTCATGTTTTTTGTAATCTTGATTTTCCTTACGGCCTTGTGCCTGAGCATTCTTGCCCACAAACGGCCTTGGCAGTTTGGAATTGCGACTCCCGCGGGCAAAAACTGGTGGATCTTATTGCCGTTCGTGTGTTTCACCGTAATTGGAATCGGGATTTATTTTCCATACAAGGGCATGGGGGTGCTGAGCACTCTTGAACGTGGAATTTATCTTATTGTAACCGTTCCGTTAGCCTCCGAACTCTTGTTCCGCGGCTTGACTCACGGGATATTGGTCAGCCCCAATACTATCCAAAGCAGCAGCCGCTCGTTTTTATCTTTTCCTTCCCTTGTTTCGGCGTCGTTATATTCGGCATTCCTGGTTTGCCTTTTGCTTTACCCGGACTACCTTCGCCATGGTTTTCAAGCCAACACAACCGCTGAATGCTTCTTGGCGGCATTGGTGCTCGGACTGTCGATCGGCTTCGTCAGGGAAAGGTCACAAAGCATTTTCCCCGCCATCCTTTCCCACGCTTTGGGAACGATCGCTTTGGTCATCTATTACTCCGGCAAATAAAACGGGCGACCTCCTTCACTCTCGGGAAGCCGCCCGGGCATATCGGATTCAGGAAGCGGTTGGGTATAGGCTTTATTCTGGCAGGGATGATGACTCATCCCTTCCACCTCAGCTTCCCAACCTCTTCCCTGGATCACCGTTTCCAGCGATCCTGACCAAAAACTAAAATAGTTATCCTGGCTGTCAAGTCCTGTTGGAAAAAAGATAACGGATCGGAGCGGTTCAGTGGGGTGAAATGCAAACCTGCTCCGGTGATTTCAGCTGGACAATGTACCGATTCAAAACATCCTCTTCGCCATGCAATTTCATGCGCATGTCGTATTTTTCAGTTTTTGCAATTTCTTCCCTTAATTCGCTCAGATACCATTCGAGGGCATGCTGAATGATCTGACGCTCGTTGCTAGGATGCTCGAGGCTCATGGACTTCACCTCCTATTGGCGGTCATGCTTACGGGGCTGAGCTTCCGAATCTCGTGCTCCCCGCCAAGCACATACATAATATAATCATTTTGTTCCACGGGTCCAAACGGGCCCGGCGCCGCTAAAAGGAAGGGCTCCTCGGTTTCGGCTGAAACGCAAGGAGCCCCGGGCGGGAGGGAGGGACTTCAGGAGGCGGTCTTGACCCGAGCCTTGATTTCCCAGTCTTCTATGGCTTCGCGGTCCTCGATTTCCTCCCAGCCGCAGATCATGGCGCGGGTGTGGGCGGTGAGACTGCGGCCGGTGGTGATCATGTAAAAGTGCACGATGAGAAAGGAGAGGATGGCAAAGCCGCCGGCCAGGTGGACCGCGGACACCACCCGGAGGGAAAGCCCGCCGAGCCCCCAGGCGTTCCAGGAGTTGTAGCTCCAGTACAGAAACCCGGTCAGCATCTGGACCGGCAGCAGGAATGCGGCCAGGCTCAGGTACACCAGCCGCTGCAGGGGGTTGTGCTTGGCGTCCTTGCGCTTGGGGACCGGGTGCGGCTCACCCCGGAAGATCCCGTACATGTAATACCGGACCACCAGCACCATCTTCTTCGTAGTCGGGATATACTGCCGCCACTCGCCGGTCGTGAACACCCAGAAGACAAAGAACGCGAAAGCGATCAGCCAGGTGATGCCGACGAAGTTATGAATCTCCACCGCGGCTTTGAAGCCGAAAAGGGTGTAAAGGCCGTTGGCCTCAAAGCCTGTGACCAGCAATAGCACGATCAGCGCACTCTGCAGCCAGTGCCAGAATCGCTCGTAGCGGCTGTAGAGATAGATATTCACCATTTTGCAGGTATTGTCGTTCACATTCATGGATCAACCCTCCTTCCTGCGGCGGCTGACCGCGCGGCCGAGCGCATGCAGCAGGACACCCGCCAGGGAGCCGAGCACAGCCGCCCATCCCAGGACTTCGATGACCGTGTTGCCGTCGCGGCCGGGCAGGTAGACGCCGGTGATCTTCGCCAGTCGGCCGCCGTCCCGGGTGTGGCATTCATTGCAGCTAACGGACTTCTCCTTCGGCGCCACCATGTGGGTGGTCGGGAAGACGTAGCTGGTCTCAACGAAATCGAACTGGCCGCTGAAAGGCAGCCCGGCCTTTTTCATGCCGCTTTCCAAGGCCAGCTTCCAGTCATACTTCGCCCAGTAGGCGTCGGAGTCCGGGGGCCCGAACAAGTGGGGAACGAGCATGGTCTTGTTGACCGTGTCGTAAGGCTGCTTGCCCGTGTGGACCTTGAAGGGGGCGATCCTAGCCTTGGGGTCGTCCGAGCGGCCCACGGGCCAGTTGAGCGCCACGGGCTTCGTCGGGTCGATCGGATCCTTGAGGGACACGGCATCGATGCTGCCGTTGTACCAGAAGTACTGGGGTTTTACGTTTTTATCCCAGGTAAAATTACCCTTCTGGGTGTCGTACACGGGGGTCCCCAGGGTGCCCTTCTGCTTGAAGGGCTTGCCGTCCTTCTTCTGGCCGGCTGTTGACCAGTCCCAGCGCATCTTGGTGGGAAGCGCCCGGGCGAATTCCGGGATGTGGCAGGCCTGGCAGGCCACCTTGTCCGTGTGGTCGTTCGCCTTCACCCCTGGTTTGTGAGGAGTGGCGGTGTGGCAGGACTCGCAGGTGATCCGGGCGGTCAGGTCGTCCTGCGCCAGGGTCTTGCGCTCCATGGAGGCCGGGGTCGCGTAGATGCGGCCGGCCACCTGGTGGGCGGTCGTGGTGTGGCAGCGCGTGCAGTCGAAATTCTTGCCGTCGACCCCCATGTGCACGTCCAGGGCCTTGTTCGGCTTGGTCATGGAGGAGTCCAGGTCGCCGTGCTTCACCATGTCCCCGCCCCCGCCGTAGAAATGGCAGACGCCGCAGTTCTCGCGGGTGGGCCTCCCTACGCTCTGGGCCACCTTGTTCCATTCGGGCGGCAGGTACTGAACGCCGTCACCCGGGAAGAGGATGGGCTCCTTCACGGGGTTACCCGCGCCCGCCGGGAACTTCTTGTACGTACCGGTTTGCTCGTGGCAGACCAGGCAGTCCACCTTGGTGGCGTCGGTGAAATCGAAGCTCTTGTCCTTCCAGCCGTAGCCGATGTGGCAGGAGGTGCAGCGCGGTTCGTTACTGTGGATGCTGATGCAATAGTTATTGACCGTCAACGCTCCCTTGCCCATCGGCTTGCCCTGGGGGGAAGCGGCGTCGATCCAGGTCCAGTGGATGGTCTTGTGGATCTGCGCGGCGGCCTCCGAATGGCAACTCAGGCAGGCCTTGGTCACCTCGGGTCCCGAAGCGAACGGCTGTTTGAGGACCTCGTGCTTGGAATGGTCCGTGGTGATCCACCGCTTGGCCCCCTTGGTCGCCTGCTGCGCCATTTCCCGGCCTGGAGACGGTTCTCCCTCGGCCGGGCTAGGGTTGGCGAGAACGTCGTACGCAGCAGGAATCGAGAGCCACAGGGTCAGAAGCAGGGACCGTGCGACCTTGGCAATCTTCATCTATTCCTCCCAACAGTTTAGATTTATGCTTTTCAGCTCGACCTCGATGGCCGGTTCGCAAGGAGATGGAGGTCGGATCCGGGTAACAGGAATCCTGAAACTCCGAACACTGCTCCAGCAAGTTATGTACCAGGGAAGCAAGCGAATGTGTTCTCAGGAAAGAGGCATCAGATAAAATTTGAAACGAAATACCGGAATACAAGCCAACCTGGCAGGATAATGCCGAAAATTAGCGGTATGATACCGGTGGGAAGAACTGGGGCGAGACGGATGGACAGTCTATTGGAGTCTTAATTTGATCGCACGTATTTATATGGCATCAACATATGTTAATTAACGGTTAACATCGGATGGCCACCGACTCTTTCAGCAGAAATTCTACGGTCGCTCCCCGCCGCTTTTCCAAGCAGCGTTGGATTATCATTTGGCAAAACTCAGGAACGGAATGGCGGCCTGCCCATCGATACCCGGCCGGTTTTCCTGCCAGTCCAATATTCTGCACCCGTCACTGTCCGCCGAGGGTGCCTGGCAGCTGATTCTGGGCATGGCAGGGTCGCCGACAATGGACTGGAAATTGAAAAGCCGCGCCTTATCCCGGGGAATATCCTCCATTTCCAGGATATGCAGCAGATAAATTTGCGAGTGGCCTTCAAAAAAATCCGTCGAAGCCCGGACCTCGGCAATGCGGCCCTTGAACTTCTCAAGGGCGGTCTTTTTATCCTCCGCCGAAACCAGGAGACTGAATTCGCCGTGCCGTCGCTTGGACTCGTTTTTTTCCTGCTGGTTCGTGGTGTGCAGGAATTTGCCGATATAAATCATCTTACGACCTTTCATTCTCGCGTTGGTCTCGCAGTCGATGGCATCTTAGCGGTTTGATGCCTGTTTGTCCAGTTGCGGGAAACGGTTCTATCGTTGTTCCACGCGGTAACCCTTCATCTGCAACAGCTCAACCAGGCTGCCCGGCCCGATCAGGTGCATGGCGCCGACAATCACAAGGGCGGCTTCATCCTGCCGGATCAGACCCTCGATTTTTTCGAGCCAGGCCTGGTTGCGCCGGTTCAGCATCCGTTCCCGCAGATCCGGGTACTGATCGATGTTCTTGAACAGCAGCCGGCGGAGCGCTTCGGTCTGGCCGCTGATCCAGAATCTGAGCATGTCGGAGGCCATCCGGGGGACGTCTTCCAACTCCTCAAGGGTCTGGTTCAGGAAGATCTTCTGCGCCCGGGTATCCATGCCGGATAGGATCTGCACTTGCTGCTCGACGGTTTCCAGCTCACCGGTCCGCTTGCCGTCCTCTCGGGCGCGCTGATAGAAGTGCATGTCCACGCCGAGGCCCGGGTCGAATCCCAGGCGCATGAATTCAAGGCTGGAAAGGGTCAAGGCGATCAACCAGGGTTTCATCCCGGCGATGAGTTCGGCCGGCAGGCCGGCTTCCGCCAGCTTGCGCTCCAGTTTGCGCCGGGTCTCGGGGTCGAGGGTTGTAAAAACGTTTTGACCCGGGGGCAACGTCCCCAGTTCCAGCATGCGGGCCTGCACGCGAGGGTCCTGCATGCGGCCGATATCGGTTTCAAAGACCACGGTCCGACTGGCCTCATAGGCCGCATCGATGGCTGGCGGCAACGGATAGTCATCCGGTCGCAGGAAATGAATGGAGCCCAGCAGGAACACCGGGTTGGAGCCTGCCTCGACGGCCCACAGGAAGCTTTTCGTGGCGGTCGCCAGCGACGGGCTACGGCCGTGGGCCGGGACAGCCGCGCCCGTGGCGAGCAATCCGATGAGCAACAGGGTCCATCCACGGCGCATACGGTGCCAGATCCGGATGCGGGCAGTTGGGGGGGGCTTCGTTCGCATGGCGCTCACGACCATTCCTTCAGAATCTGGTTGACCAGCTTGCCGTCGGCGGTTTTCCCGAAATGTTTCATGATAACGCCCATGGCCTGCATCTTGTTCTTGTACTGGCCGAAGTCGATATTGGCCTTGATCCAGGCGACGATCTCCTCCCGCGATACCTGCTGGGGCAGGTAGGTTTCAAGGATCTGAAGATATTCGGAAGTAGACTCTTTCTTGGCCTCGAGCAGGATGTGCTCGGACTTGATCAGACCCTGGATGATCCCGATGACGTCGTCGCTGGTGATCTCATCGGGCTTCTTCGGCCGCGTAGATTTTTTCCCACCCTCCAGAACGACCGGCACCGTGAGCTTGAAAAACTCCGACATAATCTGGCGGATGGTGTTCTTCAGCGTGTCGTGCCGCGTGCGCATCGCCAGCTTCAGGTCCTCTTTCAGCTTGTCCTGAAGGGGAAGGGGCATGTCCGGATTCCATCCGTAGGAAGGGGTCGCGTCATTCATATGAATCCTCCTGTACTACGCGGGGCGGGCGCTTATCCGGTCGTATATGTGCAAGGCGTACGGCTGGGGCCCGCTAAAGTGTTCGCATGCCGTGAGTGCGAACTCCCCCGAGAATTCCGGGAAGTACGTATCTCCCGGCACCGCCGCGGAAATCAGGGTGAGGTAGATGCGGTCTGCCAACGGCAGCGCTTCCCGGAACAGCTGCCCGCCGCCGATGACAAAGGCCTCGGTTTCACCCGCCGGGCAGAGGTCCAGGGCCGCTGCCAGGCTATCCGCTACGAGGCATCCGGTAGGGCTGTAATCCTTGCGGCGGCTGACTACGATGTTGAGCCGTTCGGGCAGCGGTCGCCCGATGTCTTCGTGGGTCTTGCGCCCCATGATCAGGCTGTGACCGAGAGTGATGCGCTTGAACAGCTTCTGCTCACCCGGAATTTTCCAGGGGATCGATCCGGCCCGTCCGATAACCCGGTTTTGAGACATGGCGACGATCAGGGAAATCCGCATTCCCGGCCGTTTCTTCATTCTCACCTGAACCCGGCGATGGGTATTTCTCCGCCGTTTAAATGTGCTAATCTTAAGAAGGTCACGAAGATCCGTCACCCGGCATCGGTGCTACAATAGAAGCCATGCCCTGTCAAGCCGCCCCGGGCGAGCTCTCTCCGATTCGCACTGGCAGCCATGCCGGCAGAGGCGAAAAACATTGAAGCAAATAAAAACGTCGGCTATAGTAAATCCTGACGGCCTCGGTTGCCGTGTGAACAGTCTGACTTTAGTGTTCTCTGTCATTCCAGCGAAACTTGACTTTGCGAAGGCAGGGAGCCGGAATCCGGCAACCTCGGATCATTATAGTTGACCCGGACTCCGGTATCTGCCCCGGACATGATCCGGGTTTTGCCGGAGTGACGATTTTTGAGAAAGCCGTTACTTTGAAGAGGTTGCTGGAGACGCCAACGCTGCCCAGGAGCCCGATGACCGATCACCTGCTTATCGAGGATGTCGCCTCGCCGCAAACCCATCCCCTGCCGGAGCAGTTGATCCGAAGGGTCACCTGGATTGGAATCGCGGTCAATATAGCCTTGGCGGTCTTCAAGCTGTCCGCCGGTATATACGGCAACAGCCAGGCGGTCACCGCCGACGGCATCGAGGCCCTCCTGGATGTGTTCACCGTCATACTGGTGTATGCCGCCTCACGGTTCTGGTCACGCCCCCCGGACGACACCCATCCGTTCGGGCACGGGCGCATGGAAACCCTGGTGGCGGTGTTCATCGGCGTGTCGCTCGTGGCGGCCGCCGTCGGGATCGGGTGGCAGTCCATTGCGACCCTGCATGACGAGCACGGGAAGCCACCGAGCTGGATCGCGGCTGTTGCGGCCCTGACGACCATCATCGGCAAGGAAATCCTGTATCGCTGGACGCTGGGAATCGGCCGCCGGATCAAAAGCGTTGCGGTGGTCGCCACCGCCTGGCACTACCGCACGGACGCTTTCAGCTCCGTGCCGGTGGTCATGGCCGTGACCGGAGCCATTCTGCTGCCGTCCTGGACGTTCCTCGATCATGTGGGCGCCGTGGTGGTCGCGATGTTCATCCTGCATGCGGCGTACAAGATCACCTGGCCGAGCCTCAAGGAGCTCATCGATGTGGGCGCCCCGGCAGAAACGCGGCGGCGAATCCGGGACATCGCCTGCGCCAACCCGGATGTTCTACAGGTCCACGACATCCGCACACGATTCATCGGCACCAGCATCCAGGCCGACTTGCACATCGTCGTTAACGGCGGCCTCACGGTCCGTGAAGGCCACGACATCGCCAAGGACGTGGAGGCTCGGCTCATCCGAGATATGGATGAGGTGGTCGACGTCGTGGTTCACGTGGAACCGCCGGAAGAAGCGGTGCCGGAGGAGCGCTAGCAGGCTGTTGAAAATCAAGCGTCAGGCTGTCAGCCCAGGCGGGCGTCGATTGGGAAAGCGCAGCATATTGAATCATATGTGAGCATTTACCAGAGACGCGCAACCCCGGATCAAGGCCTCAGGCGCGGTTTTTCAACAGCCTGCTGGAGGAAATCGTTCAGGAGGTGACTCATGCAAAAGGAGCGCAATTACCAGACCATCATGGTGGTTCTGGTTCTGGTTGTCATCGGCATTTTCCTCTGGATCCTGCTGAAGGACTGGCACGAGGGGCGGCTTGAGACGGCACGCAAGCAGGAGACCCAGGAGTGGAAGCAGCGGGCGGATGATCTGTCCCGCAAGGTGACCGAACTGGAAAAAGAACTCGAGACCTCTCAGGGCGAAAAACCATCCGAGGAAAAGGCGGCGGAGGTCTTCGGCCCCCAGCCCCCGGCCGGAGAGAAGTCGCTGACTCCCGAGGAGATCGAGCGGCGGGTCATGGCGTTTTTCAGCTACCTCGACTCGCGCGAGTATGTGAAGGCCTATGAGCTCGAGGGCGGCACCTATCAGCAGTATCTAAGCGCCCTGGAAGCGCTGTCGGCCCATCCCCCCAAGGTCGCCGGCGAAACCGAGTCCCTGTACGAGATGCTGAAGAACGTCTCTTATTTTTTCCGGGTGCTCGGCAAGAAGCGCGTCCAGCTCGCGGCCGAGATTCTCGCGAATGAACAGGACGTCATGGAATCCGCCATGCGGGTATTCTACCTCTGGTACACCGGTTCCTCGGACCAACTGAAGGGCCGGCCCTCGCTTCCGACGATGTATGCCTACGCGAGCTACCTGCTGGATACCTACGGCGGCCGAAGCTACCTTCTGCGCCGCGATTCCCGGATGCGGCTGCTGACCACCTATTATTGCGTCCTGGTCATCGATCGCGCCAACGACCAGCACATGAATCCGAACGGTGTCGACATCCGCCCGCTCATCGCCTCGACTGCCAGGGATATGCGCAGGCAAACAGGGCTCGCTTACCAGAAGCAGTACCTGGCGGAACTGGAACGGCTCGCGCGCAAGTATCCCATGTGAGGAGACCCGCATGTCACTGAAAGAGCACGAATACATCCGGCAGACCTTGGAACGCTACACCAATTGCGCCTTGGACGAGTTTTGCGACCACATCCTGATCACCAACTTCAAACGCTACATCCAGAGGTTCCAGGAAAAAACCAAGGGCAAGTTCTCCGAAGGCAATTTTCGGATCGTCAACGCCAAGGACCTCAACTGCACCATGGTCGATTTCGGCATCGGCTCGCCCCAGGCTGCCCTGGTGATCAACTGCCTGGCCTATCTCGACAACTTGAAGTCCGTCATCATGCTAGGCATGTGCGGCGGCATCGACGACATCCTGGACCGGGGCGATTTTTTGGTGCCGTCGGCAGCCATCCGGGGAGAAGGCACCAGTCGCCACTATATGCCGCCGGAGTTTCCGGCCATTCCGGCCTCTTCGGTCAATCTCTACTGCATCGGCGCCGTGCGCAAGCTGGGTTTTACCCCGCACTGCGGCATCGTCCACACCACGGACCGCCGGCTGTGGGAATTCGATGAGAATTTCGTGGAATCCCTGCGCAGCCACCGCATCCTGGCCATCGAAATGGAGTTGGCCACGCTCTTCACCGTGGCCTACCGCTATGAGGTTCCCATCGGCTCCATCATGCTGGTCTCGGACATGCCGCTTCAGCGCCGGGGCATCAAGGACAAGAAGTTGTCGGAGGAAGTGTATGCCAAATACATGGACACGCACCTCGACATCGGCCTCGATGCGGTCTCGAAACTGAGCGCCAACTGGAGCAAGGTGTCGCGCAAGCTCACTTCCGAATGGTAAGCCGAGTTGCAGAGAGCCCCAACTTCTGCGTTGTGCATCGCGCCGCCGGCGCTGCGGCGTACTATCAGTACGCCTCACGCCGCGGCGCTCGCGCGCCTTGAATTTGGGGCTCTCTGCAGCTCGGCGCATGCCCGTCGCCGGCGAGTTGAACCAACCCCTTTAAATCCTCAGGTGCCGACGTGCACGCTCCGCTCTAAATGGGCTGGACGCTTTGCCCTCGGGCGTGACCTGACGCTTTAAACCCGCTTTCCTCTTTCAGGGAGCCTGTCTGCCTCGCTTGGCATCCCGGCGCCAGTGCTTATCATTGGCTATCTGACGCCGCTGAGTGCGGCGCCTGCCTATCCCCGGGCAATGAGCTTTCGACCATGAACCGGCGCCGGTTTATAAATACGCTTTTCAACCTGCTGAAAGCCTCGCTGGTAGCGAACGCCCTGCCGTGCTGGGCGCAGGCCGCTCTCACAGATTCTCAGGAGCCGCTTTCGCTGAACTACCGGCCTTTGAACGGTCGAAGCCTGCGCGAAATAGCCCTCCGCAAGGAGCACCATGGCGACGGCCGATTTCTCAATCCGCTCGGCCTCGACCGATCGGGGCGGCTGTTCCAAGTGCTGTCCTGGAAGCTGTTTCACCGCAACCGCTTCCAGGACGAATTAGCCCAACAGCCCGTTGTGCCGTTGTCCATCGACTGGGGTCCGCTACGAGTTCCGGACAGCCTTTCCGTCACCTACGTTAAACATGCCAGCCTGATGCTTCAGGATGCCGGATGTCGGATGATGCTGGATCCGGTGTTCGCCAGCCCCTTCTGGTTCATGCGGGATTACACGCCGCTCACCTTCCCGCCCGCCGACATCCCTCCTCCAGACCACGTGTTGATCACCCACGGCCACTACGACCACCTCGACACCGACTCCCTGGTGCAGCTGCCGACCGGCACGCATGTCATCTGCCCGCCGGGATATGAGGGCCTCCTCGACGAGGTGGGGCTGAGAAACCTGACCGTACTCGATTGGTATGACAGCCTCCGGGATGGGGACCGCGAAATCATCCTCCTCCCGTGCAACCACTGGACGATGCGCAATCCCGTCGCCGGCCCCAACCTCGC
>JBLMXM010000230.1:0-2990 GCA_050257775.1 Hyphomicrobiales bacterium
TTCTGAAGATTTATCGGCAGCGGCTGAAGTTTAATTAGGCCGATTAACGGGCATTGCCCGGATTTCGTCGGATGAATGAAATTCAATGCTCAGCTCGAATATCTAACAGGCTGTTGAAAAACAAGCATCAGGCCGTCAGCCAAGGCGCGTGGCGATTTGGAAAGCGCAGCATATTCGGTAATATGTGAGCATTTACCAGAGCCGCGCAACGCCGGATCATGGTTTCAGGCCCAGTTTTTCAACAGCCTGCTAAAACGGACGGTCATAGGCTTCCTGGGTCAGGAGTTCTTGCCAATTATTTGACAATTGGGAAGCTGGCCATAATTCGTCTGTCGATCCAATTTGTTATAACATACTGTATAAACTATAAAAAATTTATTCTACCCTATTTAGCATAAATATTGCATAAGCTATTGAAGTAACAGAATTTTCAAGGCCTACCCCAGTTGGTTTCATAACCCATTCCATCAACTCTAACCCGTTGAAGTCATTGGCTCCAAAATTTTTCCAGGGAGGTTGAGAAACCAATTCCAACCGAAAAGCTATCTATTCTAATAAATTGTTCTGACAGCATTTATTTCTGCAACCAGGAGGCTGTCATGGATAAAAGATCCAACCCCCGTCGTGATATCAATACATCCATCGCTTGCAAACGATATGTTTCCTTGAACAGCGAGGCGTCCATTGAAGGCAAGCTCAAGAACTGCTGCTCGGCCGGTTTCGGTGCTGAATTGAAAGAGCACGTTAAAGCGGGAACGATCCTGGTGGTCCGAATGACCGGTGATTCGTGGGGGTCTTCCGCAAATGATGGGCTTCGCTCCATGGCGCTGGCGGAGGTTCGTTGGTCGAAGCCAATGTCTGTCGAGGGGAAAGCCTGTTACGCCACCGGGCTGAAGTACCTGATGGCGTATTGATATTGCAGGTCCGATTTATCTTGAAGCCGTCTCGAAGATAGCAGGTTTCGCCACTTCTCTCCGCCAAGCCGCATCGGGCCCTCACCCGAGGCATTCCAACCTTTCATGCCAAGACGAGCAACGCGGCAGGCGGGATTGCCAGGATCAGCGCGCTGAGCGCCCACCAGGGTGCATTGGCATCGCCCCGCCTTCGGCGCAAGCCCCCATTGACCGCAACGATAAGGCCGGAAATCACGCTGATCATTGCGATCGCCAGGGCCAACAGACCGCGCTTAAAGCATCCCAGGACTTCGACCGGAGTGGCTGCGACCAGGAAGAATGCGGCCGGCGCCAAAGCAGGAAGAACGATGTGGCGAAAACTGCGTGTCATCGGCATAGGGGAACCCGTTGCTGCGTCACGTCTATGCAATTGAGAAAAACGAACAGCCGGCGAAACCTTGGGCGCGAATTTCGGCGCGAGTACAGGACTAGAATACCACGATCCGGCTAACCCGACAAGATTATTACGTAATAGAGATGATCAGAACCTTGCGGGTCAACTGGTGTTTCAAGAGGTTAGGCAAGATCGTTCCCCATTCCCGCAGGGGAAGATAAAAGGATTTCTTGCCCTTGTCCCCGGGCTACGGGGCGACCTTCGAGACGCCGAAGGTTTCCACCCATACCTCGATCAGGCGCTTGTTGCGGTTGTCCAGGCGCTTCAGGATGATGTCGGCAAGGCGTTTCATCAACACGTAGCCCAGCGTGTGATTGCCTTCGCACATGGCGATCAGGTCCGGGGTCGGGATGGCAACGGCCTTCGTCGGCAGGCTGCATGTCGCCGTGACGGTGCGCCGTCGCTTTCCGGTCAGCGCCGACCAACCGACCACGTGACCCGGCCGGGCCGTGTCCACCGCAATCTGCGAGGCCTTTTCCCTCATCCGAAGGCGAACGGCTTC
The DNA here is from genome assembly GCA_050257775.1 of Hyphomicrobiales bacterium. Lineage (GTDB taxonomy): Bacteria > Desulfobacterota > Desulfobacteria > Desulfobacterales > SpSt-501 > SpSt-501. Next base: position 1,850 of record JBLMXM010000230.1, read on the forward strand.
CTCGAACTCGACCTCCGCCTCGAGATCCTTTTCGAGAACCTCCAGGCTCAACTCGACCTCGCCTTCGACGATCCCGTAAAGCATGTCGGCCACATCCCCGGGCCGGTAAATCACCGTGGAAGGCTCAAAACTCATCAGCTGGGACTCCTCTGCAACGTCTGCCAGTATGCGCACCGGCAGATCCGCAAAGAACCCGAATTGAGAAAGCAGGCTTTGGTCGATCATGGACACCTCCTTGGGGGTGGGAGGGACGGTTGGCGGAACAGGAAGGATACGGTCGTTATCGGATTATATCCACGTCTGTTGGAGAGAATCAACAGAGAAGAATCTATTCAGGCACAGACCCGCACGGACGCACGCAGACGGGTGAATTTTCCTTCCGGCGATGCTGATATATTTCCTGGCGTAATAAGATCATGAATTGCAAGCTTGGCCTTTCATCTTGCCATCGGCAACCTCATGCCATACTGTTTTTCATCTCAAATGGATTCAAAAAACGCGGACCCATCAACTGGAGAAACGGCATGGCTTACACGGTCGAGACATCCACCCCGCCCGGCACTCCCACCCCGATCGGGCCGTACAATCACATCGCCAGGGTCGGGCCGTTTGTGAGCATCGGGGGGACTGCCGGGGTCAACCCGGCAACGGGCCGGCTGGCCGGGCCGGACATATACTCGCAGGCCAGGCAGATCCTCGAGTCTTTTCGAGTCATGCTGGAGTCCGTCGGCTCGAGCCTGGGCCATGTCGTGCACGTGAATGTTTTCCTCAAGAGCATGCAGGACTTCGAAGAGATGAACCGCGCCTATGTCGAGAAGATGGGCAGCCACCGTCCCGCGCGAACCGTGATCGGGGTAAACGAGCTCCCGAAGCCCGGCGTCCTGGTGACAATGAACCTGACCGCCGTCACACGGGAATAGAATTCATACCTAGCGGCCCGATGACCTACGCCGCTGCAAGTAGGCGGTATCGACGGTCATTCCGGGCTTGACCCGGAATCCGGCAGCTTCATTTGGATTGCCGCTTTCGCGGGAATGACGAACGCGGCATATCGCGGGGAAGGAGAAACACATGAACAAGATGGCAATCCCGGCAGGCTTCCAGGACATGCTGTCGTTTCCTCTGGTGGAGGCTCTTCTGG
>JBLMXM010000231.1:0-3226 GCA_050257775.1 Hyphomicrobiales bacterium
CGGATCGATGCCGAGCTCCCGGATGCAGTGGAGGGCGACCACGCAAAACGCCTCGTTGATTTCCCAGTAGTCGATCGCTGCGGCTGGGAGTGCGGCTTTTTCCAGCGCCATGCGGCTGGCCGGAACCGGCCCCGCGCCCATGACGGTGGGGTCCACCCCGGCAAACCCGACGGATCGGACGGTGGCGAGCGGCGTGATTCCCTTCTTTTTTGCAGTTTCCCGGGACATGAGCACCATCGCGGCGGCGCCGGCATTCAGCGGGGAAGCGTTTCCGGCGGTGATGACGCCGTCCTTCTTGAAAGCGGGCTTCAACTCAACCATGCCCTCGTAGGTGACGTCATCGCGCACGGATTGATCCCGGTCCACCCGGAGGACGCTTCCGTCGGCCTGTGGTGCGTCGACCGGAAGGATCTCTCCATCGAAAAAACCCGCGGCGCGGGCCTGGCAGGCGAGCCGATGCGAACGCACGCCCCAGCGGTCCATTTCCTCGCGGGAGACCCGGGTCTGGGAACGGAGTTTTTCGGCCGTCAATCCCATGGTCATGGAGGTCATCATGTCCCAGTGCTGGTACTCGGGATTGAGGAAGAGAGTCATGTTCGGGGAGATCACCCCCCGCTCGACCTGGGGCATGCCCATCGGCACCCGCGTCATGTGCTCCATGCCGCCCACCAGCACGATGTCGGCAAAGTTCATGGCTATTTCCATGAAACCGATCTGCACGGCGGCCATGGACGATCCGCACTGCTGGTCGATGGACTTGGCCGCAATGCGCGCCGGGAGGTTGGCCATGAAGATGGGGATCCGTCCGCCGTAGGACCACTGCTCGGCGACGGCCGTGGCGCAGCCGACCAGGAAATCATCGACTTCCTCCGCCTGGATGCCCGTTCGCCGGATCACCTCGGGCAGAAGCTTGGCGAGCAGCTCGTCGGCCCGCATGCGGCAGAACCAGTCCCGCGCCGGTTCGTTGGGCCGCGAACGGGACAACGCCGTCCTCAGGTACCCTGCTATCACAACTTCTCTCATGGAAAGCCTCCTGTATCCGTTGCCAAAACTCCATTCAGAATCGAGTTGCGGTCACGGCCGATCAATCCGTGTAAAAGCTTTTACCGGCCTCCGCCATCTCGGCGATCCGCCGCGCGGACTTGAAGTGAACCCCGTATTGCTTTTCCAGCTCGACCAGCTTCCGATAGACGTTTTTCAAGCCCCATCGGTCGGCATAACGCAGAATTCCGCCGCGATAGGGCGGGAAGCCCGTGCCGTAGATCATGGCCAGGTCCATGTCCGGCGGCCGGTCGCAGACCCCCTCCTCCATCATGTAGGCGGCTTCGTTGATGCCGGCGGCCAGCATGAGATCGATGATCTCCTGCGGGGAGATCTTTTTCGGCTGGATGCGGTGTTCCTGCAGGTAGGCCTGGATGACCGCGGCAACCGTGGGGTTGGGCACCGGCGTGGGGCCGCTGTAGTCCATGTAGCCGGAGCCGGTCTTGCGCCCGTAGCAGCCGGTCTTGTAGATCGCCTCGGTCAGGGGATGGACCGCCCAGCGGGCGCCCAGCCGCTTCTCGAAGGTCCGGTTGACGTGGTAGCCGATGTCGATCCCCGTGAGATCGGACAGCGCGGCCGGGCCCATGGGCATGCCGAAGTCCACCATGGCGGCTTCGATGGCGGCGCCGTCGACGCCGTCCGCCAGGAGAAAAATCGAGCCGCTCATGAGCGCGCTGAGCTGGCGCGACACGTAGAATCCGGGGCCGTCGTTGACGACGATGGGGACCTTCTTGATGCTGCGCGCAAAGGCGACGCTCGCGGCCAGAGTCGGCGCGGATGTTTTTTGGGCGCAGATGATTTCCAGCAACTGCATGCGGTGGGCCGGGTTGAAAAAATGCAGGCCGATCATCCGGCCCGGATCTTTGAGCACCGATGCCATCTCGGTGATCGGCAGGGCCGAGGTGTTGGTGGCGAAGATCGCGCCGGGCCGGCAGATGCCCTCGATCTTCTTCCAGATGTCCTGCTTCACCTTCATATCTTCGAGCACCGCCTCGATGACCAGGTCGACGCCGGCGAGATCCTCCAGGGCCGATGTGGCGGCCAGCCGGCATTTGATCATATCCTCCAGCTCCGCCGCCGACAGCTTGTTATTTCGAATGTGATAATCGAAGGTCGCCCGCACCGAAACCAGGCCTTTCTGAAGCGCACCCGCGTCGATGTCCCAGAGCACGGCGTCGAAGCCGCCGGTCAGCAGCAGGTGGACGATGCCGGACCCCATGACTCCGCCGCCCAGGACGGCCGCTTTCCGGACCGGGGAGGGTTTCAGGCCCTCGATGCGCGCCAGCCGCCCGGCGGCGCGCGTGTTGAGAAAGATCCCGATCAGGTTGCGGGCCACGTCGGAAAGCATGCAGTCCGCGAACAGTTCACCCTCTCGCTGCAGGTCGGCGTCGAAGTCGAAGCCCAACCCGCTTTCGAAGGCCTCGATGGCCTTGAGCGGCGCGATGTAGCCCTTGGCCTTGGCGGCCGTCATGAGCTTGGCGAAGTCCAGCAGTGCTTTTTTCTCGGCTGCGCTCGGCAGGCGTTCGTACCGGAAGCGGGTGGCGCGCAGCTTCAGGTTGAGCCGACCGGACACGAAGCGCCGAGCGGCTTTCACCGCGGCTTCGACGAGCCGCGCCGGGTCGGCCAGTTCGTCCACCAGGGTCCGTTCGAAAGCCTTTTCGGAGGTGACGGGCTTTCCGGTCGTGATCATATCGAGCGCGTTGGGAAGACCGATCAGCCGCGGCAGCCGCTGGGTACCGCCCGCACCGGGGATGAGCCCGATCTGCACCTCGGCCTGGCCGAGGTCCACCCCCTTGGACGCCACCCGGTAGTGGCAGGCCATGGCGAGCTCCAGGCCGCCGCCCAGGCAGTTGCCGTTGATGGCGGCAATCACGGGTTTCGGGCCGGTTTCGATGGAATTGAGAAAACGGTTGTTGTCCCGGAGCAGCGCCAGGATCTGCGGCCGCGTCCGGATGTCCTTGATTTGCGTGATGTCGGCGCCGGCGATGAAATTCTTGCCGGCCCCGGTCAGGACAATGGCCTTGACCGCGGCATCCCTGAAACCGTCCCGGACGGCGTCGGCCAGCTCCCGGACAAAATGCTCCGAAAGCTGGTTGACCGGCGGGTTGTCCATGACGAACAGCGCAACCCCTTCTCGCATCTCGACCTTGATCGTTTTGTAATCCGTTTTCATCGTTCTCCCCCC
>JBLMXM010000232.1:0-6461 GCA_050257775.1 Hyphomicrobiales bacterium
TCCTGAACCGTGACGTCGACAGCCAGCCCCTTTCCCGATAGAGGGTGATTGAAGTCGGCAAGGATCTGCTCGGGTTCCAGACCCGTGCAGCGAAAAGGCTGGAAGTTTTCCCGAAAAACCCCGGGCACACCTCTCAGGATTCCTCGCGGGTAAAAACGCCCGTAGTGCGGCTCGATCTCGATTCCCGGAAAGCGTCCTTTTTCGATATCCTCGCGCCGTATCCGGTAAACCGACGCAGAACTTGGCGGTGGCAGCACCTGGCCCGGCTGGAACGCCAGAGGCACAGAGCGAACGTCCGGCTTTTCGACCAAAGCTTCACAGAGACCTGGGGGCAGAATATCCCGCCAGAAATTCACGCGATGAGCGTGCAGGCAGTCGGTGTGCCGGATCCCATCGTATCCCCAAGCTACGCTGAACTCCATGGTCGCCAGCGCATGGTCATAAATTTTCATCAAAGCCGTCTTGGGTGGCATTCTCCTCTCCCGTTATGTTCGAAGTTGAGGACGCGCAACTGTGTCAAGACACGAGTATTTATAATAATAATGGAAATGCAGCTTGCAAAAGATATCGACGAATCGGTCTGCTCGGTCCATCTGGCGCAATAAGGCCGGCATCGCGGATCAAGTTGTCGAGAGCTATAGCCAGCGCGGTGTGCAGCAAGTGGCGACCGGCTTTATTCAACGGTGGCATGGTGAGCTTCGGTCAGCCCCTTGAGCAGCAGCAAGGACCTGATCCTCACGCAAAGCATTTCGTTGTCGATTTGGGAAAGAAACGCTTTCAGGTGGGGGTGCCGTGACAGGAGCCGCGACTGGGCGAGCTGCTTTTTGGAAGGGTCTTCAATGCACGTGCAGGTCCCCTCGACGGTGAGCGCTCGGGCGTCATAGCGGGGGATCTCTTCCCTGGCATCGATCATGAGGCTTACGGCGGGGTTTTTGGAAAGGTTCCTGAATTTCCGGGTCGATCGGCGGGTCGCCATGTAGATTTCGGTGCAGTCTTCATTTGGGGAGTAGGCCATGAGCGAGCAGTACGGCTTGTTGTCCTCGATGGTGGCCAGAACGCATATGTTTTTTTCATTTACCAGCAGTTTCATCTCAGCCAGCATAGGCTGCCTCCTAATCTTGGGATGGTGATGTTTCTTTTACTATTTTTATGCTACCGATGGAATTCTTATTATGAATTCGCATGTCATGCGTCGACGCCATCAGGGTTGCCCGGCCGGGCCACACCAGCTGGGTCCGTCGACAATATGTCGTTTCTCAAGGAGCTTTCTTAGGACTGAGCAGGAGGCGCGCCCATGATGGCTATCTCCATAGAGCTTAAACGGCTTATCCTGGTTACCGGAGCGACCGGCTACGTCGCTGGCCGCCTGATCCCTGCGCTGCTCGAGAAAGGTTATGCGGTCCGGGCCATGGGCCGCTCGCTTGAAAAACTGGCCTGCCGCCCGTGGGCCCGCCAGCCCGGCCTTGAACTCGTCAGGGGCGATGTCTTGGATGCTGCATCCGTCGAGAAGGCCTGCTCTGGCTGCGATGCCGCCTACTACTTGGTTCACTCGATGATCGCTCAGAAAGGCCGATTCGCCGAGGCCGACCGCGCGGCGGCACGAAACATGGTGGCGGCCTCGGAGGCGACAGGCCTCAAGCGCATCATCTATCTGGGGGGTCTGGCCGAAGCGACGCACGGGAACCTGAGTGAGCACCTGGCGTCGCGTATCGAGGTGGCTCGCATTCTGCAGTCTGGTAGGGTGCCCACCACCGATCTGCGCGCAGCAATGATCCTCGGGTCGGGCAGCGCCTCCTTCGAGATCATGCGCTATCTAGTCGAGCGCCTGCCGGTCATGACGACCCCCCGCTGGGTGCGCTCGCTCTGCCAGCCGATCGCGATCAGCAACGTGATCGGCTACCTGCTCGGCTGCCTGGAGCAGCCGAGCACCAGCGGGGAGACCTACGACATCGGCGGGCCGGATATTCTGACCTACCGGCGGCTGTTCGACATCTATACCGAGGAGACCGGACTGCGGAAGCGGGTCATCATCCCGGTGCCGGTGCTCACGCCCACCCTGAGCGCCTACTGGATTCGGTTCATCAGCCCGGTGCCGACCGCGATCGCCCTGCCGCTGACAGAGGGCCTGACCAGCAACGCCGTCTGCCGTGACGATCGGATCCGCAAGGTCATCCCCCAGGAGTTGCTGACTTGCCGAGAGGCCATCCGCCGAGCACTGGAGCGGGTGAAACAAGAGCAGATTGAGGCCTGCTGGTCGGCGGACGGCAAACTCCTACCGTTTGAGTGGCCTCTTTGCGGGGACGCCGGCTATGCGGGCGGGACCCGATTCGTCTGCGCCTATCGGGCCGAAGCGGCGGGATCAGCCGAGGACCTCTGGCAACCGCTCAGCCGGATGGGGGGGAAATACGGCTATTATTACGCCAACACGCTGTGGCGGCTGCGAGGGTGGATCGACCGCTGCTTCGGGGGCAGGGGCTTGGACGCCGCCCGGCGGTCGCGGAGCGGTTTCAAGCCCGGCGATTCATTTGATTTCTGGCGGGTGCTCCAGGCAGACCCGCCGCGGCGTCTCCGCTTTTGGTCGGAGATGAAGGTTCCGGGGGATGCGCTGCTGGATTTCAGCCTTGTCCCGCTCGGGCAGAATCGCAGTGAAATTCAATTGGCCGCCAGCTTTCTGCCGAGAGGATTGGCCGGCATCCTTTATTGGTACGCCTTCCTGCCGTTTCACCGGATCCTCTTCCGCGGGATGCTCTCGGCCATAGCGCGCTCGGCCGGCCGGTCGATCCTCCGTGGGCCGGATCGGTTTATCCTCGACCCAAAAGACGTCTGCTTTCTGCCGCAATTCGACGGAGGCGGCCCACCTTGACAGCGCGCTGGCCATAATTACGAGTTTGGAGCAAACTCCGATCATTTTTGTCGGCGCATGGAATTGGATGACCCCATGAACCCGGTAGGTCCGCCAGGGGAAAGTGCCCATGGCGTTAATCATCTTGAAGGTCGAAGTATACGGTTAGAAGGCCAAGGCTAAAGCATCCGGAACCATGGAGAGCAGGGGATGACTATTGAATCGACCGGCACGCCGATTCTCTATTTCGGATTCACCCTGCTCGTCATCGTTGCGCTGGCAGTTGACTTTTTGACCCTCCGAGCCCAGGGGGCCCATCGCGTAAACGTGAAGGAGGCGGCGGTTTGGTCGTTGGGATGGCTTGCCCTTGCGCTGGCCTTCTGCGGTTGGCTCTGGTGGTATTTGAACGGGCTCTATCCGCAGGAGGTGGCCGACCAGAAAGCGTTGGAATATCTCACCGGCTACCTGATTGAAAAGGCGCTTGCCGTTGACAATGTCTTTGTATGGATCACCATTTTCAATTTCTTTGCCGTGCCCCCGGAGTGCCAAAAGAGGGTTCTGCTCTATGGTGTGATCGGCGCCATAGTGATGCGCGCAGTGCTCATCTACGTCGGTGCACTGCTGCTCGCGGCGTTTCATTGGGTGCTTTACGGGTTTGGTCTCTTCCTGCTGCTCACCGGTGTCAAAATGCTGCTGTTTGCCAAGACAGAGCCGGACCTGGACAAAAACCCGGTTCTCCGCTGGATGCGCGGCCACATGAGGATCACCCGGAAACACCACGGGGAGAAGTTCTTTATAATGCAGGAGGGATTGCGTTACGCCACCCCCCTTTTTCTGGTCCTGGTTCTGGTGGAAGCGACCGATCTCATCTTTGCGGTCGATTCGATCCCTGCGATCTTTGCGGTGACCACCGACCCGTTCATCGTCTGCACCTCCAACATCTTTGCCATCCTCGGCCTCCGGGCGATGTACTTCCTGCTCGCCGATGTGGCGGCGCGCTTCCATCTGCTCAAATACGGGCTCGCCGTCATCATCATGCTCATCGGAATAAAGATGCTGCTGCTCGACGTTTACAAGATCCCGGTGGGGATAGCCTTAGGGGTCGTTGGGCTGATCCTGCTGATATCGGTCGTGGCAAGCCTCGTGGCTCCCGCAGGTGCGCCCAAAGTCAGCACGGACTGACTCAGGGGAAAATCATTCCGCTTTCATCTTTCAGGTTCATGGCCGTGCGGCTCGATTGCCTGGGATGCAATTCGGAGAGGGCGTCCAGGACCTGCTGTCGGACATCTTGCAGGCCGTAAATTTCCCCCAGCCCTTATGCAGCTAAAACAGGCCGTTTTAAGCCGTGTCGTGATAAGAGCGCAGCCGATGGGAGATTCTCGTACGGAGTCAAGACAGAACTCAGGTGCTGAGCCTTGATCGCGTTTTCGAGGACGGCGATCTTGATGAAAGGCGATTCGTGCTCCAGAGGCATGAGAAGGAATCCCGCGCCTTCTTTTTTACTGTGAACTTGATCTATGTTCCGATTCATAGGCCTTGTCAGGCCGTTTTCAGGCGGGCGGCACCCTGCTTCACCACGAACACGCCGGCAATAATCACCCCGGCAGCCACTGCTATTTGAAGGTTGAGCCTTTCGTCCAGGATGATCCAGCCTAAGAGTAGCGCGATGACGGGGTTGATGTAAGCGTAGGTTGAAATCAGGGACAGCGGCAGTTTGGCGATGGCATAGATGTAGGAGCTGTAGCCGACCAACGAGCCGATGATGATCAAATAGGCAAGGGAAAGCAGGCCGTTGATTTCGAAGTTCAGGCGCGGAAGCTCGCCGATGAAGATTCCTATCGCACTCAGCATGATCCCCGCAATCAGCATTTGAACGGAGGCCCCCATCAGAGGATGCACATCGACTTTGACGTATTTCGAATAGAGCGAGCCTATCGACCAGAAGATAACCGCTCCCAGCAGCCCCAAGACGCCGACCAGATTGTTCGGATCGGCCAGGTATTTGATATCCTCCCCAAAAATCAGGCACACACCCGCCAGGCCCATCATCAGGCCCATTAGGACCGTCGCATTCAGCCGCGGGCCCTTCGGCAGAAAAGATTCGATTCCGACCATGAAAAACGGCACCGTGGTGATCATGAGAGCGGCCAAACCGCTTGGAATCCATTGCTCGGCAAACACCACCAGTCCGTTTCCAAACCCGATCAAGGCCAGGCCTACGACCGCCAGGTGTATAAGCTCCTTTGCCTTTGGCAGCGACTTGCCCCGCCATCTTAGGTAAAAAATGAAGATGGCCCCTGCTAGAATCCAGCGGATGCCCGCAAAAAGCATGGGGGGCAGGTGACCGACGGCAATGCGAATGGCCAGGTAAGTTGTGCCCCAAATCAGGCACACGTTCAGCCAGGCGATAATCGCTCTGGTATTTTCGGTCAACATTCCCGGGAGTCCTGACGGCAAAAAAAAGCGGGACAGAACCTCGCCCGCTCTGTGATCAAACCTATTTGTTGCGATTGAAACTACTATACCGCTTTCTTCAGCACGATTCCAGCCTTGGTTTTCCGAATCGGAAAGAATATGCAGTCACGACTCGGTTATCATGAATCGAGATTTTGGTCCCCTATCTGGCATGATTCACTGGATGCACCTTGCTCCGGCGACGGCCCGGGCGGCAATCGCACCGAGCACCACCGCGCCACCCGCCAGAGCCAGGCTGTCGGGGGACTCGCCGATGAAAAGGAACACCCAGAGCGGATTGAGGACCGGCTCCAGCATCAGGATCAGGTTGGACTCGAGCGCCGGAACCTGCCGGATGGCGATGGAGTAGAGCGCCGAAGCCAGGCCGGTCTGGAAAATCCCCAGGTAAACGACGATTGCGACGTCCGTCGGGTTCCAGGTTTCCTGGAGCAGCGAGGGCAGGCCGATCATTCCGCCTAGGCAACTGCCGATGAGGAAGATCTGGGCCGGGTGGCTGTCCTTCTGGGCTCGGGTGGCGACGAACATGACCGCCAGAGCCACGCCGCCCAAAATGGCCGCCAGATTCCCGTAAAGCCCCTCAAGCGCCAGGTCATGCCCGAAGAAAAGCAGCATCCCGGCAAAGATGACGACCATCGTGATCCAGTCGATCAGCAGGGGCCGTTCGCGCAAAAACCAGGCCCCAAGGAGCAGGACATAGATGGGGGCCGTGTACTGCAGAAAAATGGCGTTGGCGGCCGTGGTCAGGCGGGTGGAAAAAATGAAAAGAAATTGGGCTCCCATGTAGCCGGCAACGCCGGCGGCCAGGGAAAGGGTGATCCGGAGGGGGGGCCTGCGCAGCCAGATCAGAAACACCATGCTGGCGACGAGACCCCGGGCGCTGAAAATCGAAACCGGCTGCCAGTGCAGGAGCTTGATGAGCAAGCCGCTCGTGCTCCAGAGCAGCGCTGTCAGCACCAGGAGGGCAATGGCACGCCGGCGCGAAGTGTGCGTCGCAGGCATTCCAATTTTTAGACGCGACTCGCTGCGGGCTTGCCGGACTGCGCCTTCATTTGCGGGCATGGTATTCCTCTGTGCAAAATTTTCTTTCTATAACGCTCCTATGCATTATTCAAGGCCCACATCTAACGCTGAACCCAGGTGAGGA
>JBLMXM010000233.1:0-3502 GCA_050257775.1 Hyphomicrobiales bacterium
CAATTGATCGCCCCGTCTTGAAATAGGCTGGCTGCTTTGAGGATGGAGGTGTGGACCAACTCTTGCGCTGAAGCAGGCCGGGATGGGGACGCCGGTGGTCGAGTTTCCCCTGATTCATCGATTTTAAAAGAGCTCAGGGGGTTGGATTCGATAGGGTACGCGAGTCTCCAGGGCTTCCAGCGATGCCGGTGCGGATCCGGGCCCGGGGGCCGGTGTTTCCCGCCGGACGCCAGTCTCGGGGAGGTCTCACCTTATGGAGAAAATCGAGCCGGTTCTGGGCTTTGAGCCGGTAATAGATCATGGCCCAGGCGCAGGGAATCTCCGGGTGCACTTCGCACCTGCCGCCCTGGGAGCCTCCGCAGGGGCCGTTGAACAGACTCTTGGCGCAGCGGGCCACGGGGCAGATGCCTCCTGTAAGGGAGAGCATGCAGTCACCGCAGCCGTGGCATTTCTCCCGCCAGATGCCCGGTTCGTCCAGGGCGCCTAGAAAGGTGGTGTTCAATGCGGGAAAAACAGGAAGCGGTGAGAAGACGTCGGCCACGGTCTGGACGCCGGCACCGCATGCCAGGGAGATAACCGCCTCGGCTTCCGGCGGCACCGCCAGATAGGTTTTCACCAGGTCTGTTTCGCACTGGCGCACGATGCCGTTCACGGAGAAGGCAGGAGGCGGGGCATCGGGGTAGTAGAGGGGCAGGGACAGTTCGTCGGCAAGCTGCCGGGCCTCCCGGTCTCCCCCGGAAAGGCAGACCGTGACACAGGAGCCGCATCCCACCACCAGAACGTTCTTGAGCCCGGCTACCGAAGCGGCGATTTCCTCCATCGGTTTGAGATTTCCTACGATCATTTCGCACCTCCTGGAGAAGGCGGGCTCGCCGGTCTGATCCGGGACCAGGCACTCAGGCTCTTTTCCCGGCGATGCTCCGGGCAGAGGGCTTCCACCGGCATCCGGAGCTTTTCCGAGACCTTTTCCCCGTAATCGGGCGTATACACGGGCTCTCCGCAAATTCGGCACGGGGTCAGATCTAGGGCCACCACCTCCTGCCAGGGCGATTCCAGCAGGTGCCTGAATTCCACGGCCTGTTCGGGGCAAACCCGCCAGCACTGGCCGCATCGGGCGCACAAGCCCATGTTATGCATCAGGACGCGTTGGCCGGCATGGTCCCGGTTATCGAGAGCCCGATTCGGACAATTCTGGACGCAGGCCAGGCAACCGTTGCATTTCTCGTTCACTTTAAAAGAAGTCATTTGGCTTCTACCAAGCGGCACGCCGGCGCATGGGCGCCGCACATCGCAGCGCCGCCGCTCGCATACGGTCCATTTCTATTTTGGCGGTTTCGACATAGGTGATGGCTTTGGGCTCGCAGAAACGGACGCACTGAGGATCTCCGCCACAAAGGTCGCATTTGAAAGTCTGCCCGCGCTCTTCGTTGAATTGCATGACGCCGAAGGGACAGGCTGAAACGCACATTTTACAGCCGATGCAGAGATCGTAGTCGACCAGCACGCGGTCCAGCTCTTCGTCCCGGTAGATGGCTTTCTGGGGACATGCCGCCAGGCAGGGTGGATTCTGGCAGTGCTGGCAGTGCATGGGAAGATAGAAGCTTTCCTTCTCCCATTGGATCACCCGGATGCGGGACAGTGCCGGGTTGCTGATGCCCCGGTGTCTCAGCGAGCAAACCATCTCGCATTTTCTGCAACCATTGCATTTTTCGGGATCTACGACGAGTTGCTTGGCCATGGAACGTTGCCTCTCAATGTTCATTATAAAGAACGAATTTGAATATAATTTTAAGCGCAAAAAAGCGGCATGTCAAGCAAAAAATGCGTATTAATTGAATTAGAATTCTTTTGTGAGCGACTGAGGCTTGAAATAGCGTTCATTATGCAGAACGAATGCTTATATTTCGGGTATGGCGCGGGCAGGATTCAGAAACGGAATTCACAAGAGGCGGGCCGGCAGGAGATCAATGGGAGGATGTCTCGGCCTTATTGTTCATTGCGGAGCGAAGCCATCAGCCTTTCAGCGGTTTCCAGGACCTCCCGGACGATTCCGGCCATAGCCTGGCGGTCCATGGCCCCGGCGAATCCCACGGCCCACAGGGCCAGGGAAAGCCCGCGATGATGCCCGAGATTGAGGGCCACGGCGCGAACCCCGGGCAGGTACTCCTCATCGTCCACGGCATATCCTTCCCGGCGGACCCGGGCAAGCTCCTGCAGATAGGCCTGCCCGTCGGTAATGGATTTTTGGGTATAGCGCGCCAGGCCGTAACGGCGGATCAGCTCGAGCGCCTCTGCATCGTCGAGCTGAGCCAGGAACACTTTTCCCAAGGCACCGGCCAGAACCGGCAGCGAAGTTCCCGGCGGCGAGGATATTTTCAGCGGGTTTGAAGCTTCGGCCGCGGCGATGATCGTCACCCGCGACCGGCTCAGCATGCCGAGAAACACAGTTTGGCCGACCCGGTCGCGCAGTTGATCCAGCAGGGGCTGGGCCTGCCGGATGGTTCGCTGATAGCTGCGGCTTTTGAAGGCCAGCTCCACGATGGCGGGGCCGAGAAACAGCTTCTTGCGCTGAGGGCCCTGATCCAGCACCCCGGCCTTGAGCAAGGCCTGCACGATGCCGTGGATGGTCCCCTTGCTGTAGCCCAGTGCCGCGGAAAGCTCGCTGATCCCCAATCCCTCCGCGGAATCGGCGACCATTCCAAGCAGCTCAAAAGCCCTCTGAACCGCTGGCGCTTCGTAGCCCGGCACCCTCGGAGGTTTTTCGGTTTTCGGCGCCATGTTTTAGAACGAAATGTTTAGAATTGGGAAACGTCTGAGATGCCAGGAAATGGTTAAAATGTGCATTTTTCAATTTTCCCTTCTTAATTCCCATGGAAAACAAGAGACTTTACCGTTACGGGAAATACCTGGCCGGCCACCAGGGGCTCACCGATATCGATCCAGTCTCCTTCTTTGAGGATCAGCTCATCGAGTGATAACAGATTCGTTTTCAGGCTCGTTTCCCGGCGGATGACGTTTCCCACGCCGCAGGCGATGTCTTTTTCAAAAATCAGGATGATCGGTAATTTCCGGTAAATAGAGTTGGGAAGAGCAGCTTCGATGGATCGTGCCAGCAATTCCAGCTCGGGATAAGAAGCCCTGAACGTATCCTTGAAATACAGTGCGGCGATATCCTCCCCTTCGTTCAGATCGAACCTCTGAAACGAGACATTGATTTGGGATATCACATGTTCGACGCGCAACCGAGACCGATCGACATCCACCCGGATCACGGGAACGTTTCTGATGGGAAAGGAAAGGTTCTCATCCATATAGCCGGAAGAACCGGATATGGATAAGGAGTATGCCCCCGCGCCGATGACCGTTGCCCTGATCTTATTGATCGGTTCGATCACCGGAGCGGCCAACCGGGGAGTCAGCAGATTGATCTTCTTGGCCAGAATCGGGCCCATGTCGTCATAGACGCCGTTGGCTCCATACATGAGCTCGGCCACGCCTCCCG
>JBLMXM010000234.1:0-7693 GCA_050257775.1 Hyphomicrobiales bacterium
GCCGTGGCCGTCTTGCCGGTGCCGATGGCCCACACGGGCTCATAGGCGATCACCAGGGAGCCCAAGTCTGCCGCAACAAAACTTTTTAATCCATCTTTGATCTGTTTGTCAAGAACAGTCAAGGTGAGCCCCGCCTCGCGCTCTTTTTCGCTTTCGCCGACGCACATCACGGGGATTAATCCGGCCTTGACGGCCGCCCGGATCTTGCGGTTAACCGTGTCGTCGGTTTCCCCGAAGAACTGGCGGCGCTCGGAATGGCCGATGATGACGTAGCGGCAGCCGGCGGCGCTGAGCATCTTCGGCGACACCTGGCCGGTGAAAGCGCCCTCGGTTTCCCAGAATATATCCTGCGCCCCCAGCCCGACTGCGGTTCCTTTCAACGCGGCCGCGGCCGCTTCGAGCGCCGTGAAGGCTGGCGCGATCATGATCTCCCGGGCACCAGCGCCGGAAATCAGGGGCCGGAACTGCTGCACGAAGTCGACGGCTTCGGCTGCGGTCTTGTACATTTTCCAATTGCCGGCTATCAAAGGTTTTCGCGTGGGCATAAGCGCCTCATCTGCACGTTGCGGCAAGGCCCGACTCGGGGCCTGGACCGGAATGTCTTTTCGCGTTTAGGTGTTACAACCCAATAACCAGACACCGCCTGCGATTACAATTGCTCTCCCATCATGGCTGCTAGATCCACCATGCGGGTGGAGTACCCGGTTTCGTTGTCATACCAGGCCAGCACTTTCACCATGTCGTCGATCGCATAGGTGTTGGGCGCGTCGACGATCGAGGACAGGGCGCAGCCATTGAAATCCGATGACACCAGCGGGGCCTCGCTGTAGCCGAGGATCCCCTGGAGCGAATCCGTTGAGGCCTGCTTCAAGGCGGCGTTGACCTCGGAGACGGTGACCCCGCGCTTGTCGATGCTGGTCACCAGATCCACGAGGGAAACGTTCGGGGTCGGCACGCGGACCGCCAGCCCGTTCAGTTTCCCGGCGAGCTCGGGCATGACCAGCCCGACCGCCTTGGCGGCGCCGGTGGTGGTCGGCACCATCGAAAGGGCCGCCGACCGGGCCCGGCGCAGGTCCTTGTGGGGGAAATCGAGCAGCCGCTGGTCGCCGGTATAGGAATGCACGGTCGTCATGAGGCCTCGGTTGATTTTGAAATGTTCATGCAGGACTTTCGCCACCGGCGCCAGGCAGTTGGTGGTGCAGGAGGCATTGGACACAATGTGGTGCTGGCCGGGGTCGTAGCGATGGGAGTTCACCCCCATGACGATGGTGATGTCCGGGTTGGTGGCCGGAGCGGAGATGATGACCTTGCGGGCGCCGGCAGTAAGGTGTTTGGCGGCATCTTCCCGTTTGGTGAACAGGCCCGTGCATTCGGCGACGATGTCGACCCCCAATTCCTTCCAGTCGATTTTTTCCGGATCTCTCACGGATCTGATGGTTACGGCTTTGCCGCCGACGTCGATCGCGTCTCCCTTGGCGGACACGTTGACATCCAGGGCACCGTGCACCGAGTCGTACTTGAGCAGGTGCGCCATGGTCTCGGCGTTCGTGAGGTCGTTGATCGCAATCACCTTCACCTTTGGGTTTTTCAACGCCGCCCTGTACAGCAGCCGACCGATTCGACCAAATCCGTTGATACCGATCTTGACCGTCATAGATCCTCCTTCTTCATCTCCAGTTTCAAAATGAGTGCATCCTCCCGGCTATCGGAATAATAACCCGGGCGCGTGGCGACAACCTGAAAACCGAATTTGCGGTACAACTCGATGGCTTCCACGTTCGAAGGCCTGACCTCCAGCACGGCGGCGTTCACGCCGCGGCTGCGGGCGGTGTGCAGGCACTCCCGGACCAGCCGGGCGCCGATCCCCTGCCTTCGCCATTCCGGGTCCACCGCAATCCGGAAAATGTGAACCTCATCGACGATAAAACGGTAGAAGAGATAGGCAATCACCTCTTCCGGCCCGGCGGACGAGGCTGTCCGGGCGACGAGGCTGCCGCCGTCCCCGCTGGAGAACTCGCCCTCAAAGGACAGCCGCCCCCACGGCCAGCGAAAGCAGCGGCTCTCAAGGGCCGTCAGTGACTCGATATCGGCCGGCGCCGCAGGGGTGAGATGCCAGCGGGCCAACCTCAGCTCCGCTTATTGCCCTTCAGAATGCTGCTGGCCAGAGTGATGCTTTTTCGTCCGAAGATCTCTATGGAGGCCGCCAGCTCGGCCAGCGGCATTTTGCCGCGGTTGTCCAAAGCGTGCACCAGGATCGGTAGGTTGACTCCTGAGAGCACCTCGACACGCCCTTCCTCCAGAAACGAATAGCTGATGTTGGAAGGGGTGCCCCCAAACATGTCCGTCAGGATCAGCACCCCCTGATTCCGGCTCACCTTCTTGATGCCGGTGGCCACTTTTTCCCGCAGCCGACCCGCGTTTTGATTCAGATCGATGGATACGGAAACCGCCTCCTGCGGTCGGCTGCCCAGAATGAACTCCGCGGCGTCGATGAGCGCCTCGCCCAACTGGCCGTGCGTAACGATGACGATCCCAATCATGGCCCCCCAAACCTTAATCCCCAAACCGCCAACCTCATTGCGGCTGGTTGATGTCTCGGTGAATCAGTTCCACACCGCCCCGCGATATGCGGAGATGATCATGCAACGCACGGGCGACCGCAACCGATCGATGTCGGCCACCCGTGCAGCCTACCGCGATGCTCAGATGGGTCTTGCCCTCTCGCTCATACAACGGAATCAGAAAGTCGATCAGCTCCGTGTATTTTGCCATGAAGGTGCGCGCCTCCGGCGATTTCAGCACGAACTCCCGAATCTGCGGCGCCTCGCCGTCCAATGGCTTCAGCTCCGGAACGAAGTAGGGATTGAGCAGAAAACGCACGTCCACGAGCAAATCCGCCTCCGGCGGAAGTCCGTACTTGAATCCGAACGAGAGCAGGTGGATCTGCATGGATCCCAGCGACCGGTGCCTCTTGACGACCTCGCTGATTTTGGCCTTCAGTTCGTGCACATTGAGGGAGGTCGAGTCAATGACATGGTCGGCGGCGCCCCGCAACGGTTGCAGCAACTGCACCTCGGTTCGAATCCCGGCGACGAGGCCCTGGTCTCGGGCCAGGGGATGCTGCCGGCGGGTCGCGCTGAAGCGCTGGACCAGGACCTTCTCCTCGGCTTCCAGGAAAATGATTTCGAAACGAAACCCCTTTTGGCGAAGCTCGCTCAGGACGGCTTCGTAGCGCGTCACAAATCCCTTCTCCCTCAGATCCATAACGAACGCGACTCCGGCCATCTTGGCGTCGTTTTGGATCGGCAACTCCAGGAATTTGGGCAACAATTCCACCGGCAGGTTGTCGACGCAGAAAAAGCCGACATCCTCCAGCGCCGCAATTGCGGTGCTTTTGCCGGATCCGGAAAGACCGGTGATGATCACAAGGGGCAGATGCTTCACGTCTGACCGCTACCCACGATGGTTAGAAGCGGTGTCAAAACCCGGGATCACGCCTGAACGCAGGGCCCCGGCCGATTCGAAAGCGCAGTCCCGCCAGCGGCGGGACCATCGGGAGCCAGACAGGGTTATGCAACCACTTCTAGAACTCTTCGTCCTCCTCCTTGATGATACTGTATATCTCACTGCTGTCGTTCGCCTGCAGCAGCCGCTCCTTGAACGGCTCGTTCTTGAGAATACGCGAGATGCGGGCCAGCAGTTTCAGATGCAGTCCGGTGGAGTTTTCAGGGGTCACGAGCAGGAAAAAGATGCGCGTCGGCTCGCCGTCCAGGGATTCAAAGTCAACTCCCTTGCGGCTCAACCCAAACCCGATGATCAGGTTATCCAAGTGTTTGAGCTTGCCGTGCGGGATGCCTATGCCGCCGCCGATGCCGGTGCTTCCCAGCCGTTCCCGCTCGAGAAGCACGTGAACCAGTTCGTCGCGGTCCACTGCCGCCAAGCGAGCGACCGGCGCAACCAGTTCGTCGAGCACCTCTATCTTGGTGCGCGACTTCATGTCCGGGATGATTGTTTCCTTGTGCAGCACGTCCAAAATTTTCATGGCCACCTGGCCCCACCCGTGACGGCCGCAGGCGAGGACCTGCCTGCGGCCGTTGGCTGCCTAGCTTCGAGGTTGAATCAGTCCGTAATGTCCGTCCTTGCGCCGGTAGAGCACGTTGATCTGCGAGGATCGGGCATTGGAGAAAACCAGAAAGCTCTGGTCGCTCAGGTCCATCTGCAGAACCGCCTCCTCCACGTCCATGGGTTTGACCTCCGGGCTTTCGATCTTAACCTCCCGGGTGAAGTCGTCCTCCGTCGGCCGTGAAGGCTCCTCGCGGATGGTGCGGGTCTGGCCCTTGGCACTGGCCCGGCGCTCACGTATCTTCTGCTTGCTGCGCTTGAGTTGCTTCTCGAGTTTGTCGAGAACCATGTCGATGGCGGAGTACATGTCACCGGTTTCCTCTTTGCCGTTGATGCTCAGCCGGTCGCCGATGATATTCACCTCCGCAATGTGGCGGTGCTTTTCCACCACCAGCACCACGCCCGCCTCCGCCGGGTTGTCTAGCAGTTTGTCGAAACGATTCAGTTTTTCACTCACATATGCCTTGAGATGTTCGGAAGGTTCTAAGTTCTTGAACGACACCGATGTCTGCATAAAAAAGACCTCCCTAAATTTCCTTGCGTTTGTTGGACGGTAGCACTCGCATCATCTCACGGTACTTTGCAACGGTACGGCGGGCGATATGGATGTTCTCCCGCTTCAGCATTTGGGCAATTTTGTCATCGCTGTGGGGCCGCTTGGGGTCCTCGGAGGCGATGATCTGCCGGATTTTTTCCATTACACTGGCGGAGGCAATGGCGCCCCCTTCGTCACGCTTGATCGAGCTGTTAAAAAAGTACTTGAGTTCGAAGATCCCCTGAGGCGTGTAAGCGTATTTATTGGTGGTGACTCGACTGATGGTGGATTCATGCATCCCGATATCCTGGGCCACGTCCCGCAAGACCATCGGTTTGAGGTGGGCGATGCCTTTTTCGAAGAACTCCCGCTGGAAGCGCAGGATGCTTTCCATGACCTTGTAGATGGTCTTTTGGCGCTGGTGAATGCTCTTGATCAGCCAGGCGGCCGAGCGCATCTTGTCGTGAATGTAATCTTCCGCATCGTTGGTGATGCGCCGTCCACGGCTGACTGAACGCTTGAAGAGCGAGTTCACCCGTAGCTTGGGCATGCCGTCGTCGTTCAGGACGACCACGAAATCATTGTCCATCTTGTAGACATAAATGTCGGGCGTGATGTACTGCGGGGTGTCATCGCCGAACTGCCGTCCGGGCCGCGGCTCCATGGCCCGGATGACATTGACGGCCGAGACCACCTCGTCCATGCTGGCCTTGAGCGCCTTGCAGATGGCCTTGTAGTTTTTCTTCTCCAGGTTGGGCAGGTGGTTGGAGATGATCTCCGTCACGATGGTGTTGTCAAAGCCGAGGTACCGGGCCTGAATCAACAGGCACTCCCGAAGGTCGCGAGCGCACACCCCGATGGGGTCGAAGGTCTGCAGCAGGGTCAGAACCCTTTCGACGTGTTCCGCCGAGGTATTTTGCGCGGCCGCAATTTCCTCCACGGAGAAGTCTAGGTAGCCGTCCTTGTTGAGGTTGCCGATGATGTGGCTGGCGATCTGCTCGTCCTCGCGGTTCGGCTTGGTCATAAGGAACTGCCAGAGCAGATGGTCGTTCAGGGATTCCTTTCGCGTGACGAAGGCCTCGTATTTGGGGGCCTCCCGGTCCTCGCTTTCCACCGTCACCCGCGAGGGCGTGCTGAAGTCCTCGAGAAAGCCGCTCCAGTCGATATCGTCGTGGATTTTATCCTGAATGGTAACTTCCTGGTTGGGAGGCATCTCGGCCGGGGGGCCTTCCACAGGCTCGGAGGCCTCGCCCAGGGGCTCGTCGCCCGGGGCCTCGATCACTTCCTCCAGGGCGGGGTTTTCTTCAAGCTCCTGGCGAATGGTGTCCATCAGCTCCAGCCGGGATAGCTGCAGGAGTTTGATGGCCATCTGCAGCTGCGGCGTCATGATCAGCTGCTGGGTGAGCTTCAGTTGTTGACGCAGTTCCAGGGCCATGTCAGAGCTTGAAATCCTCTCCCAGGTAGGAGCGGCAGACCGCCTCGCTGCACACGATCGCCTCCGGCGGGCCGCATTCGATCACGCGACCGTCTACCATAATCGACGCCTTGTCGCAAACCCCCAATGTCTCCCGGACGTTGTGATCCGAAATGAGAATGCCGATGCCGCGCTGTTTAAGGTGGCCGATGATGTTCTTGATGTCGGCGACCGCCAGCGGATCGATTCCCGCGAAGGGTTCATCCAGCAGCATGAACGACGGGTTCGTCGACAGCGCGCGGGAGATCTCCAGCCGGCGCTTCTCGCCGCCGGAGAGCACGTTGGCGATCTGGTTGGAAAGGTGCCGGATGCCGAGTTCCTCCAAGAGTTGGTCCGCCCGTTCGAATTGTTCGTCGCGGGACAGAGGAAAAAGCTCTAAAATGGCCAGAATGTTCTGACGGACCGACAACTTGCGAAACACCGACGTTTCCTGGGGAAGATACCCGACTCCTCGCCGCGCGCGGACGTGCATAGGGTAATCCGTGATATCTTCTCCGTCAAGAAGTATGTGCCCTCCCTCCGGCTTCACCAGGCCGATGGTCATATAGAAACAGGTGGTCTTGCCGGCGCCATTCGGGCCCAGCAGGCCGACAACCTCGCCGCTTTCCACCTCCAGACTGACGCCGTCCACCACCCGGCGGCCTCCGTATGACTTAAGAAGATCCTTCGCGCGCAGGGTGGTCATCGATCCTGCCAATGAACGGGTGACATCGACTCAAAACGCTTCATAATCCTCCTGCGCACGGTGCGCTGACTGCTTCATCTTCGATTCAGCAGGCTGTTGAAAAATGGCGTCACCGGTCGTGATCCGGCGCTGCACGGCTTTTGTGAATGCTCCCATACCCTCGAATAGGCCGCGCTTTCCAAAACAGCGTGCGCCTGGGCTTGCGGCCCGATAGTTGTTTTTTCACGACCGGTTCATCTCTCGTTCGATGATTTTAGTTGGTTCGCCGTGAAAAAGCAACCGTTTGGAATCCGAATTAATCCCGGCACGGGTAAGGCAACCGGGACATTACTATAAGCCACCTTAAAAAATGCATCTGACACCCAATGGCAGCGTTGCAAGCCTCTCGAAATGCTCACAACCTGCCGTGTATGCTGCGCTTTCGCCTCAACGGCCGACTGCAAAGCAGGCGGCTTGGATTTACCGCTACAGGGCGAAAACCCAGGAGCACGCCAGTGCTTCGACGTTGAACTTGCAACCGTATGCAACGCAGACGGTTGCTATGGCAAGAATCGGCCTGCGTCTGGCCCTCGGGTGTGATCTGCTATTTTTGAGGTAGCTTCTAGTGTCGTGTCCCGGGAGTAACTTTAGATACTCGATTCCCCTGATGCGCGCGGTCCGATTCGCAGCGGTTCATCGACAGGCTGACCGGGGTGCGAGCCACGGCGAGCCGCAACCCCTCCGTTCCCGGATCCTGCGTACGGCAGCCAGCCCGCTCCATCCGTCTCCGGACAGCCCCAAAGAACCGGCCCCCACGGAGCCGTCGATCGTCTCTGCCTGCCGAAGGTACCCTCTAGACGGCTGGGGGGCGTGGCAGAATCGGCTGAAACATTGGGTT
>JBLMXM010000235.1:0-19869 GCA_050257775.1 Hyphomicrobiales bacterium
TGAGCGACCACGCTTCCTTCTGGGACGAGGGCTTCCCGGCCGTGATGATCACCGACTCGGCCTTCTACCGCAACCCGCACTACCACCTGCCGTCGGATCGGATGGACACCCTGGACTACCGATTCATGGCCGAGCTGGTGGAAAGCCTTTTAATGTTTTTGACCGGTCAGCGCTAACCTGCCGGTTTGAACCCCTGTTCAAATAAAAAAGCGTCATCCCGCTGGCAATGAGCGCCATGCCGCCCACGTGAAAAGCCCGGATCGACTCGCCGAGTAGCCAGACTGAGAGCAATGATGCGAACACCGGGATCAGGTTGATAAATAGTCCGGCGCGGTTGGGGCCTACCCGGTCCACCCCCTTGTTCCAGCAGAAATAGGCCACAATGGAGGGAAATAGCGCGACATAAAGGATGCTAAGCGCGATTTCGCGACTCAGGGAGAAAGGGCCGACGCACGCCAGTTCGGCCAGGTAGACAGGCAGAAGGCCGGCCGAGCCCAGGAAGAAGGTGGCGGCCAGGAAGCTCAGCGGATGGATGGGCGGCCGCCGCCGCAGCAGCACGGAATAGAGCCCATAGAGGATAACGGCTATGATCATGAGCAAATCGCCCCGGACGAAAGACAAGGTCAGGAGGGTTTGCCACTTGCCTCGCAATACGATCAGACCCGCGCCAAGAAGGCACAGCAGCACCCCGGCCATCTGGCGGCGCGAGACCTTCTCCCGGTAGAGAACCAGGCTCAGCAGCACGATGACTCCCGGCATGGTGGTCTGGATGAGAGAGCCGTTGATGGCTGTGGTGGTGTGAACCGCGGTGTAAAGCAGGGTGTTGAAACTGGAGATACCCAGGACGGCCAGCCAGAACAGCATTTTCCAGCGCCGGGTAATCTCTGGCCAGTCCTGCGCGAGCTGGCGCAGGGTGAAAGGGACTATTAGCACACCGGCCAAGGTCCAGCGCCAGAAGGCAAAGGCCGCCGGCGGGATGATGTCCGCCATCCCTCGGGCCAGCACGATGTTGCCTGCCCAACACAAGGGCGCCACGCTCAGGATCAGGTATGGCAGGAGGTTCTTAAGAAACCCCTGGCGCGTTGTTTGATCCTCCGCTTGCATCAGGGCGCCAGCATGATGCGCGCATCGGCGGCCGCGCAGCGCTCCGGCGTGCAGAACACGGGGTTGAGATCGATTGAGTCGATGCGTTCGCCAAGTGCCATGACAAGATCACCGAATCGCAGCATCATCTCGGTCAGCTTGGGCACGTTGATGCTGGCAACGCCGCGATGGCCAGTGAGAAGGCGACTGCCGCGCAGGCATCCGAGCATGGCCTGAACGTCGCGCGGCTTGAGCGGCGCCATGCGGGTGACAGTGTCCTTGTAAATTTCAACAGCCGTTCCCCCGATCCCCAGCAGAATCACCGGTCCGAACTGGAAATCGTTCTTGGCGCCGATGATGAGCTCATGCCCCGAGAGCATTTCGGCGACGACAACCCCCTTGAAGCCGGGCAGCCGGCTGAAACGCTCATAGATATCCCCTAGGCGCTCGGCATTGGGGACGTCCGGCACCACTCCCTGAACCTCTGACTTGTGCAGGATCTGCGGCGACGCCACCTTGGCCACTACGGGGTAGCCGATCCTCTCGGCGGCGGCGAGCGCCGCCGGCCGGGACCGGGCCCAGGCGAACCGTGGGACCGGAACGCCGGCCGTTTCGAGCAGGCGCAAGGCTTCCGGCTCCAGTACCCAGCCGTCCCCGCGGGCGGCTTCGATGATCTCCGTCATCCCGGCAGTCAGCATAGCCGGCACCTCCGCATGGCTTCCACCATGAACACCGCGCCGTCGATGGAGGAGGCCACCGGCACCTGGTTCAGCTCGAAGCCCTCGATCAGGATCCGGTATTTTTCCACGTGCGGCACGTAGGCCACCAGCGGCCTGCCGTTCTGCTGGTGCACGTAGCTCAGCCGCGCGCCCAGGTCGGAGCTGATCCCGGGCGAGTAAGGCAGCAGCAGGAGCAACACGCTGTCCACCTCCGGCGCACGGCTCAGGACGTTGACGGCCGCCACGAAATCCTCATCGACGGCGCTGCCCGTCAGATCCACCGGGTTTTGCAGGGAAGCGATATCGCGGACGTTCGGCGACAGGCCGGCCCGGATCTCCTGCTGGACCGCTTCCGAAAGCCGCGGCACCCGCAGCCCTAAATCGGCGCAGATGTCGGAGGCCAGTGCGCCATGCCCGCCGCTCACGGTGATGACGCCGACGTTGCCCTCGATCCCCCGCGGGTAGTGGCTGAGTGATTCGCAGAAGCAGGTGAGCTCGAACTCGTTGCGGGCCTCGACGATGCCGTGCTGGGCCAGCACGTCGGAAAACACCTGGTAGTCGCCGGCGAGCGAGGCGGTGTGACTGCTCACCGCGCGGCTGCCCTCGGCCGTCTTGCCGGCCTTGAGCACCACCACCGGCTTGGAAACGCCGGCAGCCAGCTCCACGAAGGCGCGTCCCTCGTTGCGTCCGAATCCTTCCACGTAAAACGCCATCACCTTTGTGTCCGGGTCGGCGGCGAGGTGGCGGAGCAGGTCGGTCTCGCGGATCAGAGCCTTGTTGCCGATGCTGACCGCCAGGGACAGGCCCAGGCCCTGCTCGGTAAACTTCACCATCTGATCCACCAGCACGCCGCCGCTCTGGCTGACGAATCCGACATGGCCGGGGTTGGGCCGGACCAGGCGCTCGCCCGGCAGGAAAAACGTGTCGAAATGGCCCGGTGAATAGATGCCGAGGCAGTTAGGCCCGATGAACGGGAAGTCCGCCTCCCGGGCCATCGCCGTGATCCGATCCTGCAGGTCCATGCGTCCGATTTCGGCAAAACCGCCGGAGATGATCACCGCCCCACCGACCCCCTTGCGGATGCACTGCGCGAGGGTCTCCGGCACGAGATCCGCCCGGACCGCAATGACGGCCAGGTCTACCACCCCGGGGATTTCCTCCATCCCACGGTAGACGCGGTCGCGCTTGAAGGCGCCGCCCCTGGGGTTCACCGGGTAGACCTTGACCGGGTAGCGCAGGTGGATCTTGTTGTAGATCACGTTGGCGGGGTGACGCTCGTTGGAAAGCGACACGCCGGCCACGGCCATGGTGTTGGGTTTGAATAGAGGGGTAAAGTTCACAACCCGCGTCTTTCGGAAATTGTCTATAACGGCTTGCCGATGCGGAATCCCTATCACAGAAGCTCCCGCCGCTGCAACGGCCTTAGCGACTTCGTCAGAAGGCCAATCTCGACGTCGCGCTTCATCCGGCTGTCGCTGCGGCGTATGGTCAGTACGCTGTAACCCAGCGAGACTCGCGTGCCTTTATCTTGACCTTCTTGGGGAGTCGCTCAAGCGGAAGACTTTCAACCAGTTCATCGGCCTTGACGGATATAGTTTTCAGGTCGGCGGTGTGCTAAGAAAATCTTATCGGTTGGATTCCATCCGACGGGTATTATTTTGTGAATCATACTGACGCTGATTGCGAGATGGGTGTGAATGCTTCGCTGCACGACAGGTTGAAGGGCCTGCGTAGGGATCTGCCCCAGCTGGCGGAGGTGTTGAAGCTCGAGGCCGGCCCGGAGCTTACCACGTGGTGCAAGGTGGTGGACACCCGCCTGCTGACCCGCTTAGACCCGGGCTTCCCCCTGGTGGCCGCAATCTGCGGCGGGGGCTCTTCCGGCAAATCCACACTTTTCAACTCCCTAGCCGGCGGTGCATTCGCTCCGGTCGGCGGCCGGGCAGGCATGAACCGGCGGGTGCTCATTTCGCTCCCCGCATCGATGGCAGATAAATCCGGTATGATCGCCGCGCTGGTGGAACCCTTCGCTGCCGCGCTCGAACCGCTCCGGCGGACGGAGGATCTGCTCCGGGCCGGCGGGCCGCTTTTCATAAAGACCCGCCCGGGTTTCCTGCCAGTGGTCCTCTTGGACACCCCGGATTTCGACACCGGCAGCCGCGGCCAGTACGCCAACCGGCAGAGCGCCCTGGGGGCCCTCGAGGCGGCGGACATCCTGATCTACGTCTTCACCAACTCCAACTACAATAACCGTGACAACACCGATTTCATCTCCCGAATGCTGACGGGCATCGGCCGGCGCAAGTGCATTCTCGTGTACCGCTGCTACCCGAGTTTCACGCCGGAGGAAGTGGCAGAGCACGCCTTGACCGTTGCCCGGAACATTTACGGCGGCGAGGTGGAGCGCTGGGTGCTCGGGATCTTCCGGGCCGAGGAGGACAACCGTGTGGCCGCCGGCGAGCAGGGCATCCGACTGCGGCCGCTGCGGCCGGAAGGGGCCTCCTTCGAAGAGACCGTGAGGGGGATCGATGCGACCCAGCTGCGCAGGGACCTGCAGGCTTCCACGGTGTCCGATGTCCTGGTCCAGGCGGAAGAGTTTCTGAGCCGTGGCCGGAACTCTTTCGAGGAGCTGAGGCGTTATGCCTCAGGCGTGCGCGCGGCGCAGAACTTCTGTTTGCAGCAGGCCTTGAGGCATTTCCCGATGGACCGGGTAATGCGGCGGTTCGCCAAGATCTGGGCGCGCACCGACCCGCCGGCCGTCAAGCTTATGCGTCGGGCGGGCGGCTTCGTCGAGCTGCCCCTGAAAGTGCTGATCGGCACCGCGGGCTGGGCGCGCAGGAAGCTTTCCGCGGAGCCGCCGACGGAGAATCCGTCTCAGCAGTTCGCCCAGAGGCTTGAAGAAAACCTCGTGACAGCCGCCACGGACCTGCACCAGCAGGTGCTCAGCCCCCACATCACACATCGGGCGTCCGTTTCAGGGCTGGCTACCGTCGTCGCGCCGGGAATCGGTCCGGCCGGGCGGCCGGCGACGGCGAGCGCTCCTGCGGTCGTCATGCCGGCTCAGGAACGGCTGCGGCAGAGGGACTTCAACGCCATCCTGCAGGCCATCCTCGCCTGCCGGGGAGAGATCGGCGATATCGGCGCCGACATGGAGAAAGATCTGGGACAACTGGCCGACCATTTCCGCAGCCGAATGGGTGTGTGGGACAAGGTCGGGCAGACCTTCTGGGCCTTCTTGAATGTGCTGCCGGCTGCAGCCGCGGTGACCTATGTGCTGTCCACGGGAGACGCTGTCGGTGCGACCGCTATCAAGGTCAAGCTGACGGGGCTCTTCGGGCTGAAGGACCTTTATGCCCTGGTGGCCATCCCGGTCACCCGAGGCTTGAAGCAGGCCGACCGAAAGCAGCTCCAGGCCATGCTCGGTCCGGTTGCCCAGGCCTGGCTCAACAGCAAGCTCCAGAAGGTCCAGGCACTCTTCGAGCATGAAATTACGGGCGATATCCTGCGTACGGCCGAACAGGCAGCGGCGGAATCGCAGCGCCTGATGGCCGCCATCGGCGAAGGCCTTGCACGATCGAGGGAAGGAGAGGGCGGGTGACGACACAGGGGCATCAGGCGGCGGTCCTCAAGGGCCTGGGGTGTATTGAGACGCTGGTTGCCGAGCTCAACCTGCTGAAGTCCAATCTGGAGGAGGTTCCGCTGTGGAGGCCCGCCGCCGGTCTCGCGCGGCAGTGCACCGAATCCGTCCGGATGATTCGCGGCATCGCCGCACGGTTCGAGCGCAGGCCGGTGGTGACGATCATCGGGCCGTCCGGCTCCGGCAAGTCCACCTTGTTGAACGCGTTCGCGGGAGGGGCAGAGCTGTCGCCGACGGGCCGCCGCCGGCCGACCACCGACAAGCTCATTGTTTTCGGCGCCGGCGATGAGGATGCCGCAGAGCTCATTGGCGAGATGGGTCGCGATTCGGTTGACCTCGCGATTGCGGCAGGCAGCCGTCTCCCGGAGCTCTTGTGCCTCATCGACACCCCGGATACGGACAGCATGGATTTTCGCCGCCACATCCCCGCGCTGGAGCGGGCCATCGCCCATTCGGACGTGCTGCTCTGTGTTTTCGATGCCGAGAACCCCAAACGGCGCGACCACGCGGATTTTCTTGCGCCCTTTGTGGAGCGCTTCGACGGCGGATCCGTGATTGCGCTGCTCAACAAATGCGACCGGCTGGATGAGGGTGAGCTGAAGACGAGCATTCTGCCCGATTTCTTCGATTATCTCGGAAACAGTTGGCGTGTAAAGGTCGACCGGGTGTTGTGCATCTGTGCGCGCCGACATCTGCGCGAGCCTGGCTGGGACCCATCGGCGCGCCCGCGCCACGACTTTGACCAGTTCGAGGAATTGCAGCTCTTGGTGGCCGGCTATGTAAACCGCGGCAGCCTCGTGATCGACCGGCGGGTGGACAACGCCCGGCAGCTGCATGCGGTCGTGCTCAGAGAGGCCGGTCGCGAGCTGTCGGCGGATCGACCGGCTCTGGATGCCGCTCGGAAAACTCTTGCCCTGGCCCTAGCGGATGGAATGGTGTCGGCCGCCTCAGCGCTGCGGGACACGGACTCCGGGCGTGGAGGGAGCCTGGGATCGGCGGTCTACCAGAAGCTTTCCATCCGCTGGGTCGGTCCGGTGGGATGGATGCTGGCGCTATGGACGCGCCTGGTGACGATCGGAAGCGGCATCGCCGCGATGTTGCGCCTGGGCCGGCCGTCGGCAAGAGAGTTTTCGAAATCAAGGCCGGGAAAGGGGGCCAGAGGTGTCGGGCCGGAGGGGCTTGAGGCCGCGCTGCGAGGCTTCCGGCTCACACTCCTGGCGCAGTGGCCGGAGGTGGCCGAGCTGCTGATCCGCGGGCGCTTCGATGCGGGCGTGCGCAACATTGAAATCCCGAGGACGTCGGCCGAACGGTTTGCAGAGCAGCTATCCAGCTTCTGGGACGGGGCGATTGAGCGGGAGATCGAAGCCGTCGCCCGGCGGCTCGGCGGGTTTTGGCTGCAAATCATAATGAATGCGCCGGTCCTCGCCATCCTGGTCTATGTGGGCTGGGTGACCGTCCACAGGTTTTTCAGCGCGGACTATCTTCCCGGCGATTATTTTTTGCACGCCTTCTGGGTCATTGCCATTGCGCTGCTGCTGAGTTTTTTTGTGCTCCAAGTGATCATCAGGCTGGCGTCAGGGCCCGGGCGCATCATGGCACGCGCCTTTGAGCATTTGCAAAAAGATATTGGGGAGTTGGATGGATTGGCGGGCCATCCCCTGCGCACCCAGCTGGAGACGGTCCTGCGCCTGGCCGAAGCCTCGCACGGAGGATGACCTGCCCGTCCCTTTCTTAATAACGAAACATCAGGCCAATTAGGCGCCATAGGCACTTTCACTTATGGGGTCTTAGACTTGGACTTTCGCTCGGCTTCCATCTTCTGGATCACCGCAACGCGGGCAAGCACTTCCTGTGTCGCCATGGGGCGCTCTTCGAACTGGCCACACCAATTCTTGTCCTGGGTAACGGGCCAGACGGCATAGCGGATGTTCGCGGTGGAGCTGGCATCGATCAGCACCGGCTGGGGAGCGTTGCGATGGCATTCTCCCACCAGCCCTGAATCGGTTCCCCCGGTTTCCATCCAGTGCTTGCACTTCTCGCAGGTTTGATCTCTTTCCATAATGACCTGTTGCTCCTTGATGATCTCATTTAAATCGAACACCCGTTCTGAAGCCGGCAAATGGTCCGGGGTGGCTCCCCAATGGAGCCACCCCTGCGAAAGGAGGCAAGATGAGGCTGGGATCGACCAGGCCCCGGGCCTGGTTATAATTTCGGCCGATGATCCGAATACTTTAATCTAAATTGAGCAATTTTAATGAATTAAGCCTGGGTCCAGCGGGGCGCGGACTCTTCCGGGCCTTGCCCCACAGATCCAGAACAGCCATCGATCAAGTTCGGTTGTTATTAGTTCGGCAATCAAATATGCCAAATTGCAACATCCCACGAACAGGCGGGCCGGAGTGCGCGCCGTGGCCCAAACTCGGCTTGGCATAATTGATTGCCGGTCTAATAATTTATCTTCGGTATGCCACTGCCGGCTTTCCAGCTCAGGACTTTCACGACATCCCGGAGTGTGATAATTTTCCCTGCCGAACCGGAGGGACATCCTTGGCTCGCTGCGAACTGTGCCGCCGGAGCGGCGTGTACATATCGCGTGAACTCGGCCTCTGCCTGGAGTGCATTCGCGTCGAACCGATGGAATCACTTGGGCTGGCCCAGGCCGTACATGGCCGCAGCCGGTCTCAGTTCGGCCTTCCGGAAGCAGCGCCGGATGACCCGGAGGGTGTGCCGTGCAACCTGTGCGCCAACCGCTGCCGGATCACCGAGGGCGGCCTGGGGTATTGCGGGGTGCGCGTGAACCGACACGGGCGTCTGGCAGGGGCATCCACACGAGCGGGGAATCTGTCTTGGTACCACGACCCGCTGCCTACGAACTGTGTCGCCTCTCATGTCTGTGCGGGGGAAACCGGCGCGGGATTCCCCCATTTTGCCCATCGGCCGGGCCCGGAGATCGGGTTCACCAACCTAGCCGTTTTCTTCAGGGCCTGCAATTTCAACTGCCTCTACTGCCAGAACTGGCATTTTCGGGAAGATTCCATCAGGTTCCGGCCGGTGGCGGTCGATGATCTGGTGGCGGATGTGGTCGAGCGCACCGCCTGCATCTGTTATTTCGGCGGCGATCCAGCCCCTCAGCTGCCGTTTGCGCTGGCAGCATCTCGCCGGGCCCGCGAACGCCGAAGCGGCTCCATTCTGCGTATCTGCTGGGAAACCAACGGGGCGATGAATGCGGCGTATCTCGATCGGATGATGGATCTGGCGGTGGAATCGGGAGGCTGTGTCAAATTCGATCTTAAAGCATGGGATCCCGGGCTTCACCGGGTTCTGACCGGTGCGGCAAATGATGCGACCCTGGAGAACCTTGCGCGGGCCGCCGGCTGGATCGCTCGCCGCCCGGTGCCGCCGGTGCTCACGGCCAGCACCCTCATGGTCCCCGGATACATCGATGAACTGGAGATCCAGGGCATCGCCGGATTTATCGCCAAGCTGAACCCGGACATTCCTTACAGCCTGCTGGCCTTCCATCCGCAATTCCGTATGGCCGATCTGCCGGTAACGCCGCGGTCCCTAGCTCATCGCTGCCTGGCTGCCGCCCGCCAGGCCGGCTTGAAGCGGGTATTCATCGGGAATGAGCATCTCTTGAGGTGAAACCGGGGTGCCCCGGTTTCCAGTCCTGCACCTCAGTCTCCCGTCGGTTTCACTGAACTTTTTTCTATCATCAGAACGGCCGTCCGTTCGGGAGCCCTGGTGCGATGAACGGTCCCGCGGGGAATCGTATACCCCTGATGGGGTTTCAGGGTGACGGTTTCATCCTCTAAATCGATCAGGAACCGGCCTTGCAAAACGAAGAAAAATTCGTCCTCTTCATCGTGCTTGTGCCAGTGGAATTCGCCTTGCATAACGCCCAGGCGCACCACGCAGTCGTTCACCCGGCAGAGCGTTTGATTGAACCACGGCTCCCTGCAGGCGGCAATTAAACCGGGGACGTCGATCAGTTCCAGAAAACCGAACTTCGCTTTCAAATTAATGCTGTATTCGTGTTGCGCGCTCATCGGAGGTGTCCTTAGAGGAGCCGGGCCGCTCCGTGCTCGGCTTTTCTCCCGGCCCCGGCAGGGGCGCCTTTAGGCCGCCCAGGGATTCGCCCTTGATGAGAGACTCAATGTCCCTGTAAGGGTATATCGTCAAGGCATGGTTGTCGGGCAAGCCTCCCGTGTCCACCGAGGGACCATAGATGCTATAGACCTGCCGTCGCCATATTCTGAGAATTGTTGCCATTTCAGCCCGGTGATGGGCGGTATGGGCAATCCTCCTAACCATGATCCAGGACCTTGTTCGCCTGGTCTCGAAAAAAGATGCCTGCTGCTCCCACCAGGCTTTTTCCTTTTCTTTCAGTACGGCGAGCCGCTTACCGGAGTCTTCGGCATATCGGTTGATGAATCCGAGACGCGTTTCCTGTTCAGGCAGCGGGGGTGCGCCCACATCTATCCCGAGCATGCCGCAAAACCATTTGTTTTCACTCATGCACTGGTGCACCATGTGTTCGAGAGGGTTCCGGTCCCTCCTGGGCAGGGCATCGGGACGAACGGTCAGGTCCTCATCCCTGAACATGCTCCACACGCTGAGCGTTTTGAGTCGTTCAGTGTCATAGGTCTCAACCAGGAAATCATATTCCATTTCGCCCCCTAGTGATGCACCGGCAGAGCAGCCGGCCGGGCGGTCCGCTGCGGACGATGCAAAGATTTCATTTTAAAACGTCCTGCCCGGTCAAGGTGCCCGCAGGCTACAGCTTTTCCAGCGCCAATCGTGCGCCTAAGCCGACCAGAACGGACCCGCAGAGGCCATCCAGCCATCGGCGCGTTGCGGCCTTCAGGATCAATCTGCGCATGTGATGAAGCATGCTCGACAATGCCACCAGCCAAACTATTCCTTCCGTGTAATGGATGCCGGCCAGGAGCAGAGACTTCGCGAAGACCGGGTCGGCCGGACCAATGAACTGCGGCAGAAAGGCGAGGTAAAACACCGCGACCTTTGGGTTGAGCACGTTGGTCAGCAGGCCCTCCAGAAAGCACCGGCGGACCGCTGACCCGGCCGATGCCACGCCAGCCGCTCTGTCCACTGGATCATGAGAAGGGCGCAGAGCACCATACAGGGATTGCACACCCAGCCACACCAGATAGCACGCCCCGGCGAGCTTGACGATGTGAAAGGCCGTGGCCGAGTGGATCAGGATTATCGACACTCCCAGGGCCGAGAGGGTTGCATGGAAAAAAAGGCCCGTGCAGATGCCAAAGGTCGTCACCACTCCGTCCCGGCGTCCACCCCGCAGGACGTTCCGCACGACGAGCATGGTATCCGGCCCGGGGCTCAGTGTCAGTGCAGCCGCGATGAACGTGAAGGCCACCACCTGCGAGTCAATCATGCGTCTTCCTCCGAATCAGTCCGCCGGCTTCCTCTTGCCATGCTTGCGCATTCTGAGAGCGCATTCAAACGCCTCTCGCAACTTCTCGTCCGAGGCCTGCAGATTGTCGGCAATCCAGAGGATCACGCTCCGCGGTGCGGAAGCATCTTGCGCTCTCAAGACGAAAATCTCTTCCTGGTCGCCGGTTTTTTGCAGAGTAAGACTGCTGCGTTTCGTTGCCATTTGTGGCCTCCTTTGGGTATAAGATGAAAAGCCTGAACGGCCCTGCTTGCGGCGCCTTCGGAGGGCCGAGGTGTTGAAGGGCTGACCCTTGCACCCATCGTGTGGATGCCCGTCCGACAGGCGCTTTGACACGATCCGGCCGCCCCCCGACATCGTGCGTCGGCCGCGTGAGCCTGCCGCGCGCTGCTGAAAGCCCCCGGGGCGATGGTACCGCTCAACATAGGCATTCCCGCTCTTATTGGGAAGTGTCCTGCGGGCGGATAGCATCGTAATCTGCGAAGGGAATGCGGAACACAAACGAGCTGGAGTCGGAATCAAGATGCGCCGCTTGAATCCGGCTCGCACGAGCGCAGAACCAACACCGATGAACATCATTTCGATGCGAGACGCGACGAAGCTTCTCATCACCGGGCCCCCCGGAACCGGCAAGACCACGCTGTTCAAGAAGCTCGCTGCAGAGTTGGGAAGCTGGCGTCCAGTCGGGTTCTACACCGAGGAGATCCGCGCGGGCGGCGTGCGGAAAGGGTTCGGTTTGAGGAGCCTGGACGGGCGGGCGGGAGTGCTGGCTCACGTGGATTTTGCAGGCCGCTCGCGTGTGGGGAAGTACGGGGTCGATGTCGCCGGTTTTGATGGTTTCCTGGCGGAGATTGCCTTTCCGAACCCGGAAGCCGGGCTGGTCATGGTCGACGAGATCGGCAAAATGGAATGCCTCTCCCGGCGATTTCAGCAAGTGATTCGTGGGATTCTTGATTCGGAGCGGTTGCTGATCGCCACGATCGCGCAGCACGGCGGCGGGCTGATTGAGGAAATCAAACGAAGACGAGACGTCCGGATCTACGCCCTGACAGCTCAAAATCGCGACGCCATGGTTCAAACCCTTCTGGCCGAGGTTCAGCTGCCAAACCTCGAACTCCGAACCCTGAGCCCTAATCCCTAAGACCCACCTCTATCCCCCGGTCTTAAAAATCTCCTCAAACCACCTGATGGACGCTTCGTCGGCGATGCGCAGACGCCGGGCCACGGCAGGCGAGAAGACCTTGAACACCGCCGTCGCACGGGCGCAGGCGTCTCCCTTTTGGTCATAGATGACACCTTCCGTGGCGGCGTCGTTTTGGCTGTTGGTCCCCTGGACGCGGGCCTGGGCTTCCAGCTCGCTCCCCACCTGGACCGGTTTAATGAACTCCACGGTCATGGTCTGGGTCAGCGCGATGCGTTTCAGCAGGTGGATGGCCGACCAGCTCATGATCTCGTCCAGAATGGTGCTGAGCACGCCGCCGTGCACGATATTGCTCCAGCCGCACAGGTGCTCCGGCACTCTCACGCGCGAGTACACGGCCTGCCCGTCGGTGAGGAACTGCATCCGCAGACCGGAAGGGTTCATCGGGCTGCAGCCGAAGCAGTTATGATTTCGGCTGTTTGGAATTTCTCTTAGGCGGTTTGACGGGGTCATCGTCCGAATAGATCCGTTTGAACAGGGTGTCGGCCATGTCGGTGTCGAGTTTTTTCAAAATTTTGAACTCCTCCAGGGCGCCGCTCCTGTCTCCTTTTTTCAGCATGGCGGATCCCATGGCCAAGTGGGCCGGCGCAAAGTCCGGATCCGCGTGAATGGCCTCTTTGTAGGCGCCGATTCCCTCGGATTCTCGGCCGAGCCGGCAGAGAGCCTCGCCCATGGCAAAATAAGCGGGCGCGAAATCCGGCTTCAGGCGGATAACATTCTTTTGGGCCCTGACCGCGTCCTCGAACCAGCTCATCCGGCTGTAGGCGATGCCGGCGTTGTAATAGGCCGGGGCCGCCTCGGGGTTAATGCGGGTGACGGCTTCAAAGGCCTGCCGGCCTTCGTCAAAGTGGCCGAGGCGACACAGCACCAAACCGAGGTTGAAATAAGCGGCCTCGAACTGCGGGCTGAGGGCGATCGCCTGCCGGTACGCCGCGATGGCCTCGTCAAGGCGGCCCAGCTTGTCGAAGTACATGCCGAGGTGGAAATGAGAGGACTCATCCTTCGGGTTGGCCGCGATGGCCTGCTGGTAAGCGGCGATGGCGTCCTCCGGGTCGTTGAGGCCCGCGTAACAGGAGCCGAGCCCGCTCCAGGCCGCCGGGTCCTGTGGATCGGCTTCGGTGGCCTTCTTAAAATGTTCCAGGGCTTCACGGTTCTCGCCGTTGAGCGAGAGGCTGAACCCCTTCTGGCAGAGCGCTTCAGCCACCTTAGGCTTGCTTCCCAGGTGCTCGAAGGTCCATTCTGAAAGTGTCTTGGCCGTGTCCGATTTGCGCAATGCCATGATTTGACCGGCGGTCACGGCGAAATTCAGATTTTGACCCTGGACGAACTGGAACGTGGCGATCCCGACCACCTGGCCCTTCATGCTGACCACCGGGCTGCCGCTGGAACCCGGCGAAATGGGCGCGGACATCTGAAAAACGGTGCCGACCGGATGGATCTCGCGCACCGAGGATACGATGCCCTCGCTCACCGTCTGCTCGAGGCCCATGGGACTCCCGACCACGACCACGCGTTCGGCGATGTCCGGCACCCGGTCTTCCATGGGGATCCAGGACACCTCCGCCGGGGGGATGTTCACTTCCAGCTTTAGCAGGTCGGCGGCCTCATTCTCGGCGATCACGGCCTTCACAGGATAGGATTTGCCCTCGGCGGTGCGTACATCGGCCGCGTAACGGCCGGCCAGCACATGGAAGTTGGTTACGAGATGGCCTTTCGAGTTAATGAAAAAGCCGGTGCCGATGTTCTCGATGTTGCGCTCGATGTCATAGGCAATGACGGTCGCCACCGCCGGCTGGATCTTTTTCACCAGCCGGATGAGGCCGGTTTCGGCAGCCTGGGCGCCCCAGACGCTTACTGTCAGACACGCCCAGGCCGTAACGGCGACCATACCACGCTTGTGCCGGGTGGACCTCGTTTTCATGGCCACACTATAATCCCTGTGCCCGCAGGAAGAAAGGGTTGCACCCGAAGTGCGGTATCGGTTCGCTTTTTTACGCGATCGACCGGTTCGATCCGCACGGCCGAGTCGATCGGGACTATGTTCACCCGCCGGGACCGGGGCTTCTTCACCCATACACCTTCAACGCTTCCAGCCGGCCTCCGCCGAAGCTCGTCACGGCTTCCGCAGCCAAGGCCAGGCCTTCTTCCAGGAACTCGCTGTGGACCCCGGGCACGGCATAGGCGTAAAACAGCACGTTGCGGGTGACCTTTTGGACGCGGGTTTTTTCGTCTGCTCCCTGGCAGAGGACGCAGACAATGTCTTTTTCATCCCGCAGCACGATTTCGCCCTCCTTGGTGATAAACCGTCGGTGGCCCAATCCGAGGCAGGCTTCCTCCGCCGCGGCAACATCCAGGCAGAGATCGCCGTCGAAACGATCGTCGTCTGCCACGGCCACCAGAATGCCGGCACACATCTCGGCCAGGAAATGGGCGTCCAGAAGCAACGAATAGCGCGGGAAGCCGCTGCTGATCGTGCGCTTAAGATGTTGCGAAAGGGGGCAGTCGTACCCGAATCCCTCGAAAAATTCCTTATACACACCGATGCGTTTAGAGATTCCGGCCAGGGTCGCTTTCCCACGCATGCGACGCAATTGCCTGCGCTTAAACTGATCGAATCCCTCCGGGTTTTCGGGGTTGCGGCAATCTCGGATAAAGGCCAGGGCGAAGCCTACCCCGGGGTACCGTTCCGTGTATGTGGAAGTTAGCCCGAGATTCCGCACGATAACCCTTTCGTCAAACCGGTTTGACATCCTCAGCGGAGGCATGCGTTCTGGTGCAGGAGCGGTTCATGTGGCACGCTCCAGGATCGTTTCCAACTCCGACGCCGTCAGATCGACCGGATGGCCGGCCATGCTGCTCGAACGTATGGATTTGGCGATCAGATCCGTCGAATACTCGGCGGAAAACCCATAGGTGGACAGTGCCGGGATTTCGAGTCGGCCGCAAAGGGCCTGGAGCCACTCAGCCCCGTCCTCGGCGCTGGCCTCGGGGTCGCCGGTGAATATCCGTGCCGCTTCCTGGAACCGTCCGATGGCGAAGGAGCCGGGGTCGCGCTCTCGCAGCGCGCCGATCGTGACGGCCGCTACAAACGGCAAAAGCCTGCCGCAGACCGCCCCATGCGGGGCCCTGAACATGCCTCCGAACGGACCGGCGATGCCATGCACCGCTCCCAGTTTGGCGTTGGCCAGGGCCAGACCGCCGCACAGGCTGGCCAGGCTCATGTCCTCCCGCGCCTGCCGATCCTTGCCGTTTTCAAAGGCGCGCAGCAGGGAGCGGGCCGCGCGACCGAGGCCTTCGCGGCAGATTCCGTCGGTCAAGGGGTTGGCGTTCCGGCTGACAAAGGCTTCCAAGACCTGGGTCAGGGCGTCGAGGCCGGTGGCGGCGGTGAGCGAGGGCGGCATCGAGTAGGTCATCTCGGGATCGACCAGCGCCAGCCGCGGAAGCATGAAGGGGCTCCGCATGCTGACCTTGACCTTGTGGGATGGGGATACCAGGACGGCATTGCGGGTGACCTCCGAGCCGGTTCCGGCCGTGGTGGGCAC
This sequence comes from Hyphomicrobiales bacterium, assembly GCA_050257775.1. Lineage (GTDB taxonomy): Bacteria > Desulfobacterota > Desulfobacteria > Desulfobacterales > SpSt-501 > SpSt-501. The sequence goes on from JBLMXM010000235.1 coordinate 15,614, forward strand.
GGCAATGTAAGGGGCGCAAAGCCGCTGAAGCGGTCGGCCCTCGCCGATCACTTCCAGGTATTGAATGAGATCACCTCCGTTGGCGAGCAGGGCGGCGACCGCCTTGCCCGCATCCAACACACTCCCGCCGCCGATGCCGATCACCAGGTCGCAGCCGCGCGCGCCGGCCTCACGAACGGCATCCATCACCAAGGCAGTGGTCGGCTCCTCCTCGACCCGGAACTCCGCGTGCATGACGTGGTGGTTTTCCAGCCGGCGCAACAAGGGATGGGCACGCTCCGGGCTTGCTCCGGTCAGCACAAACGCGCGCCGCCCTAAAGCCGCGGCCTCCTGCCCGATGCCGGTGGCCGCACCGGCTCCGAAGACGATGCGCGTGGCAGTGGCAAATTCAAATTTCATTAATGGAAACCCAAATGGGGCGATTTTATCGAACGACTGCTCCGGGCCTTGTCGCAACAAGCCGACGCACAATCGATCACGTCGGGAGGAGGTTACCACCCTGGCCGCCGGGATTCAATCGAATGACAATTTTGGGCTGAAAAATTGACGAAAATTGTCACACCGGACTCCTTTTGCAATTGGCGCTGTTGATTTAACTATATGAAAACAAACGTATTTGCCACGGATTATACTCTTGGCATGGATGTTGAAATATTAAAATTTTGAACTTCTCAGATGTGCGTGCATCTTCCCCGACGGGCTCTCACAACTCAAACGATTGGAGGACTGCGCCGTCAGGAAAAACGGCATCATGGGAAGTTTTCAATTTGACGTCCCGCAAAGGAGGCCGCCATGGTACCGCCGCTCAGTGCCACCCTTTCGGCCTTGCAGGCCTTCGGCCAGAAGATGGGCATAACCGCAGGCAACATTGCCAACGTCAACACCGACGGCTACAAGAAATCGGAGGCGGTGTTTGAGGAAGGCCGTCATGGCGAGGTCGAGGTCCGTGAGCAGCGCATCGATACCCCGGGAATCCCCTTGGAGCCGCCGCAGCCCGGTGGGTCCGCCGCGCGGGAGAGCTCCAATGTGGCCCTTGAAGAGGAAATTCCCGAGCTCATCACGACCGTCTACGGATTCAGCGCCAACTTAAAAACCATCCAGGCTCAGGATGAAATGCTGGGTCGCCTGCTGGACACCATTGCTTGACCTTCGCGCGCTAAAGCTGCACGCCCCGCTCGCACCACCCCGCATCATCGCTTGCCCTGTTGCGCCGCCCGGCCGGGATCTGATACAGTCGCCCAAGTCGATGGAGGTCCCGTCGCTGCCCAAACCCCGCAAAAAAAAGGAGGGATGGCATGACGGCACGAACGCCCCGCAGACGGACCTACCCCTCAGCCCATGAGGCCGCCCGGATTGCCGGCCAACCGGTTCGGGCTCCCCATTGCCAGTCCCCCAGCTACCGGCTGGCCTTTCAGGACCCGGATTTTCTTCTCCGAGATGAGCTGCGGCCCGTGCGCCTACAGCTTGAGCTGCTCAAGCCCGAGTTGATCCTGCAGGATCATCTCATCGAGTCCACGATCGTCGTTTTCGGCAGCGCCCGGATTCCGGAACCTCAGGCGGCCATGAACGAACTGGAGAGGGCCAGGGCCGAACTGCAGCGCGATTGCGCCAACCCCTTGCTTCAGCGCAAGGTGCGCGTCGCCGAACGCCGGGTGGCCAACAGCCGTTACTACGAGGAGGCGCGCAAGCTGGGCCGACTGATCGGCGCTCATTCCGACCGCCATCGATTCGTGGTGATGACCGGCGGGGGATCGGGCATCATGGAGGGCGCCAATCGCGGCGCACAGGATGCCGGAGCGCTCAACATCGGCATGAACATCGTTCTGCCCCATGAACAGTTGCCGAACCCTTATATCACCCCCGAGCTAAACTTCCAGTTTCACTACTTTGCGATTCGCAAGATGCATCTGGTCATGCGGGCCAAGTCCATGATCGCTTTTCCGGGGGGATTCGGGACGCTGGACGAGCTTTTCGAAACATTGACGCTGATCCAGACCGGCACGATCCGCAGCATACCGGTCCTGCTGTTTGGAAGGGAATTCTGGGAGCGCGTGATCCATTTCCAGACTCTGGTGGATGAGGGTACCATTGCGCCGGAAGACCTCGACCTGTTCTCTTACGTGGATACGGCGGAAGAAGCCTGGGAGAAAATTATCGGGAGCGAGCCGGAACCGAGCTGAGAACACTGGATCGGAGCGGTAAACCGAACCCGTATTTACAGCGTCTAATCAATTGCTATCTTGAACTCCGGCCACCTCTAATCAGGGGTATGCTTATGAAACCGCATGCAATCATCGGGGGACTGATAGGACTCATGGTCCTGTTGCCGGCAGCGGCCAGCGCCGACATCTATCGTTGGAAGGACGCCAGCGGCGTGATGCATTTCAGCAATCAACCCCCTCCGGAGGGCACGGTCGTCATCGAAAAGATCGAAGAAGAACCCTACGATGCGCAGGCCGACCGCCAGCGGATCGAAGAGGAACGCCGGCTGCGGCTCGAGCGGCAGAAGCTCGAGGTGGAGGAGCGCAAGGCTGAAATCTCCGTCCGTGAACGCGAAGCCCAGCTGCAGATGCAGGAAGCCAATCGCCGCATGCAGGAGGCCCAGCAACTGGAGCAGCAGGCCCGGCAAGGGGCGACGGGCGACTGTGACGATGATTATTACGTGGGCTACGGATCCTGCGGGGGTTATTACGGCGGCCGCTATTCCTATGGGCGGCCCGGCAGTCCTGACCTTTATCGAAACTATTACCGCTTCAACAACAGCCTTTACTACAAAGATCATCGCAGGCCGGACCAGCTGCCCGTGAAGCCGCCTTTGAAGCCGCCCGATAAGCCGGGACAAAGGCCGACGCCGCGGCCCGAGGTTCCCAAGAGCGCCGCCGGTCCGGGCAAAGCGCCGTCAACTGCACAGCAGGCTCTTACCACAGACTCCGCGCAGCTCCCGAGAAAATAGCTTGCGCCAGGGGCTTTCTCACTTGGGTTCCAGGAAATCTTTGAGATTGATCACCTTGCCGGACGCGCCGGCAGGCGGTTTTACGGCGCTCCAGGTGCCGAGCAATTTTTCCTTCCGCAGGTTGCCGACGATTTTCTGAAGCTCTTCGTTCTTCTCCAGGAGTTCCTGAATGCGGGTGTGGAGCTTGCGCCAAGAGGACTCCAGTTCCTCCGTTTCCAGCGGAAGCCCGCCCAGCTTCGCCAACAGGCCGATCAGGTGGGACATGAGCCCGAAGTGAGTCGCCCCCTGAAGATAATAGGGGCAGTGGCACCACAGGCTGATGCAGCCGAAGCCGCGGCGACGGCCCTCCATCAGGAGCGTCGAGTGAATCGCGCTCGGGCCCTGGTAGGAAATGGGGGCGATGGCTTGCGCCTTCAAGGCCTCCTGCAGGGCCGCCGTCGAGGCGACACCGGACACGAGGCGATCCGTGTGCAGCACGGCGTCGTACATGCTGCCGAGGCTGACGACCGTATCGGCATTCAGGCGGGCGGCAGTCTCAAAAAGAGCGTCGGCAAACTGCCGCCAGCGCAAGTGGGGCTCATCGGCCTTGAGCAGGATCACATCGCGGCTGCCCGAAGCGGTCCGGCCGGCATATAGAACTCCGCCGGGGAACTCGAGGCTTTTCAGCTCGCCAGCCTCTATCCAGACCACGGGCCGGGCCTCGTCGTAGCGATAGAACGCGTCGGCGTCGATCGTGCCGATTTGTTGGGCTCCGAGCTGCTGGGTCAGATAATCGATCGTACCTGCAGCGACGTTCAAGGCGTTGCCCCAGCCCTTGAATCCGGCGATCAGCCAGGGTCGTTTCAAGGCGGGGCGTTCATCTTCCAGCTGAAATCCGTCCGTTGGCATGATCGTCCTCCCCCCATGCATGGGCATCCCGGCAACCGGTGCCTCCTTGAAGGGTTCACCTTCTGGTGTCGTCTCCCGGGAATAACTTTAGATATTCGATTCCCCTGATGCGCGCGATCCGATTCGCAGCGGTTCATCGACAGGCTGACCGGGGTGCGAGCCGCGGCGAGCCGCAACCCATCCGTTCCCGGATCCTGTGTACGGCAGCCAGCCCGCTCCATCCGTCTGCGGACAGCCCCAAAGAACCGGCCCCCACGGAGCCGCCGGCCGTCTCTGCCTGCCGTACGCCGGATCCCGGGACGGATGGGTTGCGGCTCGCCGCGGCGCGCACCCCGGGCAGCCTGTCGATGAACCGCTGCGAATCGGCTCGCGCGCATCAGGGGAATCGAATATCTAAAGTTATTACCGGGAGACG
>JBLMXM010000236.1:0-11279 GCA_050257775.1 Hyphomicrobiales bacterium
TCTCGAAATGCTCACATACTGCCGTATATGCTGCGCTTTCGAATCGGCCTGCGCCTTGCCTGCGGGCGTGATCCGAGGTTATGAAACCACTTCTAAGAGGAACTTCCGAGTGGACCAATATGGATGGTTCATATCAGAACCAGCCCGATGACGTTTGACAGGACCAAACGGGGGGCTAAGGGCATTTCGAAATTCTGTCCCGGGCAAGCTCCATCGCTGAGGTTCCGTCACTCGTGGCCGCCCAGGCCTCCTTCGCTATGGGGGTCGTCAACGCGGCGATACTCCTTTTCGGCCATTTTCGATCCCTTGGCTCACCAGTCCTGCTGGGCGCCCCTCGGGACCATTCCGCTGGCGATCAATCTGCCGACTTACCTGAAAGCCGCGAAACGAAGACCCAGCGATCGGCGGTCCGGTCCTGGGCAATGCGCCCCTCGGTGGTCAACTCTCGGACAGGTAATTCTGAATAGCCGGCTTCAACTCCGCCACTACCGCCTCAACGTCTTTCCCGTCCGTGTCGCAGGTGAGGTCTGCCGCGCGGCGGTATTTTTCCTCCGACTCCGACCAGATCGTTCGCAGATCCTGCTCCAGGGTGGTGCCGACGTTCACGCGCGGACGGTCTGCGGCGCGGACCCGCCGCGCCAGTTCCTCCAGGGACGCCGTCAGCAGGATGATAAGCCCTGTGCCCCGCAGCACATCCATGTTCCATTCGTAGCGCACCGTGCCGCCCCCTAAGCCGATCAGTGAGCGCTGCCTGCCGGCAAATTGTTTGCAGATCGAGTACTCCAGCTCACGGAACGCCAGCCAGCCCCTCTCCTGGACCAGGCGATGGAAGGAATGGCCCAGAAGACGGTCCATTTCGCGGTCGAGGTCATGGAAGGGGAGCTCGAGATCCCTGGCCAATCGCCCACCGACCGCCGTCTTGCCGGATCCGATCATCCCGCACAAATAGACGTTATGGTTTCCTGCCGGTGGCATCGTTCATATTGAATGGAAATGGCTTCTATTCGCTTTGTCAGTGGCTGAAAATTTTGAGGTTGCAAAACAAGTCGCCCTTGCCAATGCGTTCCTCAAGCTCCATGCGCACGCCGTGGGCCTCGGCTCGGCCGCGGTCTCCTTCCATGGCAATGTCGCAGAACAGATCGATCTCCTGCGGCGTGCAGCCCATTTCCCTCCAGGCCTCCACCAACGCGCAGAATTTCATACGCTGCACAGCCCCTCTCTCGTTGATTTCCACGTCGGAGTCGAACACCAGCGAGGACCCTTTGGAGACATGTTTCTCGACCCAAGCCGCCGGACTGAATTCCTTGGGGTCGTTCTTGGCCTTCATGCGGCCGAACTCGAAGATGGCCTTGCGCGCCAGGCGCTCGACGTCCTTTTCAGGAAAGGCTTCCGAAAAGCACCGGTACAGCAGGGCAAACCACGTCGCCCGGTCCTTGATCGCTGCCCGAACCTTGTCAATCATCTCTTTTTGAGTCACTTGTTTCGCCATTTGTCCTCTTCCATTCGGATGACCCGATCGTCTGATAATAGACCAATTCGAAAAAACTCATTTCGCCCGCGAGGCCGCGACGACCGCACGAACGGCGTCCGGGTTCACCCAGGTGTCGATGCTGCAGCCGTTGGCGATGAAAAACCGCCGGTCTCCCCCGAGGGCAACCCCCTCGGCTACATGGGCTTTTAGGAAGGCCGGCGAGCGCCGCGTGAGCAGCGTCTGGTCGATACCGCCCATGACACAACCGGGAATGCGCTGTTTGACATGCTCGATCGATGGGCCGTGCGGACCGCGGTCCCACCAGCTGAGGGCGTTTACGGGGAAATCCAGGCAGTCGTCCATGTAAAGTTCATCCCCGTGGATGTGCGCCACGTTCATCCGCCCGAGCCCGGAGATGGCTGCGAACACCTTCCTTGCATAGGGTTTCACGAAGGTGAGGAAAATCTCGCGGTCCACGATCTCCTTCGCGGCCGGCACCGACATGAAGATTCCCGCCGCGCCGATCTCAAGTGCCTTCCGCGAATAGGCGATGAGATTCTCCGTCACCCTTTCAAGGGCCGCATGCAGCGCTTCCGGCTCGGTTCTCGCAAGATGCTCCATATTCTCCCCGGCAACGCTTCGCCGGATACTCTGCCAGGGGTCAAACACGGTGTCGATGAAGTAAGCCCGCCCCTTGAGTTCGCGCGAGATGATGCGCAGCGACTTGAATTGTTCACCCCACCCCCAGCGCTCCACGTCGAAGGCCGTGAACCTCTGCAGATCCTTTCTGGTGCGCACCGTGTCGAGCCCCTTGGGGGTCGGGTAGTAATAGTCGTTCATGACTTTGAGATAGTCGAAGTCGTAGTATTTGAAGTACTCGAGCGTAATCCGCGCAAACTGCTCGCCCCCGGCGTGCTGGACCCCGAAGTGGTACCAGAGTGAGATGGGAGGATAATCCACTTCTTTGCCCTGAAGAACTCGATCAACGCGTTCGATTTTATTCATTTCCTTCTCCAGCGAATATGGTTTAAGCCACCCCCAGATAGGCTTTCTGCATCAGCGGGTTGTTTTTGAGGTTCTCGGCCGTGTCGTGCAGAACGATCTCGCCAGTCTGCAGCACGTAACCGCGGCTGGCAATGGAAAGCGCCATGTTGGCATTCTGCTCGACCAGCAGGACGGCCACCCCCTCCTTGCGGTTGATCATCTGGATGATCTCGAAGATCTTGTCGACGTAGACCGGCGCCAGCCCCATGGACGGCTCGTCCATGATGAGCAACTTGGGACGGGCCATCAGTGCCCTCGCCATGGCGACCATCTGCTGTTCACCGCCGCTCAAGGTCGCGGCAAGCTGCCGGCTTCTCTCCTTCACGACCGGGAAAAGAACATACATGCGCTCGACGTCTGCACGGATCCCCTCGGTGTCGCTGCGGGTGTAGGCGCCCATCAAAAGGTTCTCGTACACGGTCAGATAAGGAAAAAGCCTCCGCGCTTCCAGCACCGGCGCGATCCCGGATCGGACGATGCCCGAGGACGGCAGCCGGTCGATGCGGCGCCCGAAAAACTCGACCCGCCCCTGCTTCGGCCTCACCAGCCCGAGGATGGTTTTCATCGTAGTCGACTTGCCGCTGGCGTTGCCACCAAGGAGCGAGACAATTTCCTTTTCGTTGACCGTCAAAGAGACGTTTTTCAGCGCCTGGATGGACCCGTAGAACGTGTTCACGTCAGTCAGCTGGAGCATGCCGGCGCCCTCCCATGTAAGCCTCAACGACAATCGGGTCGGCTGCGATGGCCGAGGGAGGACCGTCGGCGATTTTCTCGCCGTGGTCCAGCACTACGATGCGGTCGGAAACCGTCATGACCACTTTCATCTTGTGCTCGATCACCAGAACGCTGTGGCCGCGGTCACGAATAAGGCGAATGAGATCCACCACCTGCTGGGTCTCATGCGGGTTCATTCCGGCCGTGGGTTCATCGAGCAGGATGAGTCTGGGCCCGGACACCAGCGCCCGCGCGATCTCCAGCCGTCGACGGTTGGCGTAGGACAGCTCCCGGGCCGGCTGGTTCAGCCTTGGCAGGAGCCGCTCGCCGAAAAGAGACATGACCTCCAGACAGCGCTCACGGTTTTGGGCTTCCTCCCGGCCGACCCGCGGTGGGCGCAGCAGCGCGCTGAAAATACCGGTCCGGCCCTTGAAGTCGCATCCCACCATGGCGTTTTCAAGCACCGACATCCGGCCGAACACCCGGATGTGCTGGAAGGTGCGGCTGATCCCCCGTCGGGCCACCTCGTGCGGCGGCAGCTCGCTGATCTCCTCGCCTCTGAATCTCATCGATCCGCGGTCAGCCGGCATGGTGCCGGTGATGCAGTTGAACAGCGTGGTCTTGCCGGCGCCGTTCGGGCCGATGAGGCTTACGATATCGCCCTCGTCAACGTTCATGGACACATCCCGCAAGGCTTTCAGCCCGCCGAACTCCTTGGTGACCTCTGCGATCTCCAGCAGCGCCATGGGTCAACCCTCCGGCAGGAATTTGTCCCCGCGCTCGTAGAATCGAGCGGGAGTCGGATCGAATCGGGTCAAGCGCAGGCGGTATGAACGGCCTCCCAGCAGCCCCTGGCGCCGCACCAGCATCATGACGATGAGAATCCCCCCGTAAACGAACATCCGGTACTCCTGCAGCGGCCGAAAGATCTCCGGAATCAAAATGAGGGCCGCTGCGCCTACCACCGGACCGATCAGGTTGCCCTGGCCGCCAAAAGCGAGCATGGCCAGCAGAACGAAGGACTCGTTGATGGTGAAGCTGTCCGGACTGATGTACTTCACGAAATGGGCGTAGAAGCTGCCGGCGATGCCGGCAAAAAAGGCCGCCAGCACGAAGGCTTGGATCTTATAGCGCGTGGTGTCCACCCCGGTGGCCTCGGCGGCAAGCTCGTCTTCCCGGATGGCTGTGAGCGCCCGGCCGAAGCGACAGGTCATCAGCTGATGCATGCTCATAACCGTCAGCAGCACCAGAACGAGGATCAGGTAATAGTATTGCAGCCGCGAGCTCACCCCATAACCGAAGATCGAGGGCGCCGGAATGTCCATGATCCCTAAGGGCCCGTTGGTGAAGCTCATCCAGTTCTGCAGCACCAGGAAGAGGATCATGTTGAACCCGAGCGTCACGAGTGTCAGATAGATGCCCGAAAGCCGCAAGGTGGGCTTGGCGACGAGATAGCCGCAGAAACCGGCAATGGCTCCTGCGCCGGCCAGTGCCAGCACCCATGGCATCTCCAGCTCCATGGACAGCTTGGCCGAGGCATAAGCGCCGATCGCATAGAAGGCGGCATGCCCGATCGACAAGAGCCCTACGTAGCCGTTGAGCAGATTGAGGCTGAGTGCCAGGATGGTGTAAATGCCGATGAAAACCAGCACCTGTAGATAGTACATATTGGTGATCAAGGGCGGCACCGCCACAAAGAACGCGATGATCAGCAGGGCCGGCGAGTTGGCCAGTATGGATTTATAAAAACGCATTAGCGATGATCTCGAATACGCATCCAAACCGATGACTTCGTATAAGGCCCAAGATCAAGGCGCGCGAGCGCTCGCCGAGTGAGGCGTACGCCTGGTACGCCGCAGCAAGCGCGGGATGAAGCGCAACGCAGAGATTGGGCTTTATACGAAGTCATCGCATCAGTCTCCCCGCGTGTGGGCCATCTCTTTGCCCCCGAAGAGCCCTCCCGGCCGCAGCAGCAGGATCAGGATCATGAAAACGAACGAAAAAACATGGCGGAAATTCGACGCTCCGAACTCCACCGAAAAGGTTTCGACCAGTCCGATCAGCAGCCCGGCCGCCACGGCTCCGGGCAGGCTCGTCAGCCCGCCGACGACGCTGGCGCTGAAGGCTTTGAGCCCATAAAGCCCGCCCATGGTGGGATAGAAGAGATTGTAGTACACCCCCACCAACACGCCGGCCACACCTCCGAGCATCGATCCGATGGCGAAGGCTGCCATGTAAATGATATTTATGTTGACGCCCATGGCATAGGCTGCCTCGTAATCCTGAGCCGTGGCGCGGATGACCATCCCGAGCTTGGTGCGGTTGATGATGAAATAGAGCGCCAGCATGAGCAGGACAGTGACCCCCAGCACCGCGATCTGCAGGAACGTGATGTAGACCCCGGCGATGTGGATTTCAAAGTTGCCCAGCCGATCGATGAGCCCGAAGGGAATCGACTGGGTCTCCGGCCCCCAGATCTTCTGAGCCAGGTTGACGAGCAAAATCGAGATGCCGATGGTCACCAGCAGGGAGGTCGCATGAGGTGCGTTGCGCAAGAAGTGAAACGCGAGAAGCTCCACCACGATTCCCAGCACGGCCGTGGCCGCCAGCGCCACCAGCAGGGCAAGGAGAAAACTGGGGTAAAGCAGCCGGATGATTTCGAAGCCTGTGTAGGCCCCGATCATGTAAATCTCGCCGTGGGCGAAGGTCACCATTCGCAGGGTGCCGAAAATCAGGCTGAAGCCCAGGGCGAGCAGAGCATAGACGCTGCCCTGGGTCAGGCCGTTGATGAATTGCTCGAATATAAACGAGGGCATAAGGCTTCAGGCGTCAGGGTTCAGGGGATCAGGCGTGATGGCTGCCCTCTTTTCACTTAAACCCTGAACTCTGAACCCTGTCGGGTGAATTTCGACTGATATCGCGTCACCGCAAACAACGATCGACGGCTCGGGAACACCGGTTTATGGCTTATAGAGCACCCACTGCCCATTCTTGATCATGATCCGCACCAGCTGCTTGGCCGGGTCCCGGCCCTCGGCATATGAGATGGGGCCGGTAGCGCCCTCATAGCCCTTAAGACCCATCAGGCCGTCGCGCACCTTGGCGCGGCTATCGGTGCCCACGGCCTTGAGCGCCGCGACCAGTACCCCGGCCGCATCATAGGCCAAGGCCGCGAATTGATTCGGCTCAGCTCCGTAAAGCGACTTGTACTCCCGGGTGAAATTCTGGGCTGCCGGCCGCGGGTCGCTGCTGAAGTAGTTTACCGGGATCATGGTCCCCTCGACGGCCTTGCCGCCCATCTCCAAGGTCTTCACAGAAAAAAGCGAGCTATTGGCCAGCACGGTCGGCCTGAAGCGCGCTCGCTCGGCTTGGTTCATAATGGCCGCAAAATCGGCATAGAACGTCGGCATGTACACCAGGTCGGGCTCCAGGCGTTTCAGTTTGGAGATGATCGCGCTGAAGTCCTTTTCACCGGGGGTGAAAGCCTCCTCGGCGATCACCTCCGCGCCCAGCTTCCTGGCTTCACCGACGAAATACTTGTTGGCGTCGACCCCCCAGTCGTTGTTGATGTAAATTGTGGCGATCTTTTTCTTCTTCAGATCGTTCACCGCCCAACGGGCGTTGTAAGGCCCTTCGTAGCCCTGGGTGGCCACGATGCGGAACATGAACTCGCCCTTCTTGGTCCAGTCCTGGTGGGAAGCTGTGGGAGAGATCTGGACCATCTTGGCCTGCTCGTAAACCGCGGCTGCCGCCATGGTGCTTGAGCTGCTGAAGTCGCCGATCTCCGCGATGATCGTCGGATCGGCCACGAACTTCTCGGCGATCAGCACGGACTCCTTGGCGTCGCCACGGCTGTCGGCGATGACCAGCTCGAGCTTTTTGCCGTTGATGCCGCCTTCCTGATTGACCTTATCGATCACCATGGTGACCGCGCGTTTGAAGTCGTTGCCGTACTCGGCCCAGTCGCCGGTCAGCGGAGCTGAAAGGCCGATCCTCACCTCGCCGGCGGCCTGGGCCGGCTGCCAACCAGCGATTCCGGCGACCAGGTACAACCCAACGATCATGCCTGCTGCTGCTATTTTCTTAACCATCACATCCTCCTGTCTTTCAAACGGTCTCTTTCTCATATACGTTGCAGATGCAGCACAGAAATGTAGCCGGCTCCGTCTTGCTGAGGTTGCGCATGCCGTGGGGCTCCATGCTGGGGACCACCACCGAGTCCCCCGGGCCGGCGACCCAGCTCTTGGTCTTCTGATCGGTCTTCGGATCAAACTGATAGCACTCGAAGCGTCCGCTCAGGATGTACATGGTCTGGATGTAGAAATGGTTGTGGATCGGGATCTCGCCGCCGGGCTGGGCGGTGAACAGGCGCAGGCCGTACTCGGGGTAGCCGGTGCCGTCGTCCCCGAATTTCGAAAGCCAGCGCACGCTGATGCCCTTGACGTCCAGGGGTTTGCCCCGGTAAGGGAATTTGGCGATCTTGACGTCTTCGACGTCTTCCCATTTGACCAGGTCCATGATGTCCTCCTTGGAGCTGCCTTTTACGGCAGCGGGTTTGCTAAACCTAAATTGATCGATTTTATCGAATGGCGCCGGGGCCCGGAGGGGTCTGCGCCTCAAGATTCCAGAAAGAAACGCCCAAGTCAGGTTAAACTCAGCAGATCCAGCGCCACGCGGCAGTGGGTCTCGACGCCCAGCAGCATGACGTCCTCGTTGAAGTCGAAGTTCGGGTTGTGCAGGGGGGCTGCGCCCGGCCGGCCCACCCCGATGCAGTAATAGCAGCCCGGAACGCGCTTCAGAAAAAACGCCATGTCCTCGCCGCCCATGGTGAGATCGGGCTCGACCACTCGCTCCTCGCCCACCACCTGGACGGCGCAGCGGCGGACCACTGCAGACATGCCCGGGTCATTGACGGTCGGCGGGTAGCCCCAGGTAAAGTTCAGCTCGTAACTAGCGCTCATGGACTGGCAGACCCCGGAGACCACCCGTTCGATGCGGGTTTTCCAGGACCGCCAGATCTCGTCGTTGAAGGTGCGCGTGGTGCCGCTCATCAGGGCCTCGGCCGGGGTGATGTTGAAGGCCGTGCCGGCATGAAACATGCCCACCGTGACGACCGCGGGTTCGATGGGGTTCATGTGGCGGCTGACGATGCGCTGCAGCGCCGCCACCACCTGGGTGCCGACCTCGAGAGCGTCCACGCACAGATGCGGTTGGGCGCCGTGGCCGGCCTTGCCGATGATCTTGAGGTCGAACCGATCCATGGCCGCCATGAACGGGCCGGGCCGGACGCCGATATACCCCTCGGGGCGCTCGGCCCACAAGTGGCATCCGATCGCATAATCCACGGTGGGGTTTTCCATGACCCCTGCTTCGATCATCGGCTTGGCGCCGCCCGGGCCTTCCTCGGCCGGCTGGAAAACAAACTTGACGTTGCCCTTCATGCGATCCTTCATGCCGTTGAGCACGGCCGCCGCGCCGAGCGCCATGGCCATATGCGAATCGTGCCCGCAGGCGTGCATGCATCCGGTGTGAGCCGAAGCAAACGCGAGGCCGGTCTGCTCGGTGATCGGCAGGGCATCCATATCGGCCCGGATCATCAGCGTGGGCCCGGGCGTGGCGGTCCTGAGCAGGCCGACCACGCCATGCTTGGCGATCCCAGTCCGGACCTCAAGCCCGAGGCTCTTCAGCCGTTCGGCCACGTAAGCGGATGTCTTGACCTCGTTGAATCCGGTTTCGGGAATGCGGTGCAAATCCCGGCGGGTTGCAGTGACTTGTTCCTTCAGGTTTTTCACCGCTTCACGGACAACATCCATGGCATCCTCAGCAGCTCTCAGGTTTTTGGTGAAGCCGGACATCCGGCGAATGTTCTTAGAAGTGGTTTCAAAACCTTGGATCACGCCCGCGGGCAAGGCGCAGACCGATTCGACAGCGCAGCATACACGGCAGTATGTGAGCATGTCGAGAGGCCTGCAACGCCGCCCCCGGGCGTCAGACGGGGTTATGAAACTGCTTCTAAATATGGCACAGGTATCGTCGAGCGATCAATGTCAAAGTTGATGAAGGAAATTCAGCCAGTTTTCTCTTGATCCAAAAGTGAAAAACATTCATAGTGCCGCTGTTTTTCTATATCCAGTTTCCGGCAGAAGCGCCAGCGCTGCCGCGGAGGAGATTATGTCGATTGCTTTTGTGGACGGTCGGGTCGTTGTCGGAAACGGAAAGGTCTTGGAGCGAGCCTCCGTTCTGGTGGAAGGCGAGCGCATCCTCAAGGTCGCCACTAAGAATTACACCCCCCCCAAAGGCTGCCGGCGCATCTCACTGAAGGGGCGCACCCTGCTGCCCGGTTTCATCGACGCTCATGTCCACCTGTGCCTGGACGGCAGCCCCGATCCCGTGACGGCTTTCATGAATACCCCTCTCCCCATTTCCCTGCTGAAAGCCGCCAACTTCGCCAGAGACACCTTGATGGCCGGGGTCACCACCATCCGGGACATGGGGGCAAAGGACGGGATCGATCTGGGCCTGAGGCAGGCGATCCGCACCGGCCTGGTACCGGGGCCCCGAATGCTGGTCAGCGGGCAACTGATCTGCATGACGGGCGGCCACGGGTGGCCTCTGGGACGGGAAGCCAACGGTGCCGACGAGGTCCGCAAGGCAGCCCGGGAACAGATTAAGGCCGGCGTCGACATCGTCAAGCTGATGGCCACCGGCGGAGTGATGACCCCGGCGGTCGAGCCGGGGAGCGAACAGTTCACCGAGGCGGAGCTGGCCGCCGGCGTCGAAGAGGCCCACAAGGCCGGCAAAAAGACCGCCACCCATGCCATGGGCACGAATGGCATCCTGAACGCCCTGCGGGCCGGAATCGACAGCATTGAGCACGGCGTCTATCTCGACGATGAGGCCGTCGAACTGATGAAGAAACGAGGCGTTCCGCTCATACCGACCCTGTCGGCACTTCTCCAGATCGAATCCAAGGGACTGAAAGCTGGGATTCCAGCGTTTGCGGTGGAAAAAACCGCCAAGGTGAAGCCCTTTCACCTGGCGAGCATCCGCCTGGCCCGGCAGGCCGGGGTCGCCGTCGCCATGGGAACCGACGCCGGCACGCCGTTTAACCTGCACGGGGAAAACTTGAGGGAGCTCAAGCTTCTGGCGGAGCATAGCGGCTTCTCCCCCGGGGAAGCCATTGAAGCCGGGACCCGCGTCAGCGCCCAGGTGCTCGGCCTGGAGAAAGAGCTGGGAACCATTGAAGCGGGCAAGCTTGCCGATCTGGTGGCGGTGGACGGGAATCCGCTTGACGACATCGACATTCTCCTCCGGCGTCCATCCATCCGCCTGGTGGTGCAAGGCGGCCGGATCGTGAACCCCAACCCTATGAAAGGAGAAATCGGATGAGACAGATGATGAAGCGTTTCCGCAAGGCCCTCCTCTTCGCCGTTCTGGCGGCAGCCGCCGGTCTCTATATGGCTGCGCCTTCGGCGCATGCCCAGGGCAAGGAGATCAAGGAACTGATCATCGCCATCGGCGTGGATGCCGACACGCTCAACCCGCAGGAGCAGACCACCACCCTCATCCAGAACATGTGCGACCTGATCTACGACAACTTGTTCTACCAGGACCCGGCCGGCAAGCTGCACCCGCGCCTGGCCACCAAGTACGAGGTGTCGGCCGACGGCCTCACATACACTATTTCCCTGCGTAAGGGGGTCAAGTTTTCCGACGGGACCGATTTCAACGCCGACGCCGTGAAGCTGACCTTTGACCGCGCCCTCGATCCCAAGATGCGCGTGCCGCTGCGTTTTGCCATCGGAATGGTCAAGGAATGCGTGAAGGTCGACGATCACACCGTCGCCCTGAAGCTGAACTATCCCTTCGCGCCACTGGCGCCGACGCTTTCCCTGACTCTCGTCTCCACCATCAGCCCGGCGGCCATCCAGAAATACGGCGACGAGGTGCGGCAGAACCCCGTGGGGGCCGGCCCGTACGTCCTCAAGGAGTGGGTCAAAGGCGACCGCTTAGTATTTGTCCGTAACGAGAAATACTACGGCGACAAGCC
>JBLMXM010000237.1:0-3765 GCA_050257775.1 Hyphomicrobiales bacterium
GCCTCTTTACAATTGCAAGCAGAGCCTTGGCGAATCCTCAAGCAAAAGATATAGGACTACCTCAGGAAAACCGTAAATCTGCTCCTCTCCAATTATCTATACCGGGAAAAAGCCGAGGGACATTGGATGCCCCCGCCGATGATTGCAAACCTTCCATTAATGATAACTATCCACTGCAGAATGGATGGCAGGGAAGACCGACTGTTTTTGGAGGCAATCTGTTGAAATGGCCACACACGCTCTGAATGCGCAAAGAATTCTTGCTTTCAAAAAGATTCACGCGGATTTTCAGGGCATCATGACGCATGAAAAATGCCGCACATGTGCATGCTTTTACGGGGATGTCCTGACCGGCGTATATGAAAAAATAAGAAGATTTCGCGAAACTGATCCGGATCGCTCGGTCGCCCGGATCGAGAAGGATTTTGAGCGCTGGCTCAGGGAGGCCGACACGCTGAAAACGCATGGCTGACTGGGATGCAAACCATGTCTGCCGGTTCCGGCATACAACACATTTAATGAAGTCATTGACAGCCTGGATACCGCTGAAGACGAAGAGATCCATCCCTTCAAGACCGAATTCATCCGACCGTCTGATTTTGTTCCTCAAAGCTGGCCGGCGCAGCCAGGCAACTATCGTGTTTTTAAGGCTACGGGATCCATCGCCGTGGCGATCCTGCAGGGTGCCAACCTGGACGACCCGAGTCTATCCGAAGTGTTTGCCAACGTTGGAATCGTCGGAACTATCACTACTGAGAACCTGGGTGTGGAGCATCTGGTCAAGAATGTCATTGCAAACCCGCATCTTCGGCACCTTCTGCTCTGGGGGGAGGACATTACAGGCCACCTTCCAGGCGATGCGCTCCGGAATCTATCAAGAAACGGGCTGGATGGCCGAAAAAGAATCATCGCTGCTGCCGGTGCCCGACCGGTTCTGAAAAACATAACCCAAAGCGAGGTCAGCCATTTCAGGAGGCAAATCACGCTGAGCGATCTGACCGGCAGACTGGGCGTACCTGAACTCGCCAGTCAAATCCAACTATTGGATAAGCAGGCATCGCAGCCGTACGAAGCCGGTCTGAGGGTCGATTGGGTTGAGATCAAGAGAGCCACCCCTGCGAAGCGGCTGAGACTCGATCCGGCAGGCTATTTCGTGATCATGGTGATGAAAGGAAAGGATTATCCGCTGCTGGTCGAACACTACCGCAACGATGGAACGCTCAGAAACATTGTCGAGGGGCGGGATGCGGCAGACATTTGTGCTGAACTGATCGAGCAGAAGCTCGTTACGCAACTTGACCATGCAGCCTACTTAGGCCGGGAGTTGGCCAAGGCCGAGATGTCGCTTTTTTCTGGATCTAAATACACTCAGGATAAAGCCCAAGGTGAGGTGCAAAGGGAAAGCGAATAGGAATCCGATCGACGCGAGCCTTCGATCAGTCCGGACGAGATGCTCGCTCCGGTCAAGTCTCTTCATCATCTTCTCTATAAGGCCGGATGTAAGGCACCGGCCTGCCTCCTTGAATTCGATCCCACCAGAGTGTATGAAGCAAAAAAGGTGCTACATGATTATCTCCGCAGGCGTCATCGTCGTCCGCAGGGAAAGCGGCGTGTGGAAGTTTCTGCTCTTGAGGGCCTATCGGAACTGGGACTTCCCCAAGGGCGAGGTGGAAGCCGGCGAGTCGCCGCTAGATACGGCCATTCGCGAAACCCGTGAAGAGACCGGAATCACGGAGCTGAACTTCCGCTGGGGCAACGTCTGCAGGGAAACCGAACCATACAAGCACGGCACCAAGATCGCCAGGTACTTTTTGGCTGAAACATCACAAACGGCGGTCATCTTCGCGATAAACCCGCAGATCGGCGGACCCGAACACCATGAGTACCGATGGGCCGACGCAACCGAACTGAGGAAGCTCATACCCCCGCGGCTTGTGCCGGTGGTGAAATGGGCGACCGGGGTGGTAGAACCATGATCGATGTGACTGCGGCCATATGGGTTGAAAACGGCAAGGTGCTGATCGCCCGCCGCAGACCCGGGGTTTCGCAGGCGGGGCTGTGGGAGTTTCCCGGCGGCAAGGTTCGCCCTGGCGAAACACCCGAGCAATGCCTGCGGCGAGAAATCCAGGAAGAACTCGGGTTGGAGATAGCGGTGGGGAAATTTTTTGGAGAGAGTATTCACGCCTACGAAGATAAAACCATCCGGCTGCTGGCGTACCGGGTTTCAGCGAAAAATGGTGAGGTCTCTCTCAACGACCATGCCGAAATGGCCTGGGTGACGGTGGCGGATCTCGGAGGATACCGGTTTTGCCCGGCCGATATCCCTCTTGTCGACAAACTGCAGTGCATCTCATGACGATTGCAGGCCATATGCGCAAGGCCCTCGCTGTAATATTTCTCCTGGTACTGGTGTTCCCGGGCACAGGGGAAGCCCAAAGTCAGCCGCCTCGGACTCCACCTTCCGTCCCCTCCTCGGAGGTCCTGCGCCAGAAGGAACTCGAGCGGGAAGCGGCGGTCAACCTGTCTCTGGCAAAAAAATCCATCCAGGATGACGCTTTTTATAACGCCAGGGTGGCGCTGAATGTATGGAGGATCAGCGCCGTGGAGGCCGGCAATTTCGACGGGAAGCTGTACGAAGATCTTCGCAAGCAGCTCTACGAGAAATCAATCCGCGACAACCTGCGCTGCATAGACGTCGCGGTTGCTCAGCGCGACGCTCCCGATGCCAACCTCTGCCTCAAGATCTATCGCCTGCACTCCCAGGAAATCGATGCCTTCGACCCCAAGCGCTACGAAGAGCTCAAGGCCCGCGTGAGCTCCATACGCAAAAAAGAAAAGTAATGGCTTCGTAAATAGTCCAATTTCGGCGTTGCGCTTCATCTCGCTGTCGCTGCGGTGTACTGTAAGCACGCCTCGCGCCGCGAGATTCTTGCCCTGCGAACCACGTGCTGGGCACGCGGTTGCAAGTTCAACGCTGAAGCACTGGCGTGCTTATGCCTTTTCGGCCCATAGCCGAAAATCCAGACCGCCCGCCAGACGGGCGGTCGTTGATGCGCGCGCCTTGAACTTGGCCTCTTTACAAAGCCATCGACTCGGAGGACTTATTGCGAGGTCATCAAGAGTAGAAACGGACATGAAACCGCTTCCAGTCATTCGGCGGCGGGGTCCAGAAGCCGCCGGATGACCCGTTTCATCATGGCCGCATCGCGGTAAGGCTGGGTTGATTCATTGATGAGGGTTACATCGAGGCTGCGGCCGGCCAGCGCCTCGGCCAAGGGCCGGAAAAACGCCGGGGAGGTTTTCAGGTGCCTGCGCTCGCCTTTCGGCCCGAATTCGATCCCGGAGAAGTGGGCGTGGAAGCGGCGCGGAAGCCGGTCCAGGATCTCCCCGTAATCCAGCCCCCCTCCGGCGCGAGCCAGAAGGTGAGAAAAATCCACTGTGTATTCGCAGCCGGTTTCCCTCGCCAGGACGAGGATTTCTTCCAGCGATCCGAACTGCGAGGGCTTGCCAGTGGTCTCGGGGCAGAGGACGACTGCCCAGCGGCTTCTGCGGATGGCGGTCTGAAGCTCCGCGATAGCCTTGGCGATCCGGTCGAATGTCTCCTGAGCTGAATGGCCCTGGTAGAAGCCGGCGTGAAACACCACATGGCGGCCGCCCATGATAGCCGCCATGCGGCAGGAAGCCAGAATGCGCTCCTTGCTGGCGGCGAGCTTGGATTCGTCATCCGCGGCAAGGTTGATGTAATACGGCGCGTGGACCGACAGG
>JBLMXM010000238.1:0-4956 GCA_050257775.1 Hyphomicrobiales bacterium
GGACCTGTTTCAGGCGATCGCCGCCAAGACGCCCGACGGCTCTCCCTGCTGTGAATGGGTGGGGGAGGAGGGCGCCGGCCACTATGTGAAAATGGTTCACAACGGCATCGAATACGGCGACATGCAGATCATCGCCGAGGCCTATCAGCTCATGCGAGACGGACTCCGGTTGCCGCACACTGAGATGCAGCGGATCTTCGGCCGCTGGAATACGGGTGAGCTGCAGAGCTACCTGATTGAAATCACGCGAGACATCATGGGCTTCACGGATGCGGATGGAAAGCCGCTCGTCGAGAAAATCCTCGACAGCGCCGGGCAGAAGGGCACGGGGAAGTGGACCGGGATCAATTCGCTCGATCTCGGGATACCGGTGACCCTCATCAGCGAAGCGGTGTATGCGCGATCGCTCTCGGCCTTGAGAGACGAGCGCATGCACGCGTTCAAGATCCTGAGAGGCCCTAAACGGGTATCCCCTGAGAAGCCCAAGGCCTTTGTGGAGGACATTCGCAAGGGGCTCCTGGCTTCCAAGATGGTGTCCTACGCCCAGGGATTCATGCTGCTGCGTGAAGCGGCCAAGGAATACCGATGGAACCTGGATTTCGGGAAAATAGCCCTGCTGTGGTGGGTGGGCTGCATCATCCGCAGCGCTTTCCTGAAAAAGATCAAGGAGGCCTTCGACCGGGACCGCGACCTGCCCAACCTGCTGCTGGATGATTACTTCAAAACGATAATCCAGAAATGCCAGCCATCCTGGCGCCGAGTAGTGATGGAAGCGGTTCGGTTGGGGATTCCAGTCCCTGCCTTTTCGGCGTCCCTGGCCTTCTACGACGGTTATCGCAGCTCGCGCCTGCCTGCTAACCTGATCCAAGCCCAGCGCGATTACTTCGGGGCGCACACATACGAGCGCGTCGACCAGCCGCGCGGCACATTTTTCCACACCGAGTGGCTCAAGGAGTAGGGTTACATGTTTGCAGGAAAAGGCAGCCCCGAAACCCTGCTTTCGGAGGAGGACGTCAGATCCATTATCGCGGCAGGACTTCCCGGCAGCTTGACCGGAGGGAAGCGGGTTCTCGTGCTCACACCGGATGCCACGCGGACCTGTCCCCTGCCCACGATGATCCGTGCGATTCGGGACGTCATCGGCCGGCATTGTGCACAGCTTGATTTCATGGTGGCCTTAGGCACCCATACGCCACTGCCTGAAGAACGCATTCTTTCCCTTTACGGTATCAACCGGCGCCAGGACGTTGCCGGGTCTGAATTGTTAAACCATCAGTGGGACCGTCCCGACACGTTCCGTCGAATCGGCCGCTTTTCTGCCGCCGAGGTGGCGGAGATCTCCGGTGGGCTTCTGAGTGAGGAGGTGCCCATTGATATCAACCGCGAAATTCTGGACTACGACCTGATTCTGATTGTCGGGCCGGTCTTTCCCCATGAGGTGGTCGGGTTTTCCGGCGGGGCCAAGTACCTTTTCCCCGGCATTTCAGGCGGCGGGTTTCTGCACTTCTTTCACTGGCTCGGGGCCGTGCTGACCTGCAAACGCATCATAGGGGTCAAGGATACCCCCGTGCGCCGGCTGATCGACCGGGCGATGGGAAAAATACCGGTGCCGATTAAGTGCCTGGCCATGGTCGTCAAACCGGACGCCAGCCTGTGCGGGCTGTACGCCGGAGATGTGCGGCCGGCGTGGGAGCAAGCGGCGGATCTGTCTTCCCGGATTCACATCGTGACCAAAAAGAAACCCTTCAAGACCGTTTTGGGCCGGGCATCCGGCATGTACGATGAAATCTGGACGGCCGGCAAGGTCATGTACAAGCTCGAGCAGGTCGTGGCTCAGCACGGAACTCTGATCATTTACGCACCCCACGTGGCCGAGATTTCCAGAACCTGGGGGGACTACATTGAGCGCATCGGGTACCACACGCGGGATTACTTCCTGTCGCGGATGGATCAGTTCCGGAATATTCCTCGGGGAGTGCTGGCCCATTCCACGCACGTCTGCGGAACGGGGGTTTGCGAAAACGGGATCGAGCGGCCCGACGTGAACGTGGTTCTGGCCACGTCGATACCCGCAGAGACCTGCCGCCGGATCAATCTGGGCTATTTGGACCCGCGGACCATCGAGCTGTCGGACTACATGAACAGGGAAGAGGAGGGGATCCTTTTCGTGGACCACGCCGGTGAAATTCTTTACCGGCTGGCGACGAACCGAGAGGATAGTAGGAGGTGGTCGTGAAGGCATTCCTGTCCGAGGATTTTCTGCTGCGGAGCACGACGGCAAGAACCCTATACCATGAATTCGCCGAGGGCATGCCGATATTCGATTACCACTGCCACCTCCCGGTGGCCGAGATTGCCGAAAACAAGAATTTCGCGAACCTCACCGACATCTGGCTGCGGGGTGATCATTACAAGTGGCGGGCCATGCGGGCCAACGGCATCGCCGAGCGGCTGATCACCGGGGAGGCGAGCGATTTTGAAAAGTTCCAGGCCTGGGCGGCCACCGTACCCAAAACGCTTCGAAACCCGCTCTATCACTGGACCCACCTGGAACTGAAACGCTACTTCGGTATCGACGGCAAACTTCTTTGCCCCGAGACCGCCGCTGGGATTTATGGCGCCTGCTCGGATATGCTGAAGGCGGAGGATTTCAGCGCCCGCCGGATCCTGGAGCGCATGAACGTGAAGGTGGTTTGCACGACCGATGACCCGGTGGACACGCTGGAACATCACCTGCTTATACAGAAGGAAAAGGGCTTCTCCGTGAAGGTCCTGCCCGCCTTCCGCCCGGACAAGGCCCTGGGTGTCGATTCGCCCAAGGCGTTTAGTCAATGGATTGACCGGCTGGAGGCTTCGGCCGGCCTGGGCGTCAGCGGATTTGATTCCTTTCTGGAGGCCATCCGGCGCCGGCACGATTTCTTCCACCAGATAGGCTGCCGGCTTTCCGACCATGGAATCGAGCATCCCTATGCCGAACGTTACACCCCGAGGGATGTCCGCAGCGTTTTTGACAAGGCCCGTCAGGGCAAGAAACCGACACCTTCCGAAACCCTCAAATACAAGTCGGCTGTTACACTCGAGCTGGCACGGATGGATGCCGAGAAGGGCTGGACTCAGCAGTTTCACTACGGGGCGCTGCGCAATATCAACAGCAAAGCCATGGCTGCCCTGGGGCCCGACACCGGCTACGACACCATCGGCGATTTTGAAATGGCACCGGCTCTCGCCCGGTTCCTGGACATCCTTGAAACCGAGGGGAAACTGGCCAGGACCATCCTGTATGTCATGAATCCCCGCGACAACGAGGTGGTCGCTGCAGCAATCGGCTGTTTCCAGGACGGCAGCAGCCCCGGGAAGATGCAGTTTGGATCGGCGTGGTGGTTCAACGACCAGAAGGAGGGCATCGAGAGGCAGATCGACACGCTTTCCAACCTGGGGCTGCTGAGCCGGTTCGTGGGCATGCTGACCGATTCACGCAGTTTCCTGTCTTACCCGCGCCATGAATACTTCCGGCGGGTGCTGTGCAACCTGCTGGGAAGCGATGTGGAGAACGGAGAGCTGCCCGACGATATGGAGTTGATCGGCAACATGGTCAAGGACATCTGCTTCCGGAACGCCGTGGCCTATTTCGGTATCGAGGTAAAGTGAAAGACAGTATGGATCTTCAGGCCTGTTGCGTGCTGGTCACCCCCATAACCTTCGGCAAGGCCGACCCGGCGCTGAAATCAACCCTGGAACAATCCGTCGGCAAAGTGATCTACAATCCGCTGAGCCGGCCGCTCGCCGCTGAAGAGTTGATCCCGCTGATCAAGGAGGCCGACGGCTATATTGCCGGGCTGGATCAGGTCGACGCCTCGGTCATTGAGGCCGCCGGCCGGCTCAAGGTCATTGCCCGTTACGGGGTGGGTATCGACCGCGTGGATGTGCCAGCTGCCACCCGCCGGGGGGTCGTGGTGACGAACACACCGGGCGCTAATTCCGCTGCCGTGGCTGAGCTGGCCATCACCCTCATGCTGGCGCTCGGCCGCGACCTATGCCGTGCCGACAGAGCCATCAGACGCGGGGAGTGGCTCCGGGTTATGGGTGTCGGGTTGCGCGGCAAGGCCGTCGGTCTGGTGGGCTTCGGTGCGATCGGACGCGAGGTGGCATTGAGGCTGAAGGGGTTTGGCTGCCGCGTACTGGCTTTCGATCCGTACGTAAAACCAGAAGTGCTTGAAGGCATCGGTGTGGAACGGGCCGACCTGGACGAGTTGCTGGCTCAATCGGATTTTGTCTCGCTGCATACCGCGCTTACGGCCGGCACAGCCGCCATGGTTGACCGTTCCTTTCTGAATAAGATGAAACCCGGTTCATTTCTTGTGAATACGGCCCGCGGCGAACTCGTGGACGAAGGTGCTTTGAAGGAAACCTTGGAGGAGGGCCGGTTGCGGGGAGCGGCGCTAGACTGCTTCAGCGAGGAACCACCGCCTGTGCACCACCCGCTGTTTTCGCTGCCTCAGGTCTTGGCGACCCCCCACATGGCCGCTCACACGGACGAGGCCGTCCATACCATGGGGCGAATGTCCGTGGAGGCGTGTCTTGCTGTCCTGCGCGGTGAACGGCCGGCGCATGTGGTTAATCCCGAGGCGCTGGCAGGAGATCGAGTGCACCTATGAGCGCCGCGCCGTTTTTCATCGGCATCGACCTGGGGACCGGAAGCTGCAAGTCCGTCGTGGTGGGCGAGACCGGCAGAGTCCTGGGCTTCGGCGTCGGCGAATACGGCAGCGCCGGTGCCGGGGGGCGCTGGCAGGAACAGGCTCCCAGCGGCTTGCTGAGCGGGACCGTGGGCTCTGTGCGCGCTGCCCTGGGACAGGCCGGTGTTGCCCCGGTCCACTGTGCAGGGCTCAGTGTCGGCGGTGCATTACACAGCGTGATGGCGGTTGACGGCCGGGACAACCCCCTGACAGGCGTCATCAC
>JBLMXM010000239.1:0-3208 GCA_050257775.1 Hyphomicrobiales bacterium
CCGCACAGCCGGCAAGAGCCAACATTATCCCCGCCGCAAACATCAGCCGTATCCGCCCGTTCTTATAAATGTTCATTTATTACCCCCTTTGACTTCCCGCCGGACAGGGCGTTAAAAAGCAAATATCAGGCCGTCAGCCCATGCGCGCGGCGTTTTAGAGAGCGCAGCATATTAGGTAATATGTGAGCATTCACAATTGCAGCACAAGGCCGGATCACGGCCTGAGACGCTGTTTTTCAACACCCTGCCAAATAGAAGCTATCTCAAAAATAGAAGATCACACCCGAGGGCAAGGCGCAGGCCGACTGGAAAGCGCAGCATACACGGTAGGTTGTGAGCATTTCGAGAGGCCTGCAACGCCGCCATCGGGTGTCAGATGCATTTTTGAGATAGCTTCTAACAACCCGCCAAGAAAGAGTCAATCTGCGCCTGTCCAACCTCTGCGGTCAAAAATTTAAAAACCTCCCCAAAAGGTTCGAATGTATTCAGCTTGAACCTGAAGAGCATCGGGATGGGCAAGCTCCGCGGGGGATAACAATTTAATCATCTACGGGTCATCTTGGGGTGAACCGGCGGTTTTATGATGGCCCATCAAGGAACCACCCGATGGAGCCGGGCCCATGGAACGCGTCGCAATCGAACACGTTTATTTTATGTGCCGAAAAATCAAAAAGAAAGCTCTCATCACCTGCTTGGCCATAACCCCGGAGCCGCCGGAGTCGTCCGGGTCGGATCTGACGGCCTTCGACTGCAGTTCGAAAAAAGAGTGCGGCGTCTGGATCGAGGAGGGCCCTCATGCGTTTCATGATTGGGGGCAATGCATTCACCCGGATCTGTCGGAGCAGGAGCCGTATACGGAATAGAAGCGGGCTCAGGGAAAAGGTGGCGCCGTCATGAAAACCAATCTATTTCATCGTGGGATCGCCGCGGCCGACGCCATGATCCGGAAGATGGCCGGCGGTGCACGGGGCATTGCCCGCGGCATGCGCTGGAGCTACGTGCCGCCGCTGATGGTTTACTTTGCGGCCGGCGTGTCGGGTTTCACCGGCATCATCGAAGCCTTTTTCGTCAAGGAAAAACTCGGATTGTCGGCGGCCATGCTCGCCAGCCTGGGCTTCTGGGCCGGCCTGCCCTGGGCCATGAAAATGCCTCTGGGGCACCTGGTCGACCGGTACTGGCACCGGAAGGCGCTGTTCGTCTATCTGGGGGCTGCTCTGATGGCTGCAAGCCTGCTGATCATGGTCGGGCTGACCGGGCACGCCGCTCGGATGGCGACCCATCTCCCGCTGGACACCTGGTACATCGGCTCCGTGCTGCTGGCGCCGGTCGGTTTTGTGCTCCAAGACGTCGTGGCCGATGCGATGACGGTTGAAGCGGTGCCCGCTCGGCGCGAGGACGGCACGGCTTACCCGGAGGCCGAGCAGCAGCAGATGCACGTGACCATGCAGACATTAGGCCGCATCGCCATCGTCGGCGGAGGCGCCTTGGTGGCGGGCACCGGCGGATGGCTGGCGAGAACGCTTTCCTATGAGGCCATGTACTATATCTCTCTGGCGATACCGGTGATCTCCGTGCTGGGGGTGCTGGCGGCTGCCGGGATGCGCTGCCGGCGGAGGCCGGTCGGCGCGCTGCCGGTGGAGGCTTCTCAATCGGAGGTCCCGGCGCTGAATGCCCACATCCTAATTGCGGGAGCGGCCTTCGTGATCCTGTCTCTGCTGCTGGGCCTCGGTCATGTGCCCTTCAACGAGGAGATCATTTTCTTCGGCTCGCTGGCGGTGATCGTTTTCCCGATGCGGCGGCTCCTAGCCGATCTGGACATGAACAGGCGCCGCGCGATCGTCGGTATCGCCATCATCATCTTTGTGTTCCGTGCCATGCCCGGCGCCGGCGCCGGCTCGGGTTGGTGGCAGATGGAGCGGCTCGGGTTCGACGAGGCGTTCATGGGGACCCTGCGGCAGGTCTCGTCCATACTGGCGATCGCAGGAATGCTCGCGTTACGCGGCTGGATGGGACGCCGGCCCGTGCCCTACCTGGTGGTCTTCCTGTCTCTTTACGGCACGGTGATGACGCTGCCCTTTCTCGGCATGTTCTACGGCCTGCACGAGTGGACCGAAGCGCACTTCGGCTTCGGCGCACGCACCATCGCCCTCATCGACACCATGGCGGATTCGCCTCTGGGCCAGGTCGCCATGATCCCCATGCTGGCGTGGATCGCGAAAGAGGCCCCGCGCAACCAGAAGGCCACCTATTTTGCCGTGATGGCCGCCTTCACGAACCTGGCGTTGTCGGCCAGCCAGCTCGGCACGAAATACCTGAACAAGCTCTTCGTGGTCGAGCGCGGCCGCTATGACGAGCTGGGATCGCTCATGATCGTCACCACGATCCTGGGCCTGGTGTTGCCCGCGCTGACGGTATGGGCACTCCAGCCGGGCCGGAACGGACGATGGCGCCAATTTTCCGAACGACTCCAGCCGCTCAAGGCGTTTTTCACTAGAAGCGGTTTCACAGCCTCCGATCACGCCCGAGGGCAAGGCGCAGGCCGATTCGAAAGCGCAGCATACACGGTAGGTTGTGAGCATTTCGAGAGGCCTGCAACGCCGGCATCGAGCGTCAGACGGGGTTAGGAAACCGTTTCTATTACCCGAATCCAGCAGCCCCGCGATAGGAGATACGAAAGTGCGAAAAAAGTATATCCGACAACAGTTCGTTCAGGTTCAACTCGAGATCGATGAGATTCAGGAAGCCGTCCTGCATTGGTTCCCGATCGGGTTCGCATTCGTCGGGCTTCTGTTGCACATTTTCCCGAAAATTACGCTGCCGATTTAATGGAGTGGGGTTTTGCCTGTGGCGCTGCTCGATTATGTGTCGAGGGCAGCTTGACGGCGTGTGAGCCCGGGAGGTATGGTGAGCTCCACTATTGTGATGCCTTTTGCTTCCTGAACCCTGAAGCTTTTTCAATGCCACACGAAAATGGAGGCTTGCCCATGAAAAGAGCATGCCGGGTGCTCCTGGCGCTGTGCCTCGGGCTCACCCTGGCGGGATGTGCCGCCATGGCTCCCGTACCGGAAGGTTCGCAGCCGATGGGGACCTATCAAGGCCTGATGTGGGGTGGGATTGAGGGGCCCATCCAGGTGACGCTCTATCAGACCCCCAAGGGGGACATCGTCTTCTCGGGCCAATATGTCGACTCCAGCAACGGTGGCGTGGG
>JBLMXM010000240.1:0-10448 GCA_050257775.1 Hyphomicrobiales bacterium
GCATGACCACGACCATTCTCATGGGAGCGAGCACCATCAGAAGCATCATCACGACCACGAGCACCACGTTGAATCCCATCATCACAGTCACGAGCACAAAGAGCACCACCGGCATCACGAGCGTGAGTACCAACCCGAAGTTCGTGAGCACACGCTCTGAGCTGCTGATAACCAGAACCGGGGCGTATCCTCAAGCGGATACGTCCCCGGTGTTTCCAGGAATTCCACCGACCCAGATGTTGACATGCCTTTCAAGAGCTTGGAGGAAGGCGAAGCGGTTCTTCCGGGGGATGGTGCAGGCGGCGGCATAGCGATGGCAGCCTTCGGCATGACCGCCGGCCTCGCCGGCGGCCGGCGGCACGATCTCGGCCAGGTGCGGCTTCTCCCCTTTTTCGATGGCCGCTCGAATCCCCGGCGGGACCCTCAAAGAAACCTTGATTTCATCTGCTTCAAAGGTTCCTAGAAGCGGGAACTCCCGCGGAAAGTCTTGAAACCCTGCCAGGTACCTGTCTGGGTGCACGAGCGTCCCCGCGCTGAGCTGTTGGCAGAGAATCCCGATCGCCTTGAGGCTTAACGGGTGAAGGCGGTCCGCCGTGTCGATCCACTGGATACCCCCCCGGCTTTCCAGCCCGCGTTCCTCGATCCGTTGAATTTCCTGCCGGAACCGCTCGGCCTGCACGTGCCGGACGCGGGCGGCGAAGCGCTCCGTGTCCGTGCTCGGCCCCCTCAGGCAGAAATCGACTGCCAGCAGCGCCCCGCCCTGGTGGTAGCCGGCCACGGCCAGATCGAGGATCCTCCGGGAAATCGCCTCGGCCTTTTCCAAACCGAAGAGCGGAAAAACGGCGTCGGCCGCGGCATCGGAAGGGCAGCGGATCGTATCCTGCCGGCAGGCGATGTCGAACGCCGTGCGGTTGAGGCCGGCGTAATCGCCCCGCACGAGCTGGTGGTCGCCCGCGGCGCCGACAACGGCCAGATGGGCCAGGTTGTCGTTTGCGCCGTCAAGCGCCTGGGACCAGAAAAAAGCGACCGCGGCCGCCGAGGCCTGAAAATCGCCGTCGATGCCGTACAGCTCCGGGTTGACCAGAACCAGATCGTTACGCAATGGGTCGCCGCGGCTAAAAACCGGCAGGTGGTGGTCGAGCACCAGAACCCGGCTGCCCTCCCGCATGGCCGCGCCGATCTGCGTCAGCGACTGGCTGCCCAGATCAGCATAGAGGATCAGTTTTCGGGTCTGCGTGTGGATTCGCGGCAGAAACAGGGGGTGCACGCGCTCGATGGGTATATTCTCGGTCGTGTAGCCGGCCCGGCTCAGTGCCGTCTTGAGGATGGCCCCGGCCGCAATGCCGTCGGTGTCGTTGTGGTGGACGATCGTAATCGTGCGCAACGGCTGGTCGAGCAGAAAGCGGACGGCCTTCTGCCGGTCTTCCAGAAAATCCTGGAACGCTGGGGTGTTCATGAAATGCAATCCTTCCCGTTGCGGAGGTTCATGAATCCTTTGCCTATTGCCCGCCGAGGAGCAGTCCGGTTTCCGGGTCGTAAAGGTTGATCGCCTCCGGGGGGATCCGGAAATAAACCGGTTCCCCGACCTCGCCGATGAAGTCTCCGGTTTGTTTCACCGTCAGCACCGTTTTAGCCTTGCGCACCTTCAGGATCACATCGGCGCCGGCCGGAAGGACGGAATCGATCTCGGCGGTCATGGCGCCCACCTCGGTTGCACGCACCAGCCGGATGTCCTCCGACCGAACGGCTGCCACCACCGCCTGTCCCGCCACCCCCGAACCGGCCGGAAGAAAAAGCTCCACGCCATCGCCATGGAATGCCAGGGCCCCCTGCATCCGGTCGATGCGCCCTCGCATGAAATTGATGGCCGGGCTGCCGATGAAGTCCGCAATGAATAGGCTGGCCGGCTTCCGGTAGATGGTCCGGGGTGGAGCGAGCTGCTGGATCACCCCCTGCTTCATGACCGCAACATGGGTGGAAAGCGTCAGCGCCTCATGCTGGTCGTGGGTGACGTAGATGGTCGTGGCCCGGTTCTCGCGGTGCAGCCGCTTGATCTCGCTGCGCATCTCCATGCGCAGCTTGGCGTCGAGGTTGGACAGGGGCTCGTCCATGAGAAAGAGTCCCGGCCGCGTGACGAGCATCCGGGCCAGGGCCACCCGCTGCTGCTGCCCGCCGCTCAGCTGCTGGGGATATCGATCCCCCAAATCCTCCAGGCGCATGTAGGCCAGAGCCTCCCCGACCCGTTCAGTCATCGTCCGGCGATCGACGTGCCGAACCCTCAGGCCGAAGGCCACGTTCTCGAAGACGGTCATGTGAGGCCAGAGGGCATACGACTGGAAGACCAGGCCGACGTTGCGTTTTCCGGCGGGAACGAAGACTCCGTCGCGGGTGGAGAAGACCTTCCGGCCCTCGATGCGGATCTCCCCGCTATCAGGGATCTCGAGGCCGGCGATCATGCGCAACACCGTCGTCTTCCCGCAGCCCGACAGCCCGAGCACCGTCAGGAACTCCCCCGCGTCGACCGCCAGATCGAGCGCATCCACGGCGGTGATGCCGCCGAAACGCTTGGTCACCCGCTCCAGCTCGATGAAGGCCATATCAGACGAGCTCCTTCCGGCCGAAACGCCGGGCCAGAAATTCCCCGGCAATCACGATCAGGACGATCAGCACGATAATCGCATCGGCAAACTGAGCATAGCCCTGTTCCACGTAGCGGAAGGTCATCGTGGTGAGCGTCCGCGTGTTGGGTGTCACGAGCAGGATGATCAGGGAAAGCTCGCGCATGGTGGCGATGAAGACCAGAATGAACCCCGAGATAGACCCGGTCAGCGTCAGCGGAAGGAGAATCCTTCGAAAGCGCCGCCACCAGCCCGCCCCGGCCATGATCGCCGCCTCCTCGAGCTCTCCGGCCACCTGGAGCATGGCGGAGATCCCCGAGCGGGCCGAAAAAGGCAGGTTCTTCGCCATGCAGACGAGCACGAGTAGAAAGAAGCTGCCGTAAAGGGCCGGGACCGGGCCGATCGGGCCGGTGAACATGGCAAGGTAGATGGCCCCGAAGGCGATGCTGGGAATGAGGTACGGCAGAAAGGAGCCTTGCTCCACGAGTGCGGCCAGCCAGCTTTTTTTGCCTTTCACCACGGCGTAGCCGATCAGGATGCCCAGCATGCCCGTCAAAAGCGCCACCAGCACGGAAAGCCGGACGCTGTTCCAGGCCGCGCCGAGGATCTGGGCGTTGCGCAGGATGCCGCTTTCACCCTCCGCGAGCTCCGGAATGCTCGCACCGATCCAGAAATGGAGCGTCAGGTTCTGCAGCGAATAATCGTTCGGGTAGCGCATCAGCGTCTGCCAGCAGAGCAGAGCCAGCGGGATAAAGACCCCGAAGAGGATCACCCCGCCGGCGAAAACCTGGGCGGGCCAGCGAAGCCGCCCGAGCGGCGCCTGGCCGCGGTGGAACCCTTTCCCGGAAATAGTGACAAAACTGCGCGAAGCCGTCAGCCGCTGGTTGACATAGATGATCCCCATGGAGATGAGGATCAGAACCAGGGCCGAGATGTACGCTACCGCCGGCGTGCGGTTGACGACGTTGGTGTAGATCGTCGAGGCCAGGGTGAAATAGCGCACCGGGGCTCCGAGGAAATAAGGGGTGCCGAAGGTCCCGAGGGCGCGTGAGAAGGTGAGGATGAATGCCGACAGCAGGGCCGGCAGCACGATGGGGAATGTGATCTTGCGCAGAATCCGCCCGCGCGAAGCCCCCAGCACTTCGCCGGCTTCCTCCAGATGCGCATCCACCGACGCCAAAGCGCCGGATAGAAGCAGGTAAGTAAACGGGTAGTAGTGCAGAGACAGCGTGATCACGATGGGGAGGTATCCATAGGCCAGCCAGTCCGGCGAGGACATCCCGGTGATGTACTGGAATATCCCCATGGCGCCGCCGACCCGCTCGTTGCGGAAGCAGTCGAGCCAGGCCAGCGCCAGCGTATACGACGGCAGCACATACGGAACGACGGCAAAAAAAGATAAAACCCGGCGAAACGGCAGGTCGGTCCGGGTGAAAAGCCAGGCCAGGGACCCGCCGATCAACATGGCCAGAAGGGAGATGCTGAGCGAGGTCGCCAGGGAGTTGAGCAAGGGCCGGTAAAAAATGGCGCGGCTCAGGCGGCTCAAAAAAATCCGGTCGTAGTGGAAGGCGGTCCACTGTCCGGGTTCGGCTTCCCGGCTGATGCGCCGATCCGTCTCCTGCCAGACGGCCGTGTCATGGACCATCTGGAAAAAGGGAGCGATCACAACGAACGCCAGCAGCATCAGCAGCAGCCAGCCGATCATCACATGGGGCTGCCCCGCCGTGAGCCGGAGTCGACTGCACAGTGCCTGCAGGGTCGCCGGCATCTTCCCCTCACCCTGGACAGCGGCCTATTTCAAGTTGCCGAGCCAGAAATCACGGATCGCGAGTCCCTGGTCCCAGACGAAGGCCGGATCCGACATCCACACGTTGAGCTGGTGCAGGGGCCGGGAGCCCGGGGGCGGCGCCTGGTCCGTGCGCGTTGGGATGTCCCCGAGCACATGGTAGGGCTGATACCCCTGCCCGCCCTTCTCGTCGCCCATCATCCAGCGGATCATGAGCTTGGCCGCTTGCGGGTGCCTGGCCTGGTTCACGATGGCGACCACCACCTCGGTGGCAACCCCCATGACCGGTTGCAGGTCGTAGGCCACGTCGAAGGCGAGCTTCGGGTTTTTTTCCTTGTCTCTCAGGCGCGAGAAGGCCGTGATGCCCACGGGGGGCGCCGCCTGGCCGGGCTGCCCGACGGCGTTGGAGACATCGTTTGTCGACCCGGCGATGACGGCGTCGTTCTGCAGCAGCCGCAGAATCCATTCGTAGCCGGCGTTGGGCGCACCCTGGGACAGCGCGATCGGCCGACCGAACACCTTTTGGTATTCCCCGGCCATCTCATCGCTGTGCTGAACGATCGTCGCCAGATATTCGATGAACTCCGTCATCTTGGTAGGATCCGAAAACTGGACCTTGCCTTTCCACTCCGGTTTGGTCAAATCCCAGAGGCTGCGCACGGGAGCCTGCCGGTGCGCCTCGGTGTTATAGACCAGAACGTCAAGGCTGGCATGGTGCGTCAGAAACGGCTTCTGGAAGCGCCCGGGCAGAACGGGCTTCAGATCCGGCGGGACATAGGTGACGACATACCCCTTCTTCAGCAGCTCCTGGTGTACAGCGGACGGATCCTTCAGAAAGATGACGTCGGCCACGTGGTTGCCGGCCTTCTGCTCGGCCAGAATTTTGGTCACGATCTCCGCCGAGTCCATGTCAAATCCGTTAACCTTTATTCCGGGGTACTGTTGCTCAAAGGTCTTCCCGAACTGCTGCACCCGGGAGGAGTAAGAATAGACATTCACCTCCTTCTCCAGCTTCGCTTTCTCATAGAGCTGCTTTTCATCGAGCGTCTTCGGTTCGTAAGGCCCCAGCTCCGCATTTTTCAACCATTCATCCTGGCCCTGCAGCGGGCCGGCCTGAACGGCCAGAAGAACGACCATCGCCGCCAGACATTTACCCATCCGTCTCATGGTTAAGCCCTCCCTTCCTACTCTCCCTATACTCCAATTCATGATTTTGTCAAAACTGGCGGGGGATTGGAGCCGGGGCCGGTCCCGCCCCGACGCCACCTTCATCTGCTTGCTGAATCGAATGGCCTGGTATATAGTCGCGCTCGAACGAATTCACTGAGGAGGTGGTCCCATGCACACGAACGGGCTTAGGCATCTGGCAATCCTGGCCGCTGTCCTGGTCATCCTGCCGGGGCTTGCGGCTGCGGCCGAGGTGGTTCTCTATTCCTCCAATCCGTCCGAGCTGATCGACCTGGTCGGCAAAGGTTTTGAAGAAAAGACCGGCATCCAGGTCTCCGTGGTACGCCTGGGGACGGGCGAGGCCATGAAACGCATTGCCGCCGAAAAAGACAAGCCGCTGTGCGATGTGTTCTGGAGCGGTGATGTGGCCGTTCTGGAAAACGCCAAGGAAAATTTTCAGCCCTACCGCTCCCCGGAGGCGGCCGGCCTGCCCGCCGGCTACGTGGAGAAAGACGCACGCTGGACGGCCAGCAACGCCCACGTGATGATCATCATGGTCAACAAGTCCCTGGTCAAGGAAGCGGATATGCCCAGGACATGGAAGGACCTGTTCGCCCCGCAGTGGAAAGGCAAGGTAGTCATGGCCAACCCGGAGAAGTCGGGATCGGCCTACGCCCAGGCTTACGGCATTTATAAGCTCTACGGCATCGAGGGCATCCAGATGCTGATCAATAACGCCAAGATCCTGGACAGCTCAAGCCTGATTTACAAGGGTGTGGCCGCCGGGGAATATCCCCTGGGGGTCACCATGGAATACGCCGCCTACCGCTACATTGCGGGCGGAGACAAGAATGTGGGGATCATCTATCCTGCCGACGGCGCTTTCATGGCTCCCGAGGCGCTGGGGATTGTGAAGAATTGCCCGCATCCCGCCGAGGCCAGGAAATTCGTCGATTATCTTCTCAGCAAGAAGGTGGTTGATGAGATCTTTGCGAAATTTTCCCGCCGGCCGGCCAGGCCTGATGCCGCCGAGGTGGAAGGTCTGCCCGCTGTGAACAAGATCCCGCTGCTGAAGAGCTTCGACACCATGGAGGCCAACGCGCTGGAGAAGGAAATCCTGAAAAAATGGAAGGAGATCGTCCTTTCCCGTTAACCCCATGCGCGTTCAACTCACCGGCATCACCAAGTGCTTCGGCGCGACCCGGGCGATTGACGACGTCAGCCTGAACGTCGAAGAGGGTGATTTTTTCACCCTCTTAGGCCCCAGCGGCTGCGGCAAGACGACGCTGCTCCGGACCATCGCCGGGTTTTGCACGCCCGAAGCGGGCGAGATTCGCTTCGGCGACCGGGTCGTCAACTCCATTCCGCCCCACCGCCGGGAAACCGGCATGGTCTTCCAGAATTACGCGCTATTCCCGCACCTCTCCGTTTACGACAACGTCGCTTACGGCCTGCGGGCGCGCAACGTCCCCCGCACGCAGACCTCCGCCCGCGTCGCCGAAATTTTAAAAAGCGTTCAACTGGAAGGCCTGGAGCACCGGCCCCCCAGCCAACTGAGCGGAGGCCAGCAGCAGCGGGTGGCGCTGGCCCGGGCCCTGGTGATCTCGCCTCAGATTCTTCTGATGGATGAACCGCTCTCCAACCTGGATGCCAAGCTGCGGGTCAGCATGCGGGAGGAGATCAGGCGCCTCCAGAAGCGCATGGGCATCACGACGATCTATGTGACTCACGACCAGGAAGAGGCCATGGCGGTCTCGGATCGGATCGCCATCGTGAGCCGAGGGCGGATTGAACAGGTGGGGACCCCCGCCGAAGTCTACTTCCGGCCGGTGAGTCGATTCGCCGCTGAATTCATGGGCGGCAGCAACATCCTGGAATTCAACGTCGTCGCCTATGACGAACAGGCCGGCGTGATCACGGCCGAGGCGGGCGGACAGAACATCCGGCTCAAGGGTGACAAGCCTTCCGGTCGATCCGTCACGGTCTCCGTCCGGCCGGAGTGGATCCGGGTCGTGGCTGCACGTGAGTCCAAAGACCAGAATGTGCTGGCGGGAACGATCGTGAGCAGCACCTTCCTGGGGTCCATGGTTCGCTACCGCGTCTCCGGCCCCGGCGGGCAGGTAGTGACGATCGAGGCGCACCACCCCGAGGAAGGCGGCATTTCCGCCGACGGTGAACGACTGCTGTATCTCATCCCGCCGGACCGGCCGATCTTTCTGCGGGGGTGAAGGTGGCTGCGTTGTCGAACCGCTTCCAGGCCTGGAACATCATTCGGCTGCTGGTTTTCGCGCTGCTTGCATTTGCCGTCGTCTACCCGATCCTTTTCATCTTCAAGGCCAGCTTTCTCGAACCCGAAACCGGCGCCTTATCGCTGAAAAGCTACGGAGCGTTCCTGCGCTACCCGTTCTACCTGCGCTGCCTGAAGAACAGCCTGTTCGTGTCCGCCCTGGCCACGCTTTTATCGCTTATCCTGGGTATACCGTTTGCTTTTTTCCTCTCCCGCTACCGGGTTCCCGGCAAAAACATTCTGAAAACCCTGGGCACGCTGCCCCTGATCCTGCCGACGTTCATCGGTGCCGAGGCTTGGCTGCTCCTGCTGGGGCGCAACGGACTGTTTGCCCGGATCCTCCAGCAGATCGGCCTGGAAGCGCCCTCTATCTACGGCTGGAAAGGAATCGTCCTGGTCTTTACGCTTCAGTTTTTCCCCTTTGTTTTCCTGATGGTCTCGGCCGCCATCAACGCCATCGACCGCTCCCTGGAGGAGGCCGCCACCAACCTGGGTTCCGGACGGCTGCGTGTTTTCTTCACGGTCACGCTGCCGCTGATCACCCCCGCCATCCTTTCCGGGGCGCTGGTCGTATTTTATCTTTGTATCGAAAACTTCGGCGTCCCGACCTTGATCGGCGAGGACTTCCGGGTTCTTTCGGTGCAGGCCTACAATGAGTTCATCAGCGAAATGGGGGGCAATCCGTCCATGGCCGGCGCGCTCAGCATGGTCCTGCTCGCCATCACCCTGGCCCTCACGGTTCTTCAGAAGTACTGGATCGCGCGCAGAAACTACGCCATGACGTCCCTCAACCCTCAGGAGGTCAAGACGCTCAGACGGCCGGCAACGCTTCTGGTCTGGTCCTTCTGCACGGGGCTGGTATTCGTGGCT
The DNA here is from genome assembly GCA_050257775.1 of Hyphomicrobiales bacterium. GTDB lineage: Bacteria > Desulfobacterota > Desulfobacteria > Desulfobacterales > SpSt-501 > SpSt-501. The sequence goes on from JBLMXM010000240.1 coordinate 8,729, forward strand.
CTTTTCCCCTTTGCCGTGGTCATGATCTCGTCCGTGACCCGGACCTCCGGACCGGTCATGTACTTCGGCCAGTTCAGCCTTGAAAATTTCATCCGCGCCTTCACCTTGGCTCCGCGGCCGATCGTCAACTCCTTCTTCCTGGCCAGCACGGCCACGCTGATCGGGATCGTTTTCGGTTTGGTGGTGAGCTACCTCCTGGTCCGCCGGCGCGGGGCCGCGAGCTATCTTCTCGACATCCTGGTCATGCTGCCGCTCGCGATCGCCGGCACCGTGCAGGGCATCGCGCTGGCCGCCGCCTACAACAAGGGCCCGGTCATCCTGACCGGGACCTGGATGATTCTGGTCCTGGCCTACTTCGTCCGCAAAGTGCCCTACTCCATCAAGACGACGGCCTCGCTCCTGGAGCAGATCGACCCGTCCATCGAGGAGGCGTCCATCAACCTGGGCGTGCCGCCGTTCAGGACCTTCATCAAGGTTGTCGCTCCGGTCATGATGCCCGGCATCATCGCCGGCGCGATCATCATGTGGGTAACAACGCTGGCCGAGCTCAGCTCCACCATTGTTCTCTACTACGGCCCCTGGGCCACCATGACCGTGGAAGTCTTCCAGCGCATCGGCAGCGGCGACTTCGGGCCTGCCTCCGCCTACGCGACGATCCTCATCATCTCCGTCCTAATTCCTCTCTTCATCCTCAACCGGGTTTCGGGTAAAGACCTCGCATCCTCACTGTAAAAAGAAAAACGCATGACTTAAACATTGCCCCGGAATCCGCCAGTCGGCCATGACGCGCGCGGTTCGGCGGGACAAAGCATGTGTGGGTGCAATTACCCCAAATTGATTCGTAACCCGCGCCGCCTAAGTTAGACCCCTCATTCCTCTCCCCGGCCGAACAGCAAACCGAAGCCATCCCATCATTCCAATAGGATAAACGTTTGACTTGCCGGTATGAAAGTTTTAATAAAAAATTCGAACGGTTTGTGAAACCGATCCAGCTCTTCTTCCATCCTAACTCACCCCCAACCCAAGGAGGTATTCCGATGGCGAAATGTCGGAAGTGGTCTTGGATGTTTGCAGTTGCAATCCTTTTGACCCTGTCGGCATCGGGAGCTTGGGCAGCCGACAAGACCCTGAATGCGTATTCCATCTGGCCTGAGAACTGGGCCAGGCCCATGTTCGAGGAGTTCGAGAAAGCCACCGGCATCAAGGTCAATTTCGTACGATTTTCTTCAGGGGAAGCCCTGGCCCGGGTGATCGCCGAAAAAAACAACCCTCAGGTCGACGTCCTGTTCGGCGGCCCGGTGGAGACCTTCAGCGCGGGCATCAGCGAGGGCGTCTTCGAGCCCTACAAACCGCCCGCATTCAATGTCCTCGAGCCGCGCTTCAAGGATCCGCAGGGCTACTGGGTGGGCATCGCCGACGATCCGCTGGTATTCATGACCAACAAGAAGTTTTTGGCCGAAAAGAAGCTGGTGCCCCCGTCCTCCTGGAACGACATGCTCAACCCGGCTTACAAGGGCATGCTGCAGATGGCGGACGCCCGGACCTCCGGCACGGCCGTGACCCGCATCTTCTCCATTCTGGAAGTGTTCGGCCGCGATGAGGCCAAAGCCTTCGACTACATGAAAAAGCTCAGGGCTAACGTCCAAGTCTACACCAAGAGCGGCGGCGGCGGCACCATTCCGGTGGGGTTGGGGCAGGCCGGCGGCGGCATCTTCTTCAT
>JBLMXM010000241.1:0-10557 GCA_050257775.1 Hyphomicrobiales bacterium
GTTAAGCAGTGGCGCGGGCGTGACATGGCTTGTTAATAAACTCGGTGCTATAATTAGCTAGGGCTTGATGCATCGATATGTACTTGGTAATAAAGACCAACATTTATTCAAGGCACAAGTAACCACAATGGAAATATCAAATAAAAAATTGGATTTGGTTATTCAATACACCATGCTGTTGGCGGGTCAGAACGAGTTTCCCGTGAATAGAGCCTGCTATCCCAAGCAATGAAATGACAATATTTACATACACTTGGAAGTCACTCACGGGATATCCAGGGACAACGTATAAAGTACGACGACTATATGGCGAAGATGGGCGATTAATGCTTGGTTTCAAATAGTTAGGCACTCTCGATAGTCTCTTGGTCAACGGTTGGGTCGACATTCTCGAGCTGCTCGTCGAGCCACGCGATACAATGGGCCATGGCTTTGCGCTGGGTTCCCTCTGACGGCTTGATGTGATGCCGGTCCATCCCCCCCGGGCTGTGGCCCGGGATCCGGTCCCGGTAGATCTTGTCAACCCCCGCCTCCAGCATGTTGGTTTTCACCGTGCCCCGAACGCCGCTCATGGTGGTCCCGAGTTCCGCCTTGCGCCCATACGGTAGCCCGGCCCTCTTACAGGCTGTCCAAACAACGGGGTCCGCCGCCACCATCCCAAAATACATTCTTGACCCTATTTAATCATCCCCATTTAAATGCTAACGTGCCCTTCATCGGAGTTCGTTCTACCAGAGTTTTTCCGAGTCTCATCACTCTTGTTCCACCCCCTGAGCGGCCAAGGCCGCAGCAGCTCAGGTTTCGTGGTATTTCAAGAATTGAGCCGAAATCGATATGAAGCTCGGCTGATTTTGTTTCAAAACTAATGAGAGTATGTTACGCTAAAATACTCCCAATATTCTTAATCCCACTGAGCAAAGGTTTCTATGAGTCGACACACCGAAGCCCCATGGCATATTGAAAAGAAGCATAAATATTATGCCGTTATGTCGAAGGATGCCCCCTTGGCGCTCGTAATGCCGAATTACATTCAAGCTGAATCCTCCGTAGAAGCTAATGCGGGCTTAATGGCAACCGCCCCGTTACTTCTGGAGACGCTTAAGAAGGTTCTTGAGCATTTGGACAACTGCATGATCGTCACGTGTGACGGTTTTAAAATAAATGACAGCAGCCTGCGTAAATCCATTGTCGACGCGATAATGAGAGCAGAAGGCTATAGATCCTAAAGGCCCTCTCCTTCTCTGATTATCAACATTTCGCGCGTCCCTCTAATCACCGCTTCGATCCTCTTCCCTCACAACCTATCCGCTTCGGTTATTTGCCGCAATTCATCCTGAGTAAGCTTCTACGGACTGACGGTGAAGAAGGAAGATGCATTTCTAAATTTCGGTTATATCTTTACAATTAGCGAAGATGAAAAAGTTTTTACTCCAGAATATAGTTTGCACATGGGATATTGCGGAAAATCCAGTCGACAGAAAAGAGATTATACTGGCAGCTTATCAGAATGAAGCGCCTATGCGAAACCAAATGTAGCTCGGTGAGTAGTATTAGCGGCTGAATGTGTCATTTACATGCAAGCACAATAAAGCCAGCATCTCTGACGATTCTATTTAGAAGTCATCTCAAAAACAGCAGATCACACTTGAGGGCAAGGCGCAGGCCGATTCGAAAGCGCAGCATACACGGCAGGTTGCGAGCATTTCGAGAGGCCTGCAACGCCGCCATCGGGTGTCAGATGCATTTTTGAGATAGCTTCTAATCATCGGTAGACTTCATGAAAATTGCGTCCATAAGAAATATCAGCTGGGTCAGTATTGAATGCACGCAAGATTCCAGCGGCCCTCCCAACTTTGAGATTGAGGTTTATGCCGGCATCCGAAACGGGCAATTTCACGCAAAGAACCTCAATATTCATCTTTTTAATTTAGAAGAGTTTGTGGCGGAATTTGATAGATTTATTTTGGACAGGAGCCTCGGGCCACGACTTGAAGGGAGTTACAATACGTTCATTGCTTTCTCGGCGACGGGAAATATGGTCATTTGCCAATATCGTCTCGGTGGAGCATTTAGCGACAGAAAGACGATGAACTTCCATCACTTTGGTGAATTTGAGATTGCGCAGGAACACCTGCTTCAGCTATTGGAAAATTTTCGGGCACTGTTGAAGGCGCAACATTTTTGAGCATATTTGTTGGGAACCATCTCAAAAATAGCACATCACGCCCGAAGGCAAGGCACACGCTGAAGGGAAAGGCAGCAACCGCGCCAAGTGGTGAGCATTCTTCGGAAGCGTGCAGTCCCGCATCGTCGTGACCATCGGGTGTCAGATGCATCCTTGAGCCGGCTTCTTGTTTAATGCGCCGCCTGCCCTCAGCTGAAGCGGTGAACCGCCATCATGGTGATATCGTCGAACTGCGGGGCGTTCCGGATGTGGGCGAAGATCTCGCCCTGGAGTTGGTCGATCAGCCGGAAGGTGCATCCCTTTCCCCGGCATGCCAGCCCGTTGAATCGATCCCGGCCGAACACGGTCTGTTCCGGGGACAAAGCCTCCGTCACGCCGTCGGTGAAGGCCACCAGGGTCTCCCCCGGCCGGATCACGGTTGTTTCGACCTCGAAGCGGGAGTTCGATATTGCGCCCACAACCGGCCCCGTGGCGATCAATCGCTGGCGGATCCGCGTGTCGGCGATAATCAGTGCAGGCTCGTGGCCGCCGTTGACGTAGGCCAGACGGCCGGTTTCAGGGTTCAGCACGCCGACAAAGAGACTGGCGAACATGCCTTCCTCGCCATGCTCGCCGGCGATGTAAGCATTGGTGCCCGTGACAGCGTTGATGGCGGTCAGGGCTTCGATGTCGATGCGGCGCTGTTCCTTCGCGTCGGTCGAAAGCCCTTCGATGCTGGACTTGCCCGACAAGACCCGGATCAGGCTTCGGATCAGCGCCATGTACAAGGCGGAACCGACGCCCTTGTCGCACACGTCCCCGATCACCACGCAGAGCCGGTTGCCGGGCAGCATGAAAGCGTCATAGAAGTCTCCGGACACCCTGCGGGCCGGGTGAAACGTTGCGGCTATTTCCCACCCCGGCAACTGAGGGATGCTGGCGGGTAGAAACTGCTGCTGGATTTTCCTAGCCTTTTCAAGTTCAGCGTCCAGCGCCCGGGAATACTTCTGCAGCTCGGCATACAGGCGGGCGTTCTCCAGCGCCACCCCAATCAAAGTGGCCGTCAGTTCCATCAGCTCGGCCGCCTCTTGGCTGAAGTGATGCGGTTCGGCGTGAAGCAGAGTCAGCAGTCCGAGAAGATCGGTCCCCCGTTGGATCGGAACCGCCAGGGCCGAGCGGACCACGTAAGGTTGATCCGGGAGGTTCAGCCAGCGTTCGTCCTTGCGGGTATCGAAAATCAGCCCGATCCGGCGGTGCTTCCGCACCCAGGCCGCCAGCCCGTGCTCCATGACCTTGCCGATGATGGCGGCGCTTTCTTCGGCGGTTCTTTCACCCCGGGTCAAAATGCCGTCGGTGACTTTTCCGCTCGAGTCCAGCAGAAACAGGCTGCCTTTTTCGGCGCTCGTCAAGTCAACCGAGATCAGCAGGGTCTCCTTGAGAATTGAATGCAAGACCCGCTCTTCGGCCGAGGAACGGGCCAGAATAAGGAAGTGCTCGAGGAGTTTGGATTGGGCCTGAAAAGCGGCCTTCTCGCGCCTCAGGCGCAAGAGTTCCTCTTCGAGCTCGGGTCGATCCGTCATATCCGGACCTCCGATTCACGGGGCCATCGCCGGTAAGAAACAAGCCTCGTTGCCGCCTCTCTCCCTTAAAGAAAGAGAAATCCTTATCCTGTGCGGGTGAGTACCGGAGTTGCCCCCCCTCTGGAATTTCCCTAATTATCCGAATTTTCAGCTTCTGTGTCAATGTTTCGCGCTACGCCGCCAGGAGCATTACCCACGTTCCATCGGCAGTTGAGTTAATTCAGTAAGCATCTCGTCGGCGCAAGCCCCTTGACTTTGAACAGTCCGGCATGTACCTTTCTCCTAACCATCCACTCCACTTGCCGTCACGCCCATGATTCAGCCTGACAGGAATAACGGCGCCGGCAGGATGCCTGCCATATCCGACTCTCATGACCGGCGAAATTCTCGACGCCAGGAGCTGATTCCACTGCAGGTTACCGTGTTGCGGTCTTAATTTTTTGGGAAGAAAGGAAACTCAGCCATGCTGAACCTTCAAAAAATCAAGATCGACTACACGATTGATCAGCTCAGCACGGCTTACGAGCGCAATTACAGCAATGTAGAGAAGCAGCTCAAAGACATCATCGTCTGGTCAGCCCACCTGGCCCTGGAAAACATCGCCAATTCCGACGCGCTCTATCACAACGTCGAACACACCGTGATGGCCACCCTCGCAGGCCAGGCCATTGTGGAAGGGCGGCACCTCTCCGAAAGCGGCGTCCTGCCGAAGGATTGGGCGCACTTTATCATCGCCTTGCTCTTTCACGACATCGGCTACGTGAAAGGCATCTGCAAGGCGGATCGAGGCTACGTGGTGGCTACGGGGGTGGGACAGGAAACCGTGGAGATGCCCACCGGCAGCACGGATGCGCTGCTGGCCCCCTACCATGTGGAGCGCGCCAAAATGTTTGTCCGGGAGAGGTTCGACCAGGGGAGGATCATAAAGGGTCCCATCGACGTCGAGCTCATCACCTCCTATGTCGAAATGACCCGCTACCCCCTGCCGGATGATGAGTGGTACCGGGACACTGAAGGCTACCGCGGGCTGGTACGGGCGGCGGACTTCATCGGGCAGCTGGGCGACCCGCACCGGCTGCAAAAGTGCACGGCCCTTTTTTACGAGTTTGAGGAGATCGGGCTCAACTCCAAACTGGGGTACAAACGTCCCGGAGACCTGCGCGTCGACAACACCAAGTTCTACTGGGACGTCGTGAATCCCTATATTCAGAAGGCTCTGCGCTACCTGCGGGTAACCCAGGATGGGAAGCAGTGGATCGCCAATCTTCAGGCCAACGTGTTCGGCCAGGGTGTCATGCCTGAAGCTGCCCGCCAATGCGCTTCATCTCCCCGGTAGCCTCACGCGGATGAGGCTCACTGGCTGTTCTGAATTCCGGTCTTATGGGGACAGGCGATGCGGCTGAACCTCAAGACGATCCTTTCGATCAACTCGATCTCGCTAACGATTGGAACCGCGCTGATCTCCGTGGCGCTCTTCGTCCTCGGCGTTCCCCTGCTCGAGCTGATCGAGCTGAAAACCTACGACCTGCGCTTCCGGGCCCGGAGCGCCCGGCAGCCCACGCCGGACGTGGCGCTCGCCTTGATCGATGAGAAAAGCCTCAACACGGAGGGCCGCTGGCCGTGGCCCCGGTCCAAGATCGCCCGGCTGGTCGACTGCCTCTCCCAGGACGGTGTACGGGTGATCGGCTTCGACGTCAGCTTCCTAGAGCCGGACGAAAACCTCCAGCTGGGCTTCTTGCGGGAGTTCGCTCGGACTATCGAACGCCTTGATATTCGCAACGACCGCCTGACCGGCCTGATTCGCCACAGCGAGGAGCAGACCGACAATGACCTGGCGCTGGCGACGGCGATACGGCGATCCTCCGCTGCGGTGGTCCTGGGCTACTTCTTCCACATGAGCGCGGCCGATCTCGACTACCGGATCGAACCGGACGAGATCGACCGCCGGCTCGGACGCATCAAGGCCTCCAAATACCCATTGATCCTGTACCAAGACCCGCAAACGCGCTCGGCGCCATTTCTCCAGGCCTATGCGCCGGAGAGCAACCTGCAAATTTTGGCCGAAGCGGCCGGATCGTCCGGCTACTACATTGTCAAGAGCGATCCGGACGGGGTGGTGCGTTGGATGCCGCTCATCATCCAGTGCGGCAAGCACCTCTACCCTCCGCTTTCGGTAGTCTGCGCCTGGCACTTTCTGGGCAAGCCCCAGATGATCGTCGAGGCCGACCGCTACGGCGTTCAAGGGATCCGCATGGGACCGCACTTCATCCCTACGGACGAAAGCGGCCAGCTGCTCATCAACTACCTCGGCCCGCCCAAGACCTTCCCCCAAATTTCCATCAGCGACATCCTCGGCGGGAAGACCCTCAAGGGCACCTTTGCAAACCGGATCGTGCTGGTGGGGGCAACCGCGAAGGGCATCCACGACCTGAGCAACACTCCGATAAGCCCGCTTTACCCCGCATTGGAAATCCACGCCACGGTGATCGACAACATCCTGACGGGAGATTTCCTGGCCAAACCCAAGTGGTCGCGCATCTTCGACCTGCTGGCCATCATCCTGCTGTGCGGGATGGCAGGGGCGGCACTTCCGCGCCTGAGCGCCGTCAAGGGGGTGGCATTCACCGGCGGACTATTCGTTCTCTACGTTCTGGCCGCCTACTGGCTGTTCTCCTATTACCGGGTGTGGCTTAACCTGGTTTACCCGCTGCTCGCCCTGCTGATCACCTACACGGCGCTGACCGTCTACCGCTATGTCACCGAAGAACGCGAACGCAAGCGGATCAAGACGGTTTTCCGCCAGTATGCGGCCCCCCTGGTGATCGACGAGATACTTAAGGACCCGAGGCGGTTGCAGCTGGGGGGGGAAGAGAAGGTCCTGACCGTGCTCTTCAGCGACCTGTGCGGCTTCACCGGCTACTCCGAGCGCTACGCCCCACACGAGATGATCACATTTCTGAGCGAATACTTCGACAAGATGTCCCAGAAGGTCTTTCAGCAATGGGGCACCCTAAAGGAATACGTGGCAGACGAGCTCATGGCGATATTCGGAGCTCCCCTCGATCAGCCGGATCACGCGCAGCGGGCCTGCACGGCGGCGCTCGACATGCAGCGGGAGCTCGCCGCCCTGCGCAAGGAGTGGGTGCCGATGGGTCGCCCGCCGCTGAGGGCCCGCATCGGGATCAACTCCGGCACCATGCTCGTGGGAAATTTGGGCTCGCGCTACCGCTTCGCCTACGGGGCCCTCGGAGACAACGTCAACCTCGGCTCCAGGCTGGAGGGCCTCAACCGCGAGTACGGAACCGAGATCCTCATTGGCGAGAACACAGCCCGTCTGGTGGGAGACGCCTTCCGGCTGAGGGAGCTCGACATGGTACGAGTCAGGGGCCGCCAGCAAACCGCGCGCATTTACGAGCTCCTGGCCAAAGCAGTAGACGGCTTGCCGGAGAATGTGGAGAAGGCCCTGGAGCCTTTCGCGGCCGGGCTGGACGCCTACCGCCAACAGGCTTGGTCGGAGGCGATGGCCTTCTTCAGCCGCGCCTTGGAGGCGAACCCCGCGGACGGCGCCGCGCGCACCCTGCTGGAACGCTGCCGGCGCTACCAGAATACCCCGCCGCCGACGGACTGGGATGGGGTTTTTGCGATGTTGGTCAAATAGCGGATTTCAAAGGTGCGCCGATGGCTGGAAAGGAGGTGATGACAGGGAAGGTAAGAAGAAATGAGGCCCAGGGAATTATGCTTGGATCACTTCACCCAACGGTAAAGGAGGTGTGCACCATGGTAACAAGCCCCCCAGAATTCACGGATATGCGAATAAGGATCTCGGAAGGTAAGATTGAACACATTAAGGATGAACATAATGGTGGGACGAGCAATGTGGACCAGGCGGACATTCCAAAGATTAAGAGGGATGGAACGCTTATCGCTACAATTTATAAATATCAGTTCAACCCGATTTGCACGGTGGTTATCAGGTCCGACGGTACAGCGGTCAAGATCTGCAGGTAGGCTACAGATACGCGCCTGTCAACATTCGTACCCAATCTCAATGCGATTGGAATGCAATAGGGGCGTGTAAAGAAAATTCGCAGTTAGAAAAGGGCAGGGTGTTTATCGCCCTGCCCTTCAAGCCGATACCCCGCCCCTAAATTAGCTTGATTCTGCAGCTTCCAGCGGCATCATGGAAACGCCAGGGTCAGCTTGATAAAGGCAAACCTGTCCGGCTGGAATCTCAAGTTGTCTTGATCTGAATCAAAGTATTCGAAATGCTTGTCAAACAGGTTCATCACGCCCACGGTCAGGAAACCGTACCTGTCGGGCAATCGATAACGAACCGCCGCATCGAACAGCCAGAAGTTGTCCTGCCCGTTTTCAAAGACGCCGACGTTGTCCTTGCGTTCGAACTTGCCTTTTTGATCGACATAAGTCGCTTTGAGGGAGAGGCTGAGACCGGAAGGATGAAAGAAATTGACCCCTAGTGGCAGGTAGTTTGTCGTGGCTTCCTTTGCCCCAAGGGCGAGATCCTCTTCTCGGTTCAAACGTTCCCACATGTATTCAGCGGTAAGCGACAGCCAATCATGAGGCGTCCAGAACAAATACGACCTTAGGATCTTCTCACGCCAGTTCGTGTTGGCTAATGAACTGGTAAGAGTGTCCGCATTGACCTCCACGAACGGGACATTCAGGTTCCTGTAAGTGTAACCAGCCCCTCCGTAGATTTTCTGAGAAAATTTCTGGTCGACGGCGCCGCCAAAAACCCAATAATCAGTTGCGTTGATTTCATCGAAGAATTGGTTGAACCCCGCTACCTGGGTCGGCTCGACGGTCTGATCGGTGATCAGTGTACGCTTCAACACCCTGAATGCGGCTGCACGCAATGTGGTGTCGGGGACCGGGTTCCACGTGACACCCAATTTGGGGTTGAACTGGCTTTTCTCTTCTGTCAATTCACTATCGGCCTTTTGGACATCTTCACTACCCCCGATGGTAAAAGTAAGCTTATCGTTTGGTTTAAGATAGGAGTATACGTAGGCATTATAGTGTTTGAAATCCAGCGACGCTTTATCTTGAAACTGGAAAATCGGAGGAGGGCCGATTTCAAAGTTGTCTTTCGCCTTTCCGTCAATGGTGAAGTATCCGACGCCGGTAACCAGGTTCAGGTACTGCGAACGAAATAAATGCTGAAGCTCATTGCCGTAGGCATCTTGATCCGTCTTGAATTTGAAGCCGAAATCAGGGTCGAGCTGGTTCTGGTCCGTGCCGTTGAGGGTTTGGTATGAAAAGTTGCCGATGACAACGGAACTGGGGGAAAAGGATTGGCGGAATCCAAGGCGCCCCATGCTGGTATTGGAATCCTGAGTAAGATTCGGGAAAAAATCATTGTCGAAAAACCGCAGGTCAGTATCACCTCGTTTTACATCCCGGTACCTGTATTCGGCTTGAATGCTCGTGCTGGTGCTCAATTCGTATTGCGCAAAGATATCGGCAATCTTGTCCTTCTGATCCGCGTTTTCGCGCCAGCCGTCGGTATCGTAGTAGGTAAGGCCTGCACTGAAAGAGAGCTTCTTGTAGATGCCGGAGACGATGCCTTCCCCGCTCTTGGTGTCGTTTTCCCCCAGCAAGCCGCTGCCCTGGAGAGCAATACGGTTGCGTGTGAAGATGGGGTTGAACTCGTTAAAAGATATATTCCCCGGCCCCTGAGCGCTGATCAAAAAAAGGTTGCTCTCGGCCAGTCCAGGCTGGATGGGGGTGATATTGATGGGCTGCAACAGTTGCGACTGCAGCAACTCGCTCACGCGGGCGATCTGGTGGCGCGGTAGCACGGAGTAGCTGTCGGCCAGGAAACGGTGGGCAGAGAAGTTGGTTGGGTCGCTGTTGACCGAATTGTAGCCCTCCGCCAGGGCGCGCTGCTGGAACCCGAGGTCGCTGTAAATCCGGGCCAGGGCGGCGCTGCGGGCGGCCAGGTCGGAGTCGAGATAAAGCTGGGAGCGGTAAACGGCTCGATTGTCGTTCAGCTCAATCGCTTTCTGGTAGTCCTGCAATGCTTCCACCGGCCGGTTGGTGGTCTGCTTGGCGATGGCGTCGTAAAAGTAGGGCGTGGGGTCCTTGGGGTCGAGTTCCTTGGCGGTGGCGTACTCGCGCTGGTCCAGGCCGATGCGCTTTTCCTCGTAGTAGGTTTTCCCGAGATAGCTGCGGATGATTGAATTGTTCGAATCAAGGCTCGCGGCGATCCCGATCTGCTCGCCGCCCTCGTCCAGATGGCCGTCGCGGATGATGGCGAGCCCCAAGCCCAGCCGCGGCAGGGGATCGGCCTGGTCGAAAGCAATTGCTTTTTCGAAGGCCTCTCTGGCCCGCTGGGTATCGACCTGGGCGAGGTAGGCGAACCCCAGCACCGTCTGGGTGCGCGAGAGGTTTGGGTCCAGGGCGACGGCCCGCTTGGCCGCCTCCAGCGCCTTATCGAGGTAGCCGAAAGACATGTGGATCTCGGACAGCCGCGCCCAGGCCAGCGCATTGCCGGGGTCGAGCTTCACCGCCTCCTCCAGGCTGGCCCGGGCGGCTTCCAGGTCGAACCGGGCCTGCTGGGCATAGGATAGCGCAACACGGGCCGTAGCCGAATTGGGGTCGGCGCTGACCGCTCGCTCGGCCGTTTCCAAGGCCTTCTCTTTCTGATTCTGGACGATAAGAATGATGGTCTGCAGCGCGAGGGCGTCGCTGGCCTTGGGATCGAGGCTCAAGGCGCGATCGATCTCGGCACCCGCCTCCTCCACCCGGCCGACCGCAAGAAGCCGGGAGGCCCGCTGGACATAAAACCGC
>JBLMXM010000242.1:0-28951 GCA_050257775.1 Hyphomicrobiales bacterium
TGCGCTGGGTGCGCGCCGGCCACGATGCGGCCATCCTCTACCACCCGGCGACCGACATCTTTGAAAATCTATCCGGCCCGGGGGCGGCCCTGGGCATCGATGCGGACCAGTCCTACACGGCCCAGTCCAAAAACAGCCTCGCCGACGGGCAGGTCCTGGTGGTCGGAACGGACGGAATTTGGGAAGCTCGCAATGGCTCCGGCGAGATGTTCGGCAAGGATCGATTATACGGTCTCCTGCGCCGCCAGGCCGGGGGCTCGGCACAGGAAATCGCCGACTCCGTGGTGAGACAACTCAAGCAGTTCCTAAACGGGTCCGACTTCGAGGATGACGTGACCCTGGTCGTGGTGAAATTCGGAGCAGGCCCTACCATCCCTTCTCGCTCAACCTGATTGGCACGGACCCGCCGCGGACTAGTCTGCCCCCTGCGAACGCAGCAACTGCTGCAGGTAGCGCTGGGCGAGCAAATCCGAGCTCACCATGCCGAGCACCCGGCCGTCTTCGACGACCGGCATGGCGGAGATGCGGTTCTGCTCGAGCTCGCGTACGATGTCCGGGATGCGTGAGGAGGCTGCCGCGGCGATCACCTGCTTGGTCATGATGGCCTCCAGGCTTCCGCCGCGGGCTCCCCCGGCCACTGCACGGGTGATGTCCCAGGTGGTCAGAACGCCGGCAATTTTTTCATCCGGGCCGAGCACGGCAATGATGTTGCCGCGGCCCTGGACCAGCAGGGCCGCCACCTCGGTGAAAGCGGTGTCGACCCGGACGGTGGGCATCGGCTCCATGATGTCCTTGGCCGTGCGCTCGCTCTCCTTGGCCGCCAGGCGGCGCACGCTGATGCCTTCGGCCGCTTGGCAGGGCAGAAGCTCCGCGCTCGCGGCGAGAAGGTCCACCAGCTCCGTCATGTTGTGCCGGATCACCTTCTCCCGGTAGGCGATCCCGGCCTCCAGGCGCATTTCGGATAGCCGGACGAATTCAGGCGCATGATCGATCAGCCACCGGTCCACGGCCTCTCGGTGTCCCAGCATTTCAGGGGGGATTTGCAGCTCCAGGGGCGTGGGGAGGATCTGCTCCTGAGCGGCAAAGATGACGCCCCCCGAGTTGACCAGATAGTCGGTGGCGATCATCACGCCTTTCTGGCGGTAGACCATCTGCTCCATGCGGGTGCGGGCGGCCTTTCGGTTGGGGTCCGGAGAATAAGTGTTGGCTCCTTCGACGATCAGGGACCAGTTGCCCATGCGCTCGACGCTCATCGAACATTTCTCGGACGGCAGCACCCCCAGGTAATTGAACACCGGTGCGGCCGGAACAAAACAGAAAGCGGACTCACGCAGGAGGTTGTCGGCAGCGGTGGAAAACTTGACGGGATGACGATACCCCTGCGGCTGAATGTGTTCAGTGTAATAGCGGCCGGTCACCGGACCGTTCTTCTTCCAAAGGGAAAACAGTTTCTCAACGGGCAGGCCGGCGGGCCCGAAAAGATAGCCTTCCAGGTCGCTCACGCCGGTCACCTTGGCCGCCGGAAGTCTTTCATTCAAGATACGCCCCACGTGGGCGCCGACGGCGCCGAAGCCCTGAATGAGAACGCTGAGGTCCTGAGGGGCGGGCATTTTGAGCTGGTTGAATTGGGGCAGAACCGTGAGCCGCGGCAGGATGTCGAGCAGTCGCTCCAGGGCGATAACCACTCCGCCCGCCGCCGCGCCCAGCTCATCGATTCGATTTCCTCCCATCGCCGCCGGCTTGGACACGGCAGCGTCCAATCCGTTCTCGATGGCGATGGTTTTCATGTCCGCATCGTTGGAGCCGACATCCGGCCCCGGCACGTACATGTCGCGGTAGCGGCGGATGAGCCGCGCAAAACCACGGATAACCTCCGCATGTACGTCCGGCGGCATACCCGGGTCAGCCACGATACCGGCCTTGCCCCCGCCGAAGGGCAGGTTGGCGGCGGCGTTCTTGAGGGTCATGCCGCGGGCCAGGTTGTGAATGTCGGCGGGTGTGATCTCCGGCAGCATGCGGATTCCGCCCATGGAAGGAGCGCCCATCGCCAGATTATCCACCACCAGGTATCCGCCGATTTCAATGGGCGCCGCCTCGTCCCACATCAAGGCCACCAGCTTGGGGCCGAGCTTGTCGCAGTTGATGCCCATGCGCGCCAACAGAAGTTCATCGCGGTAGCCCAGCGCCAGGTGACACCGGCCCTCTTTGCGCCGGGTTCGCTGCTGAAGAATCGTCCCGGGGATGTAGCTGTCAAGCAGGGCTTTCATGGTCTTGGGGATCATCGGTGGGCTCTCCTCTGCGGAGGGATGAAAAATTCCGTTCTCGGTGCAGAATGGGCAACTGCTGCAAATTTACGGCGAAAGGCGTGAAAAAGTCAATTGAAGACGAAAATGCCGGGCAGGCGCACAACTTCTTCAGCTGTTGCCGAGGGTCGATGACCGCGGAATGACCGGCGCCGCAGCCGGTGCGACGGCCTTGGATTCTGTCTGGGCCGAAGGGGAAAAAGCGACCAGGATGGTTACCCGGCGGTTGGAGAAGTCCAACGGCTTGGAGGGATTTTTCAAGCGCCGGTCGGCGTACCCGTTGACGCTGGTGATCTGCTTTTCACGAATGCCGCCCTCCTCGAGCACCCGGCGCGCCGAATTGGCTCGATCGGTGCTCAAGTCCCAGTTGTTGTAACCGGTGCGGGCATAGGGCCGACTGTCCGTGTGGCCCTCGATGGCCACGTCGTTTGGAAAGGCGCCGATGCGGGAGGCAATCAGTTTGAGCAGCTGCACGGCATCCTGCTTCAGCCGGGCGCTGCCGATATCGAAAAACAGCCCCTCCGACTGTTCGATCAGCTCGATGCGCAAGCCTTCCTTGGTGATGGTGATCTGGATCTGATCCTTGAACCTGGCCAGGTCGGGAATCCCGGCGATGGTTTTAATCAGCTTATCACCTTCCTCCCGCAGTCGTTCCACCTCGCTGGCCTGGGGCTGTTCAACTTGTTTGGGCTGAACAGTGGGTACGGCCGGCTTCGGGTCTGTGAAGGGCTTGAGCCCGTCGATCCCGTTCAGCACGCCGGCGGCGGTTTTGTGCACGGCCCCGGGATCTCGGAAGTACTGGGCCACGGAGGAGCGGATGTTCTGGTTGTGAGCGATGATCCACAGCACGATGAAGAGCGCCATCATGGCGGTGACGAAATCGGCGTAGGCCACCTTCCAGGCGCCGCCGTGATGCGCCTCGTGCGTTCTTTTCCTGATTTTCTTGATGATAAACTTTTCCGCGTCGCTCACTGCTTGTCCTTCACGTAGGCTTCCATCTCCACGAATTCCGGACGGACCTCACCCGGAATGCTACGCCGGGCGAACTCAACACAGACCAGCGGGCTGAAGCCACGGGCGAACGCGGCGATGGCGTTCTTGACGACCTCGAACACCTGCATCTCCTTCTCGCCGGCGATATCGAGGTTCGACGCCAGCGGCTGAATGAACCCGTAGCACAACAGAATTCCGAGAAAGGTCCCTACGAGGGCCGCGGCCACCTTCTTCCCGATCTCTGCGGCCGGTCCATCGATGGCCTGCATGGTGATGACGATGCCCAGGACCGCTGCCACGATGCCTAAACCGGGCATGGTATCGGCGATTTTGGAAAGGACCATGCTCGGCTTCTTGGCGTCGTTGTGGTGCGTATCGATGTCTCCTTCCATGAGCGATTCGAGATCATGCGAGGCGATGCCCCCGATAATGACCATCCGAAAGGTGTCGGTCATGAAGGAAATAAGCGTTTTATTGGCGAGAATGTCGGCATATTTCGAAAATATCGCGCTCTCGGCCGGGATCTCGATGTGCTTTTCCAGAGCGATCAGGCCTTCCTTCTGGGCCATGTAAAGCAGCTCGTACATGAGCTTCAGGACGGACAGATAAGTGGTCTTGGTGACGGTTACGCCTCTAATGGCTCCGAGGGTCTTGTTGACGATTCTCTGGAGAACACTCTTCGGCGCGGAGGCGAGCAGCGCGCCCACGGCCGCTCCGCCGATAATCAGGAATTCGGCCGGCTGGACGAGGACTAGAAACGGCCCGCCTGCCTCTGCAAAGCCTCCCAGAACCGAAATAAGGACCACCGCAAACCCGATGATGACGAACACGAATAACCTCTGGTGTGGTTGGTTTGACCCCCGGGCATCAGGCCATGGAAATTCTTTCCACTGACCTGTAATCTTAATATCGGTTGATCGATTTAAGAACTTTAACGCTTTTCCAGTGCTTGCGTGAAAAAGAACGAAGGGGGATGGGCGCGGATTTCATCAAGGATAGACCTAAAAAACGCCGACCGTGAAACGATGGGGCCGTGAAATGCAAACTTCCGGATATTTATGGAGTTTTGATAATTTCAATCGGATCGCCGCACTTTATCGGGCCCTCGATTAACACCCGCGCAAACACCCCTTCCCGGGGCATGATGCAGTCGCCAGCCTTGTAATAAATGGCGCAGCGGTTGTGGCATTCCTTTCCGATCTGGGTGATTTCAATCATTACCTTCCCCCCAAGGCGGACTCGGGTCCCGATTGGAATGTTTTTCCAATCAATTCCAATCGTTGCGATGTTTTCCGCAAAGTCCCCGAACCCCACATTGAGCCCCTGCCGGCGGGCTTCCTCGATGCTTTCAGACGCCAGCAGGCTGACCTGGCGGTGCCATGGCCCGGCATGGGCATCGCCTTTCAGGCCGTGGTCTTTAGAAAGATACGCTTCTTCGACCGGGGTTTTCGGGGTGCCTTTTTTCTTACTCACTGCAATCGAGACGATTTTCACTGGTATAATCTCCTTAACCTTTACTCCTGCTTACCTATCATGAATATTCCGTATGTGGCCCGTAAATTCGGGAGCAACTGAACGATGCTTCCGTGCCGGTCCTGGGAATGCGTATTGATGGCCGCCTCCTTCAAGACCTTGAAGCCGACATCATCGACGAACTTTCGAAAGTCTTTCAGCGTGATCACCCGGATGTTGGGGGTGTTGAACCATTGATAGGGCAGCTGCCGCGATACGGGCGCAAACCCGGTGAAAAACACCTGCCTGCGAATATCCCAGTGGCTGAAGTTGGGAAAGCTGACGATTCCTTTCCGTCCGATGCGCAGCATGGCGCGGATGAGAACCGCCGGTTCGTAAACCTGCTGCAGGGTCTGGCTCAGGATGACGTAATCGAAGCGACCCTCCGGGTAGTCATGGACCTCCTCGTTGATATCTCCCTGCAGAACTGAGAGCCCCTTCTCGATGCAATGGGCGACCTTCTCCTCGTTGCGCTCGATGCCCGTGCCGCGCACCCCCTTGTGGGTGATGAGATGCTGCAGCAGGTCGCCTTCGCCGCAGCCCAGGTCGATCACCTGTGAGCCCGGCTCGATCCACGAGGCGATGATCTGCAGGTCATACCGCATGCGGTTATCGGCTGATTTCATGGTAGATCCTATCCAAAAATCCATGGATCAACGCCTTCAGCCGTTCTCCCGGTATCAGGAAAGCGTCGTGGCCCCATTCCGCCTCGATTTCGCAGAAGCTCACGTCGCGGCCGTTTTTCTTGAGCACTTTTACGATTTCGCGCGCCTGATAGGTCGGATAGAGCCAGTCCGAGGTAAACGAAATCACCAGGAATTTGGCGTGGGCCTTCGACAAAGCCCGCACGGCGGAGCCTGCACCATGCTGCTTTCCCAGATCGTAATAGTCGGCCGCCTTGGTGATGTATAGAAAAGAGTTCGCATCAAAACGGTCGACGAACTTGCGGCCCTGATAGCGCAGGTAGCTTTCCACCTGGAAGTCGGCATCGAAATTGAAGGAAAAGTCGCTCTTGTCCTGCAGGCGTCGTCCGAATTTCAGCCGCATGGACTCGTCGGATAGGTAGGTGATGTGCCCGATCATGCGGGCCACCGCCAGCCCCAGGGCCGGTTTGGCCCCCTCGTAGTAGTCCCCGTGGTTCCAGTTGGGATCGGCCATGATGGACTGTCGTGCGACCTCATTGAACGCGATGGCCAGCGCCGAGTGCCGCATGGTGGTGGCCAGGGGAATGGCGGCTACGACCGTCTCCGGATAGCGGACGCACCACTCCAGCACCTGCATGCCGCCGATGGATCCTCCCACGACACAGAGCAGCCGTTTGATCCCCAGGTGATCGATCAATGCCTTCTGGGCCGCCACCATGTCACCGATGGTGACGACCGGGAAATCGAGGCCGTAGGGTCGGCCGCTGGCCGGGTTGATGGCGCAGGGGCCGGTCGACCCCATGCAGCTGCCGATGATGTTGGCGCAGACGACGAAGAACTTGTCGGTGTCGATCCCTTTGCCGGGACCCACCATGCAGTCCCACCAGCCGGGCTTCTCATCCTCGGGCGAATAGTAGCCGGCCACGTGGGAGTCCCCTGACAGGGCATGCAACACCAGGATCGCATTGGGCCGGTCCGGGTCCAGGGTGCCGTAAGTTTCATAGGCGATGGTCACCGGCCCGAGCCGCGCCCCGCTCTCCAGTTCCATCTCGGATGGCGGTTCGGCGAAGGTGAAAAATTTCTTGGCGACGATCCCGACGGAAACCCGGTCCTTGTCATGTTCAACGTATTCGCTCATCGAAGCCTGTATAGCGGTAATCGTGCAGGATTTCAAAACAAATGGGGATCGGCGGGCAATGCAAGGGAAGCAGGGTTCAGATGGAGATCTGTGAGGTGAAGACGGGGCAGGTATGACAGATCATCATTTTGTCTTCCCAGCTGCCCTGATCGGAACCCTCGCAAAGGGTCCCGTTGACGAGCCAGCACATGTCGCCGCAGTTAAATTCGGAGGCCGGGCACTTGGCCTTGCGGTCCGGCGGGCAGTCTTTGGACTCCCAGCAGGGTCGTCGGGTCTCAAGCGGGATCCGGCGTGACAACAGGAAGTAAAGCTGTCGCTCGACGGCCGGAGGGACCACGCGCCAGCCCTGCTCGTAGCTGTGCACGGCTTTCAGCGACACCCCCAACAGCTGGGCCATCTGCTTCTGGGTCTTGTTCAACTTCTTCCTCAGATGCTTGAATTCGCTGTGGTCCATTGGTTTTCCCTCGCGAAGGATTTAGAAGCGGTTACACGCTGCCGCGTCTGCTGCGCTTTCGAATCGGCCTGCGCCTTGCCCGTGGGCGTGATCCGAGGTTCAGAAACCACGTCTAAACATGACATCCTGTATGTATCACCTATATTCCTACATCGTAGTAGCCCTGTCAATGCAAACTTTCATTTCAAGGCGATCACCACGATCTCCGGTGCAGTTCCGGTGCGCATGGGCGGGCCCCAGGTGCCGACGCCGCTTGACGTGTAGAGGCTGAGGCCGTCCTCGCGGTGGAGTCCGTAGTCCAATCCCCTGTAAATCCAGGCCGTGAGGTAGCCGAACGGGAAAACCTGCCCCTTGTGCGTATGGCCCGAGAGCTGAAGCGACACGCCCAGTTCCTTGCTGAGGGCAAAGGAGGTGTCCGGCTGCCAGTACGTCGTTGTTCGGCGATCCCGGGCGCCGTCCTGGCGGATATCGGTCGGCGTGTGAAACAACAGGATCAGGGGTCGCTGCCGACCCGGGGGATCGAGCACGGGATCGAGGCCGCGGATCTCGCTCCTGTTCTTGATTCCCGGGTAAGCGATGCCCATCACGCTCAATCCGTCCACGTCGACCACTTCATTGGACAGCACCCGGATGCCGGCTCTCTCGACCAAATCCAGGCAGCGCCTCAGGCCAGCATATGCCTCGTGATTACCGGTCACGAAAAGAACACCGAATCGTGCCGACAACTGTTTCAGCGGCTCGACGAACTCCGGCCCGGCGTCGCTCATGCCGTCGAACAGATCCCCTGTGATCACCACCAGGTCCGGGTGAATTGAATCCACCCGGGCCGCCAGCCGTTCCATGGAGGCGGGGGTGTGAAAATGACCGAGATGCACATCGGAGAGCTGCACGATGGTTCGATTTCGCCAGCGGTCCGGAAGCTCTTTAAGTTCGACCTCCACATGCGTGATGACCGGGTGGAAGGCGCTCCAGAAGCCGTAGGCCGCCCAGGCCAGGGCGAGGGCGACGCTTCCGCCGGCGATAAGCCGGAAGGCCGTGGTTGGCGCTCCGAATGCGCGCAGCAGGCCGTACAGAAGCCAGGCGGCCGCTACCGCGAGAACCAGCTTGATGGACAGGGCGAACCAGGCTGCCGCAAACCTGTAAAAATCCACGGCCCATGGGGCTTGGGTCCAGCGGAGCAAAAAAAACGCAGTCATGAAGCTGATGGCTAAAAAGGAGAAGACCGCCAGCAGAACCGCCCTGGCAGTGGGATGCGCAATGTCGAGCGAGCGCAGGGCGAAGCGATAAAGACTGAAATGCGCCGCGCATGTCAAGGTGAGAAAAACAGCAAGAAAGAGCATCGATCCGACAGCAGTGAAGCACCTCCGGCGTTCCTGGAGCTTCAATCCTTTCTGATGAGATGTCTTGTCACTCCCGCTACTGATTAGGCCAACCCTTGACCGGCTTCGGGCCCATAGAGTAACCCGCAGCGCCTGTTCGAGGGGTGCTGGAACTTGTCATAGTTTGCCGTCTCCGCCATAGCATAACAGCCGAATTTCTAGAACACAAGACGCGGGCGCCCCCCTTTGACGGGCGAACCTGCGGCGTGGTATGATCGAAACTCGGCTCAACCTGACAGTTGTTGCTACGGACATGAAACGCCCCATCACCCCATACCCGCTGATCAGAGACAACGGCCAGGTCCGGCGCTGCCTGTCCTGCGGTACGACCGAAAAGATGAAGCGCCGGCGCTACTGCTCCATCGAATGCCGCCAGAAGCTGCGCTACAATCTCAACATGCGTACCGGGTTGCTCCAGACGCTGCAGATCCGGTATGCCACGTTCTATTTTACCGAGACCCTCATCGTCCTGGATATGCTGCCATACGGGTCTGCTGATCTTCTGAGCTTTATCTTTCCGCGGGCCAATGGGAAAAAGCCGGTGGAGGATTTCTGCAAGATGTTCAACCTGCTGGGAAACGCCTGGTGGGAGGAAGTGCGACGAACCAAGAAGCGCTATCTCGCTACGCGAATCATCCTCGGCAAGGCCAAGCCGATCGAGGGAGATATCAATTCCGTCAGGCCCCTGGAGGTGCGGGAACCCGCGCGTATGGCGCGCTCCATGACCACCCTGAAGCTCAAGCACAAGGACCTGCACTCGCCGAACCTGCAGCTGATCATTAAGCGCGCTTTCCGGCGTCAGGCCAAGAAGCATCACCCCGACCAGGGCGGAGATGCGGCTCTTTTCCGCAAGCTGCGCGATGCTTACGAGCAGCTCATCCAATGGTCGGAAAACCCCACGTTTACCACCCGGCGGGGCTTTGCCGACAAGTGGTTCTATGAAGGCGGCCTGGACCGCTGGACACAGCCCGCCCCCTTGCGCAGCATCCGGACGAATGACTGATGATTTTGTAAGAAGGCCAATTTCGGCGTTGCGCTTCTTCTCGCAGGCGCTGCGGCGCACTGGCAGTACGCCTCGCGCCGCGAGAATCGCGCGCCTTGAACTTGGCCTTCTTACAAAATTTGGAGCGCTTCTTACCGGATGATCATTTCACCTTCAGAACCCCGAATAATCGAAACTCGTTAAATCAGGCCCCGGAACTCGATAACTTTTGTTTCTATCGAGCATTCTTTTGCTCACCTCGGAAACACCGCCCCCTTGTCCGCGCTGGAGACCAGCTCGGCGTAGCGGGCCAGATAACCGGTCTTGATTTTCGGCTCGAATTCCGGCAGGGCGGCCAGCCGGCGCTGGATCTCCTTGCGGCTGAGCCGCACGCTCAGTTTCTTGCCCGGGATGTCGATCTGGATGATGTCACCCTCCCGGAGCGCGGCAATCGGCCCGCCGGCGGCTGCTTCCGGCGAAATGTGGCCGATGGCTGATCCCCGGCTGGCGCCCGAGAACCGGCCGTCGGTGATGAGCGCCACATCCTTGTCCATGCCCATGCCGGCCAGAGCCGATGTGGGGGACAGCATTTCCTGCATGCCGGGCCCGCCCCTGGGGCCCTCGTAGCGCACCACCACCACATCGCCCTTGCGGACCCTACCGCCCACGATGGCCTTGAAAGCGTCCTCCTCCGAGTTGAAGATCCGCGCCGGCCCGCTGTGCTTCAGCATCTCCTCGGACACTGCCGCCTGTTTAACGATCGCGCCCCGCGGGGCGAGGTTCCCGCTGAGCACGGCCAGTCCTCCCGTGGGATGCACCGGATTCTTCAGGGTGCGGATGACCGCCTTGTCCTTGGTCCTGGCTTTGACGGCGTCGAGCATCCGGCCGACGGGTTTGCCGAAGACGGTCATCGCCTTCTCGTTGATGAGGCCGCCGCTGCGCAGCTGCGCCATGACAGCCGGGATGCCGCCCGCGTGGAAGAAATCCACGACGTGGTGAGGCCCGGCCGGAGCGAGCGAGGTCAGATGCGGGGTTTTGTCTGTGAATTTCCCGAAATCCGCCAGGGTGACATCCACGCCGGCGTAATAAGCGATGGCCGGCAGGTGGAGCGCACTGTTGGTGGATCCGCCGAGGGCCATGTCGGTGGCGATGGCATTGTGAAAGGACTCGCGCGTCAGGATGTCCCGGGGCTTGATCTTGTTCTTCACCAGGTTCACGGCCTCGAAGCCGGTCTGCTTGGCGATCCAAACGCGATCGGCGTACACCGCGGGGGCGCTGCCTCCCATGGGCAGCGTCATGCCGAGGGCCTCCGACAAATTGCTCATGGTGTTGGCCGTGAACATCCCCGCGCAGGAGCCGGCCCCGGGGCAGGCGCAACACTCGTATGTCTTGAGCTCGGCCGCCGTGATCCTGCCGCCCTTGAAGCGGCCCACCGCCTCGAACACCTTGTCCAGTCCCGTGTCCCGGCCGTGCACCCGTCCCGGCAGCATGGGCCCTCCTGGAAGAAAAATCGAGGGGATGTTCAGCCGCGCGGCGGCGATCAGCATCCCGGGGATGATCTTATCGCAGGAGGCCATCAGCACAAGCCCGTCAAAAGGATGCGCCATGGCCATGATCTCGAGGGAGTCGGCAATGAGCTCCCGGCTCGGCAGCGAGTATTTCATCCCCATGTGATTCATGGCTATCCCGTCGCAGACGCCGATGGTGTTGAAGACCACCGGGGTCCCGCCGGCGGCGTAAATGCCGGCCTTGACGGCATCCACCAGCTTGTCGAGGTGAGAATGGCCTGGGATGATCTCGTTGAACGAATTGGCAATGCCGATGATCGGCCGGCCCATTTCCCAGTCGGTAAATCCCTGCGCTCTCAGCAGGGAGCGGTGGGGCGCCCGTTCCGGGCCCTTGGTCATCAGGTCGCTGCGCTTGGTCATGGGAGGGGTTCCTTTCATGATCTGGATTTCAATCGAAACGAGCTCCTGCTCTAACTCCCGAATCCTATAGCGCAAGAGCCCCTATTTGCCATCTACTTTTGCGATCCGGCCCACAGCAGTGCAGCCACATCGACCGGGCCGGGAATTAGATTCTGAGCCCGCATGATCTGCTCGGTCTGCCTCCAGGCGTCCACGTCGATCTTCCCGAACTCGACGCGTGCAGCCGGCATCATCAGCTCCCGGGTCACGGGAAGCTGCCTGCGGACGGTGGCCTCCGGGGTCTCGCGGTCGGCGGCCAGCAGAACAGCGACGGCCTTATCCGCATGGCGCGGGTCCAACGCGTCCCGCCACCCCTGAAGCAGAGCGGCGAGGAAGCGCCTGACCGTCTCGGGGTGCTTCTCCACCATCTCGCGGGTGGTTACAACCGAATTGGCAACAAACCGGACGCCGAGCTTGTCCGGGCTCAAGAAGGCGTAGTGTTCGCCGGCCTCGGCGAGCTTGTCGCCAATGACGACCGCCTCGGCGTTGAGGTAAAGCGGCCAGAAATCCACCTTGCCCTCGTAAAACGGCACGTAGTCGTAGCGCACGCTGAACAGATTCACCTGGTTTTCAGCGATGTCGTAACGTGCCAGGAGAGCCCGCAGGATGGTTTCGTCATTCCCCCCGAAGGTAACCCCGATGGTCTTGCCCTTCAAATCTTCGGGTGCGGCGAAAGGTGTTTTGTCGGGTCGGTAGATCCAATTCAGGGGGTTGACCTGGAAGAGCTGGGCCAAAACCACAATGGGCGAGCCTTTCGCCACGGCGCGCAGCACCTGGTCGGCCGACGCCACGCCGAACTGGGCATGCCCGAGCTCGAGTTCTTTAAGGGCATCGCGCTCGGGCCCGCCGGGTTTGACATTCACCTTCAGCCCGCTGCGTTCGAAATAGCCCTGGGCCTCGGCGTAAAGATCGCCGATGGTGCTGATGTTGTAAAGCCACTTGAGCCGGTAGTTCACTTCCTCCAATTTTACTTCTTGCGCACACGCGAGAAGAAAAATTAGCCATGCGACGCATATGCTTTTCAGACTTCGCTTCATGTTCATCAAAATCATTCTACATGCGCTTCAGGCGCGCCTGAAGCGCATTGCCGATCCATTCCAGGCTGACCAGATAGAGCGACGTGCCTATGCCGATCAGAAACAGGGCGACCAGGATCTTGCCGAGGTCGCTCTGGTAGAGGGCGATGCGGATGCTGTAGCCGATGCCGGCCGTGGCGGCGATGAATTCCGCCACGATGGTGCCGACCATGGCCATGGTGGCGCTGCCCACGATCACGGTGGTGAGCTTCTGGATGTTCTCGAAAGCACGGATTTTCACCTGCAGCCGCCAGGTCATCCGCCCGGTGGACTCGTAGAAATGCTCGATATCGCGGACCGGCTCCGAAAACACGCCGATGAAGGCGAGCAGGAGTGGAAAATAGCAGATCATGGCGGCGATCAGCAACCGTGAGGCGAGCCCGTCGCCGAGCAGGATAAAGATAATCGGGGCCACCGCGACGATGGGGTAGGCCTGGATGTTGAAGGCCGCCGTGCGGATAAAGGATCCGATCCAGGCGGTCAACCGGCCGATGATCGCCACGGCCGTGGCCAGGCAGATGGACACGATGTGCCCGAGGATGGCGACCGCCAGCGTGTTCATGACGGCCAGCAAGTAAAGGCCCGCGTACGTGCGGCCGGTCCGCCAGATCTCGCCCGGTCCGGGGATCACGTAATCGCTCAGATTCAAGCCGTATTTCAACGCCAGCAGCAGGCCCAGCCCCAGAAAGTAGATGATGAAAAACTGGTAGATGCGCCTACGCAGCATGGACGATCTCCAGCATGGCGCGCTCGAGCCGGCCGGGGTCGGATTCGGCGCTTTCCCGGTGGTCGCGGCCCTGCACGGCAACCACCTGGGGGGTCTTGGGCTGGCTTCGCAGAACGAGAACCTGGCTGCAGAACTTGGCGACTTCGGCGACGTTGTGGGAGATGTAGAGAAAACAACGCTCCGGGAACATACCCTTTATTTTCAAAATGATCCGCTCCCGGGTGAGTTCATCCACATTGGCAAGGCTTTCATCCATGATGAGCAGGTCGAACTCCTGCAGCAGGTAGCGGATGAGATTGGCGCGGTTTTGCTGGCCGAGCGACAGCCGGTGAAAGCGGGAAGCAAGACTGGCTTCGATGCCGAAGGTCTCGATCAGCTCCTCCATGGAGCGGCGGCTGCCGGACGGGGCGATTTCCTCGAAATGCGCACGGACATTCGACCAACCCGGCAGGCGTTCCAGGTTGTAGGTGTAAAGAACGCGGCGGATCCCGTTTTCGATGATCTCGCCGTCGAATCCCTTGATGGCACCGGTCAGCATCTTGGCCAGAGTCGTCTTGCCCACACCGGAAGGCCCGAAGAGGGCGTGGAACCCTGGACCGGGGATTTGGAAGGAAAGATCGCTGAACACCTCGCCGGAGGCGTTCGGATAGCGAAAGGATATGCGCCGGCCCGCGAGTTGCATGCCCCCCCTTCTATCGGTTCATCTGCCCGCCGATGTTCCAGTACCCGGTCGCGGAGGGCCCTGCGGCCCGCATCGAACCGTGACGCCGCCGGATGCTTATTCCACGGGCTGCCTCCTTCGAATGAAGTCCACTTCATGGAGGCTGCTGCCCAACATATCAATCCGGCGCCATATTCTCAAGCGCAGCGGCGGCAACCCGCTTGCCAAAGGCGTCTCGGCAGGCTATGAAGACGTCGAGCGTGGGTTTGTGTCCGGTCGGAGAAAAATCGAGATGTCTTTCAGCCCCCCCAGCCTGCAGCGGCGCTTCACGATTCTGTTGATCATCCCCGTGACCCTTCTTCTGGTCATCATGGGAGTCGCCGGCTTTTTCTATGCTCGTGATCAGTTGCTCGACGAGTGGCGCGAGGCGGCGATTCTAAAACTGCAGCGAGCCGCCCGCGAAGTGGACATGCGCCTGGACCGCATCAAGGAAACGATCCGCCTGCTGAATGAAAGCTCGGGTGCTCCAAATGCAGATTCAGTCCAGGCATGGGTCTTGGACCGCCTGACCCGGCAGGAGGGTATCGCTGACGTCAAGCTGTCCTGGAACGCGCCCGAAAAGGGAACCGACATGGGCATGCGCATGGGCATGGAGTCGGGCCGCGCCCCAGATGACTCCCAGGCCATGGGCCGTGGCTGGCGGATGCACCGGTTCCACCGCGCGAGCATCCGCGACATCACCCCGCCCCGCTTCGACGCCCGGGGAGAGCACGGCACCGTCAGCCTGATCTCGCAGCTCCTGGATGAAGACAACCAGGTTGTCGGCCGGCTGGTGGTGGTTGCGAATTTCGATGCGCTCTTCAGGCACGTGATGGAATCAGGCTGGTGGCAAAGCAACAAGGCCTTCCTGGTGGACACCCAGGGGCAGATCCTGGTCAGCACCTTGCCGGCAAGAGGGGGCAGCCTGCAGGAAAGCACCGACCCCCTCGAGAGGGAGACCGCCCGCCTGCTGGGCTCGGATCGGTCCGGGACCTTGAGGGGCGAGGGCCATCCCCCCACTGAGGTCAGCGGGTTTTTCCGCCTCCAGGAAGCGCCGTGGGTGCTGGTAATGATCGCACCGGGGAAAGAGATTCTCGCGCCGATCATACAGTTTCGGTTGTATTATTCGCTGATCGTCGTCGGATTCATTGTCCTTGTCATCGGGCTGATCCGGCAGGTCACGATGCGCACGGCATCACAGATTCGAGAGGTCTCGCAGGCGGCCCTCCGGCTGTCCCATGGGGAGTTCGGCGCACCCCTGCCGATGAGAAGCCGCGACGAGGTGGGTGAGTTGACCCACAGCTTTAATGTGATGATCCGCCAACTCAAGGACCGCCTGCGTTTAAAAGAGGCCATGGGCCTGGCTATGGAGGTTCAGCAGAATCTTCTGCCGGCTTCACCGCCGCGTGTGCCGGGCCTCGACATCGCGGGCCGCAGCCTCTATTGCCAGGAAACCGGCGGGGATTACTTCGATTACATTCCCCTGGGCGGGCCTGCCGGCCCCCGGCTCTGCGTCGCCGTGGGGGATGTAGTCGGCCATGGGATTTCGGCCGCTCTGCTCATGACCACCGTGCGGGCCTTGCTCCGCTGCCGTCTGGACGCGCCCGGTTCGACCGCCGAGGTGATGGGTGACGTGAACCGGTTGTTGTCGCGGGACACGGCCGCCAGCGGCAGTTTTGTAACCCTTTTTCTGCTGCTGGTGGACCCCGCTGCTGGAAACCTTGATTGGGTCAGGGCCGGGCACGACCCGGCCCTGCTGTATTGCGCCGCAACAGAGGAGGTTCAGAATTTAGGCGGGCCGGGAATGGCGCTGGGGGTGGACGGCCGCTGCAGCTACCGGAACGGTTCCCGAGCTGGTTTGGCTGCCGGCGATATCATCCTGATCGGCACGGACGGGGTCTGGGAGACCCAGAATTCCACGTCGGAGAACTTCGGCAAAATCCGGATCGGCGAGATGCTCAAGCGCCATCGCCACCGAGATGCGGAAGGAATCCTGCGGGCGATCCTGGAGGCTCTTGATGCATTCCGGGGAGGAACCCTTCAGCAAGACGACGTTACCCTTATGGTCATAAAGGCGACAGAGACCGGCCGGGGCTAAGCACTCGACCCGCGAGCGGCGTCCATAGCGCCGGGGGCTCTGTCTTTACCGGCCTGAGGGGGGAATTCAAGCCACCCCTGAGGGAGCGCGTCGATGTCAATCCCGGGCGATGCGCTTCAGATAGAAAAACAGGAAAATCCCGGCGACGATCATCCCCGCGCACAGCACCTGCCCCATCGAGAAGAATCCCACCACGAATCCAAGCTGGGCGTCGGGTTCCCGGTAGAACTCGATGAAGAACCTCACCGTCCCGTATCCGATCAGGTAGAAGGCCAGCATGGCGCCCCGGGGCGCTTTCACTTGACGGATGCTCCACATCACGGCAAACAGAAAAATGCCTTCAAAAAGCGCCTCGTAAAGCTGCGAGGGGTGGCGCAACGCCTGTTCCGGCGCCAGGGGGAAGTACATGCCGATCGGAGCAGTGGTGACTCGGCCGTAAAGCTCGCCGTTGATGAAATTGCCGAGCCGGCCGAACGTGTACCCGAGCGGAATGGCGGGCACGTAAAGATCCGCGACGTCCCTGAGCCTGATGTGGTTCTTCCGCGCGTAAAGCCAGGCTGCCAGCAGAACCCCGATCAGTCCCCCATGATAAGACATCCCGGAGATGCCGGTAAAGGTGATGCCGTGCGAAAAATCGAAAGGCAGAAAAATTTCAAGGGGATGCTTGAGGAAATAGGGCAGGTTGTAAAATACCACATACCCCAGCCGCGCCCCGATCATCAGCCCCAGGATGGCGAAGGTCGTGAGGTCGTTGACTTGCTGCCGTGTGATCGTGAAGCGGTCCTCGTGCCGGAGACGGTACAGCACCAGAGCGTAAGTGAAGCCGAAGGCCACGATGTACATCAGCCCGTAATACTGAAGCTTGAAGGAGCCGATTTGGAAAATGACCGGACTGATGTGCTGCGGCAGGTGCTGCCACCAGTTCCAGAATGCTTGCATTGAGGCCAACCTGTTCCTTTCTGCCTTTGCGTCCGACGCCGGATGCGATCTTAGTTGGGCGGCTGGAAGATGTCAATCCGGCCGGGACACCATCAGCGGGGAGACCTCCACCGATGGGGGTTGCCTCCGCATGGGTCGTGAAGAAAAGGGGGTTGACACACCGGTGCCCGGTTTCTTATAGTTCGGCTATATTATAGTACTCAAGGCTATAGAGTAGCTTCAGCAAGGAGGACCGATGCCGGCCGTAATTTTGGAGGATGAATCCCTGAGAGACGGTCTACAATTCGAGCAAAAGATTCTGACGCTGGAGGAAAAGCTGTCTCTTTTCCGCCTGCTGGCGGCTGCCGGAGTTAAGCGCTTGCAGGTGGGGTCTTTGGTCCATCCCAAGGTGGTTCCACAGATGGCGGACACGGATGAATTCATCCGGATCGTTCGCAACGAAACTCCGGGGGTTCTCATCACCGCCCTGGTTCTGAACGACAAGGGGCTCGAACGCGCCCTGAAGTGCGGGCTGGGCCATCTGAGCATGTCTTCATCGGCGTCCAATTCGCACAGCCTGAAAAACGTGAAGCGCCCGGCGGCGGAAGCTTTTACCAGCCTGCTCGAGTTGATCCGTCAGGCGGTGGGGTCGGGGATGCAGGTGCGGGCCGGCGTCCAGTGCGCGTTCGGCTGCGTGTATGAAGGAGTTGTCGCTGAAGACCGGGTGATCGAAATGGCCGTCCGGCTCGCGGAAACCGGCGCCAACGAGCTCAATCTGGCGGACACCACCGGCATGGCCAATCCACTGCAGGTGAGAAGGCTCATCGCCAGAACCCGCAGGGCCGTGCCGCACCTTCCGATTTCAATCCACCTGCACGACACGCGGGGCCTCGGCCTGGCCAACATGCTGGCCGCCTACGAGGAAGGCGTGAACATTTTCGATGTCTCCGCGGGGGGCCTTGGCGGCTGCCCGTTTGTGAAGGGGGCTTCCGGCAACGTCGCCGCCGAAGATGCCGTCAACCTGTTCGAGCAGATCGGCATTGAGACCGGCATCGACCTGAAGGTGCTCTGCCAGGCTGTGGACCGGTACGAGGAACTCTTGGGCCGCAGCCTGCCGGGCCGCATGAACCGCGTGCTCAAATCCCTGGGGATTTCGTGCGGATGAAGAAACCGACCCGCCAGACCGACCGACACGTGCGAGCCGTTCTGGCCGCCCTGGATGTGCTGGAGTGTTTCTTGGCCAAGCCGGGTCTCACTACCTTGGAGATGATGCAGGCCACCGGCTTTACTCGCAACCGGGTCATGCGGCTGACGGGAACCCTCACTCACCGAGGGTACTTGATGTCAGACCCCGAGACCGGGATCTTCAGCACCGGCCCGAAGATGTTCGCCCTCGGCAAAGTCTTTGAGCGCAACCGCCTCACGCTTTCCCTGGTCAGGCCCGTTTTGAGGGACATCGTTTTGAGAACCGGAGAGTCCGCCTCGCTTTATGTCCGAGAAGGTTTCGAGCGCGTGGTCCTGGCACGCGAGGAAGGCACTCATGCGATCCGTCATGCCATCTCCGAAGGCCAGCGCATGGACTTGCATGCCGGGGCTGCCGGCAAAGTCATTCTGGCCTTTTCGCCTGATGAAATGGTGGACACCGTGTTGGCCAAGACCGGCTTGCCCAAGCGTACTGCCGCAACGATCACCGGCAAAAACATACTGTTAAAGGAATTGGACAACATCCGGGGGCAGGGGTATGCCGTCAGCATCGGTGAGCGTGCGGCCGATGTCTGCGCCCTGGCGGCACCTGTCTTTGAACATGGGCATGAACTGGTGGGCGCACTGTCCATTTCAGGCCCCAGCAGCCGGTTCACCCCGCGGATTTGCAAAGCCCACGCGCAGCTTCTGCTGGCCGCCAGCTTGAAACTCTCCAGCCAACTGGGATGGGTGAAGCCGGGCAACGACAGCGGCGGGCGGCGGCCGGACGACGATCGGGAAGGAGAAATTCCGAATGACTGCCGAAAAAAAGCTTCCGCTTGAAGGAATCCTGGTCCTGGAACTCGGCCACACGGTGATGGGCCCGACCACCGGTTTGATCCTGGCCGACATGGGGGCAGACGTGTACAAAGTCGAACGCACCGGCAGGGGGGATGACACCCGCTGGCTGAAGGGATTCGGGTCCGGGTTTTTCACCTATTTCAACCGCAACAAGAAAAGCATTGCCATCGACCTCAAATCCGACCAGGGCATAGGAGTGCTCCTCAAGCTGATCGAAAAGGCCGATGTCCTGATCGAAAACTTTGGCCCGGAAACCGTGGGGCGGCTCGGGGTGGGCTACGACGTCTGCCGGGAGCGAAACCCGCGCCTGATTTATTGCTCCCTGAAGGGGTTCATGCCCGGGCCGTACGAAAAACGCCCCGCCTTGGACGAGGTGGTCCAGATGATGGGGGGCTTGGCCTACATGACGGGGCCGACCGGCCAGCCCCTGCGGGCGGGCTCCTCGATCACGGACATCCTGGGCGGCACCTACGGGGCTATCGGCATCCTGGCGGCCCTCTACCAGCGCCAGTTCACGGGCCGCGGCCAGCTGGTGCAGGCCACGCTCTTCGAATCCGTGGCATTTCTGGTGGGGCAGCACATGGCCATCACGGCCATCACCGGCCAGGCGCCCCCGCCCATGCCGGACCGAGGCCGGACGTGGTCGGTGTACGACCTGTTCAAGACTGTCGAGGGGGAACTGCTCTTCATCGGGGTCACCTCCGACCGCCACTGGCAGCGGATGTGCGACACTTTCGGGTTCGCCGACTGGGCATCTGACCCGCGCCTAGCCACCAACCAGGGCCGCATCGACCATCGTGAGTGGTTCCTGCCGGAGTTGCGCAAGCGGCTGGGGAAGCTGAGCAAGGCGGATCTGATGGTACTGGCCGAAAAGTCCGGCATCCCCTTTGCCCCGGTGGCGCGCCCCCAGGACCTGTTCGACGACCCCCAACTGAACCAGTCCGGCAGCCTGGCGACCACCATCGTGCCCGGCGGCGGCGTCGCCAAGCTGCCCAAGATTCCGTTGAGAATGGATCATGCGCCGTTTGACCTTCGGTTGAATCCGCCCGGGATCGGCGAAGGCTCGCTCGGCCTCTACCGGGCCTGCGGGTTCTCGGAGACCGAGATCCGTGCACTGAGCCAGCAAGGTATTGTCGAATTACCCCGGGAAGAATAGCCGGCGGTCGGTTGAACAGCCGCCCCAACCGGCACATGATGTTTGCAAACAGGTGAGCGGAGGAGACCGGAATGAACCAGATGATTTCCCTGGGGATTTACCTCGCTCTGGGTTTGGTCGGCGGCCTGCTCGGGTCGCGGCTGAAGATCACCGGAGGCACGATCCTTGGGGCCATGTTGGCGGTCATAATTTACAAGGTGTTGGCGGACAGGCCAGGGCCCGTCCCGAAGGAGTACGCGCTGGTTGTGCAAATCCTTATCGGAGTGATGGCCGGCTCAAGCTACACGCCGGAGATCGGCCGGATGCTTCTGAAGATTGCGGTTCCGATCACGCTTTCGACTCTGGTTCTCGTGGCCGCAGGATTTCTGACCAGCCTTTTGCTGGCCCGATTGGGTGTGCTCAATGCTCCGACGGCTTACCTCGGAACCAGCCCCGGAGCGATGAGCGCCCTCATCTCCCTTGCGGCGGACAGTGAGGCGAACCCGGCTGTAGTGGCCGCTTTCCATTTCGTCCGGGTCGTCTTCATCCTGGTCACGGCCCCGCTGATGTTTTACCTGATGCGGGTTTGGTTTCCGGATGGGATACTCAA
Source organism: Hyphomicrobiales bacterium (assembly GCA_050257775.1). GTDB lineage: Bacteria > Desulfobacterota > Desulfobacteria > Desulfobacterales > SpSt-501 > SpSt-501. Next base: position 20,680 of record JBLMXM010000242.1, read on the forward strand.
GTAATCGAAATGCCATCCGCGATCTGGCCCTTCTTGCATCCCGTGTCTAAAAACGTTATGGGGAACTCATATCTGAAAGGAATGATGACACTCCGTGGGTCCTTCCGTATGCCTGGCCCGCTTGCTCCCGGTCACCGTCGTTCGCCTGACCGAGGATGCTGTCGAGATTCGATGGAGCCAAAACGCCCGCGGCCTCGATCTATCGGTCTTTCGCGGAGATTCGCCCGAGTCGATTGATACCAACTTGGCGCTCGCGCATGTCACGGAGGGCAGCTCCATCCTGCTGACCGACCTTGGGAAAGACAGCCCCCATTTCTTCAAGCTGGTTTCCGCCGACGGCAGTGAGCTGCTGGCCGGCGAGCGCCGGCCATTCGTGGAAGGATGTCCCAATCTGCGGGACCTGGGCGGGTACGAAACCGCAGACACACGGCGGGTAAAGTGGGGCCTGGTCTTCCGATCGAGCAACCTCAACCGCCTAACCGACAAGGGCCTTGGCCAGATCAAGCGGCTGGGGATCAAAACGGTCTGCGACTTCCGCACCGAAGCCGAGGCGCTCAAGCAGCCCAACCGCTTCCCGGGCTCGGAAGCCGTCCCCTACGTGCGGCTGCCCATCCAGCATGGTGATTTCGAACCGACGCTCGTTTTCGACCGCATCCGGAACGGCGATTACGGCTGGATTTCCGAGGACTTCATGCTCCAGGGCTACATCGATAGCGTGGAGCGCTATCCGGGGGTGTGGGCACGGCTCTTCGGCCTGTTGGCTGAACCTGGAAACCGGCCAATGCTGTTCCATTGCACCGGCGGCAAAGACCGGACCGGTGTCGCCGCAGCCTTGGTTCTCATGGCCCTGGGGGTGCCCGAAGAAACCGTGGTAGCAGACTATGGCCTATCCGACGGGTACAACTCCGATATACGGCGGAAAATCAACGATGCTCTGCGGCCGCTCGGGGTGGACATCTCGAAGGTACAGCCTTACTTCACCGCCCCCAAAAGCCGCATCCGCGGGCTTCTGCAATACGTCGACGACCGCTACCGCTCCGTAATCGACTACCTGATCAGGAAGGTCGGGGTGAGCGAGAGGCTGCTGGATGGTTTGAAAGCGGATCTTCTCGAGTAAGGTGTGGGGGCGCACGATCCCGAAGTTCGAGCCCCTTCCAGTACGAAGCCTGCTCAAGAAGATAAGGGGCCGCTGACCACTCGGTTCCGGCCCAGTTTCTTGGCCCGGTACAGGTGTTCGTCCACCCGGTTGAGCAGGGCCTCCGCCGAAAGGGTTTTAGGCAGCTGACCGGCGCTGAAGCCGAGCACGCCGAAGCTGGCGGTGATGGTGATGTTCTCGCCTTCCCAGTCAAACACCTTGCCGGCAATGTGTGCCCGCAGCCGTTCGGCCAGCCGCTCCGCGTTTTCCAGCGCGGTTTCCGGCAGCACCAGCAGGAATTCCTCCCCGCCGTAACGGGCAAGCCAGTCCGAATCCGTGCGGATGAGTTCGTTTACGGATTTGACGAATTCCTGCAGAATCCAGTCGCCGCATTGATGGCCGTGAGAATCGTTGATGGTTTTGAATCGGTCAAGATCGCACAAGGCCAGAGACAACGCCCGGCGATAGCGCACGGCCCGGCGGATTTCCCGAGGCAACTGGTCGTTCATATAGCCACGGTTGAAGCAACCCGTCAGCGCGTCGCGCTGGGACAGGTACAGGATCTTTTCGTTGGCCTTCTGCAGAGACTCCTTTTCTTTGCGCAGCTTCTCATAGAGAATCGAATTCTCCATGACCAGGGAGCACTGCCGGGCAAGAACGGACAACAGGCGCATGTTCTCCTGGGTCACCCGGCTCTCCTGCAAGGGGGTGAGCACCATGACCATCCCCAGCGTCCGCTTCACGGTGGCCAGCGGCAGCATCACCACGGACAATTCATGGTCGAACCCCAAGGCCGGGGTGATGGAAGGTTGTCGCCGTTTCAAAATCACGGGGAAAATCCCGATTTCGATTTGCGCGTCGATTTCTTTCTGAAATTCTGCGACGCGATCCTTGGGCGCCGCATGGGTGAGCACAAACTCCTGCGTGGCCTCATCGACCATGAACAGGGCAGAGCTCGCAATCTCGATCAGGTTACGCGCATCCCTCAGAAACGCCTCCCAGATCCTCTCAATTCCGGCTGGAATCTCGATGGTGTCTTGGAATTGGGCCAGCTGCTCGATCTTTTCGGCCAGTTCGATCAGCACCGTCGGGTTCGGTTTCATGGCGTGCGGTCCAGGCAATGTGGATGAGTTTTCATGAGTTCATCATTCTTGAGGCTGAGCGTATTGTAACATATGGCCGCCCCGCTAAGGAAGCCTAAACGGGCTACTCTCAGACGACAGACCTGCCGAAGAGCGCGAGCCTGGATTTTTCCGAGGGAATGGGGTAACGGTGAAGCCTCGCGCTCACAGCGCAAGACGAGGCAATTCGGATGGAAATCCGCAAAATCACATTGTTCATCCCGTGTTTGGTCGACGCGGTCTGCCCGCATGTGGGCGAGGCCATGGTCCGGGTCTTTGAACGGCTCGGCCTCGAGCTGGAGTGCCCGACGAACCAGACCTGCTGCGGCCAGCCTGCGTTCAACTCCGGTTTTCGCCGGGAAGCCCGGGTGGCCGCGCAACGCTTCATCGAGATTTTCGGAACCGCCGGGACCATCGTCTCCCCGTCGGGATCCTGCGTGCACATGGTGCGCCATCACTATCCGGACCTGTTCAGGGACCAGCCCGAATGGCGTGAACGGGCGGAGCACATCGGCACTCGAACCTACGAGTTCAGCGAGTTTCTGGTCGACGTGCTGAAGGTGGAGGATGTCGGCGCGAGCTACTCCGGCCGGGTGACCTACCACGATTCTTGTCACCTGCTGCGCGGCATCCGTGTCAAGGAGCAGCCCCGCCGGCTGCTGCGCAACGTGGCCGGCCTTGAGCTGGTTGAGATGAAAAACTCCGACTACTGCTGCGGGTTCGGGGGCGCCTTCGCCGTCAAGTACCCGGACATCTCGTGCGCCATGGTGTATGACAAGGTCGAGAACATCGTCAACGCGAGCGTGGACACCGTGGTCGGCTGCGATGCGGGCTGCCTGCTGAATATCGCCGGCGCCGTCAGCCGCCAGGGACTTTCCATCAGGACCAAGCACCTCGCGGAGATCCTGGCGAATCGGGAGTGATGAGTGACGAGTAATGAGCAACGAGTGAGAAGATAAAAGGGACGGTATTTATTATCCTCATTTAAGGGGGTTCACTTGAACCCTTGACCCCTGAACCCCTTGAACCCTTGGCATGCACCATGTTTGATATCACCACCGAGCGTTATGTTGAGGAGGCCCGCAAGGGCATTCGGAACCCGGTGCTCCGACGGGCCCTGACGTCCCTGCAGGAGCGCTTCGGCCGGGGCACGGCCGCGGCCTACGGCAAACTGCCCGAAGGCCCGGAACTGCGGCTCAAGGCGCACGCCATCCGCGAAAAAGCGATAGAGAACCTGGATGTTCTCCTGGAGACCCTGACCGCCCGGATCCGGAAGAACGGCGGACATGTGTTTTTCGCCGCGACCGCGAAAGATGCCGTTGAATATGGCCTTGCGGTCGCGCGCCGCCACCGGGTGCGCCTGGTCGTCAAGGGCAAGTCCATGGTGACCGAGGAAATCGGTCTGAACCCGGCGCTCGAAGCGGCGGGTATCGAAGTGGTGGAAACCGATCTGGGCGAGTACATCATCCAGTTGGCCGGCGAAACGCCCTCCCACATCATCGCCCCGGCCATCCACAAGACCCGCAACGAGATCGCCGATCTATTTGTTCAGAAGCTCGGCATCCGCCGCACCACGAGCCCGCCGGAGCTGACCCAGGCTGCCCGCAAGGCGCTGCGCGCGAAATTCCTGGCGGCGGACATGGGCACCTCGGGCGTCAACATGGCCTGCGCCGAGAGCGGCCACATCACCACCGTCTCCAATGAGGGCAACATCCGCATGGCCACAACCATGCCGCGGGTGCATGTGGCCTTCATGGGCATGGAGCGCATCGTAGCCCGGCTGGACGAATACGAGATCATCCTCAGGCTGCTATGCCGCGGGGCGGCCGTCCAGAACATGGGCACCTACGCGAGCTACATCGGCGGCCCCCGCCGGGCGGGTGAAACAGACGGCCCTGACGAGTTCCACTTGGTCGTCGTCGACAACGGCCGCAGCCGGATCCTCGCCGATCCGCAATTCCGGGAGATGCTCTGCTGCATCCGCTGTGCCGCCTGCCTCAACGTCTGCCCGGTCTACGGCAAGATCGGCGGGCATTGCTATGGGTTTGCCTATTCGGGGCCGGTTGGAGCGGTGGTGACGCCCCTGCTGACGGGGATCAACCGGGCCAAGGACCTGCCCCGCGGGGAAACGCTTTGCGGGGCCTGCATGGACGCCTGCCCGATGAACATCGACCTTCCGCGCATGCTCGTCGCGCTGCGGGAAAAGCTCGCCTACGGCGACCGGGATTGGCAGGTCGAGCCGGCCAACCGCGCCGAGGGGATGGCCTACCGGGGCTGGTCCTGGCTCATCCGCAGGCGCAGGCTCTATGAACTTGCGCTCAAGCTCGGCGCAATCGGCCAGAAGATGCTTCCGTCCGAAAACGGCATGATCCGGCGCCTGCCGCCGCCTCTGCAGGGCTGGACCCAAAGCCGGGACCTGCACCCCCTTGCCACGGAAACGTTCATGCAGCGATGGCGGAAGAAAGAAGTAACGAGTGATGAGTCACGAGTAAAAAGCAATTGCAGGATCAAAGGAGAAGCTCAACAACCGGTGGAAGCGCTTTCATCCGAAAGCGAAAAAGAACGTAACGAGCGGTAAGTAATGAGTCGTGAGTGAAATGCCGATGATCGATAGTCCAGACCAAATCGCATTCTTCCGCCGCATCCGCAGCGCGCTGGGACACGACCCGGATGTTTCCCGGGAGGCCCGGGGCCTGTTTGCCGAGGGTTCGTCGGTTGAAGACCAGCAGTTACTCGAACGGGTGCGCCAGCGCACGGAGGAGGGACGGCAGCTGCTGCTGGACCAGCTCATCGAGGCCGGCAAACCCATCAACCTCAATGTGATCGCTCTTCCGGACAGCGCCTATGCCACCGCAGCCATCTCCCGGCTGGTCTCCGAAAAAAAGCCGGAATGGGGGGATGTGAAGAGCATCGCGGCCTGGCGGCATCCGTTGATCGAGAGCCTGAATCTTCAGGAGGCGCTCGGCCGGCTCCAGGTGCCCTTGCACCTTACAACCCCGATTCCGCCTTCAGCCGATAAAGAGCTCGACCGGGCTGAACGCGAACGCCAGCGCAGCGCCATCATCGCTTCTTACATCGGAGTGACCTCCGCCGACTTCTGCCTGGCCGACACGGCCACCCTCGTCATGCGCAACCGCCCCGGCCAGCCGCGCTCGGTGGCGCTCGTGCCCTCCATCCACATCGCCGTCATCACCATGGACCAGATCATAGCCGACATGAAGGAGCTCTTTGCCCTGCTGCGATGGGACGAGCGCTATCGCCAGGAAGGCCTTTCCAACTACATGTCCTTCATCTCCGGCCCCAGCAAGACCGCCGACATCGAGGCCACCATGGTCCACGGCGCCCACGGCCCGCGGGAAGTTCATATGCTGGTCATCATGGGTTGAAAGCGAATTTCTTCCAGGCCGCTTGACAGCCGCAGGTCTCCTCATATACTTGATTCAACAACCTGCAGTCCTTGCCGGGGTGGCGGTTTTCGCCTGAGATCATACCCGTTGAACCTGACCTGGGTAATTCCAGCGTAGGGAGTGTTCAACAGAGCCCACTCTCAAAGCCGTTTCCCCGCGGAAACGGCTTTTTTGTTTGGGCGCCCGGCATGGCGCACCCACAGGGAGGCATGCAATGAAAACCAGGGACGTGGCCCGGGCGGCCGTGCTCGTAGCGCTGGCGGTGGCGCTCTCGCCGATTTTCATACCGGTGGGTGTCGCCAAGTGCTTCCCGGCCCAGCACATGATCAACGTGATCGCCGGGGTCTTTCTGGGTCCAGCCTACGCCGTGGCCATCGCCTTCATCGCGGCGGTGCTGCGCAATATTCTGGGGCTGGGGACTCTGCTGGCCTTTCCCGGCGGAATGATCGGCGCTCTCCTGGCTGGGCTGGCCTACCGGCTTTTCCGAAACGCCTATGCCGCCGGGATAGGCGAAGTCCTCGGCACCGGCCTGCTGGGGGCGCTGGCCAGCGCCTGGCTTGTGGGCCCCGTTCTGATGGAAAAATCCATGGCGGCCGGAACCCTCGTGATCGCTTTTAGCATCAGCAGCATCGGCGGTACCATCCTCGCGATCGTCGCGCTGAGCTTTCTGCACCGGGTGAAGATTTGGCAGCCGCTGTCCAGATAGTCCGGGTACACTATCGCTATCCCGGCGGAGACTGGGCCCTGAAGGGTCTTGAGTTGATCCTGGATGCAGGCCACTACACGGTGGTGTTCGGCGCCAATGGATCGGGCAAGTCAACCTTCGCCTATCTGCCGAACGGTTTGATTCCCCATTTCCTGGGGGGCGAACTGCAGGGGACCGTGAGCGTCGCGGGCCTCGACACCCGCCGGGCGGATGTCGGTCAACTTTTCGAACGGGTCGGGCTGATGCTCCAAAACACCGACGCCCAGCTCTTCAGCAGCACCGTGGAAGACGAGATCGCCTTCGGGCTGGAGAGCCTCGGCCTGGCTGGCAAAACTATCGAGGCGCGCATCGGCGAGGTGGCCAGGGCGCTCGGCATCGAGCGGCTCCTGAGCCGTGCGCCGGAAACCCTTTCAGGCGGTGAGCGGCGGCTGGCGGCCCTTGCCTCCGTCCTGGGCGCGGACCCGCCGATCCTGGTACTGGACGAACCGTTCTCAAACCTGGATTGGAAATACACCCGCAAGGTGGCCATGCTGCTGGCCGCGATGCACCGAGCGGGAAAGACGATAGTGGTGATCGAACAGAACAACGGGTCCTTCCTGCGTGATGCCACGCGGCTGGTCGTCATGGACGCCGGCCGCTGCGCTTTCTCGGGTGAACCCGCGGAGGGATCACAGACTCGCGAGTTTACCCGACTGGTTCCGCAATACCTATCGCGGCCTTTCCCCTCAGCCTCGGCGGACGGCGAGCCTTTTCTGTCCGTTGAGCATCTCGGCTGCAGATTTGGGGAAAAAGAAATCCTCAGGGATGTATCATTCACGCTCCAATCCGGTGAGACGGCAGCCATTGTCGGCGAGAACGGAGCAGGCAAGACGACCCTGTTACGACATCTCAACGGGCTGCTCAGGCCGACCGCGGGCGAGGTTCGGCTGTACGGCGAAAGCATCCGCAGCCATCCGGTTGCGGAGTTGGCAGGCCGTGTGGGACTTTGCTTCCAGAACCCCAACGACCAGTTTTTCAAGCCCACCGTGCGCGAGGAGGTCCAGGTCGGCCAGCGCCGGGGGAGACCCTCGGGAGAGGGCCTCTGCGAGGATCTCTGCCGGCTGTTCCGGCTCTCCAGCCTGCTCGACCGGCCGCCCCAGCAATTGAGCGAGGGGGAGAAGAAGCGGGTGGCGATCGCCTCGGTCATGGCCATGGATCCCGAGCTTCTGGTGCTCGACGAACCCACCGCCGGCCAGGATGCCATCTCCAGGGAAGCCCTGGCCGGTCAGGTCGCACACTTATCGGCCCAGGGCAAAGCCGTCCTGCTGGCGACTCACGACCTGGAATTTGCCGAGGCCTGTTCACAGCGCTGGCTCCTGCTGCACGAAGGACGGATCACTGCGGACGGAAGCCCGGGGCAAATCCGGTCGTTGATCTTCCCAAACGCCCCGGAGCCGACAGAATGAAGTTGCGAAACTCCAATGAAGCCGGTCACCGTCGCAGAGGCATCAGCTCGATCACCAAGCTCGCCCTGGGAATCATGGCGGTCGCCGCCGTCTTGGTCAGCCGCTCGCCGGCGGCCCTGCTGGGCGAGGCCGCGGTGGTCGCCTCGGCCGGACTGCTCAGGCCCGGCCGCCGGCAGGCACCCTACTCAGGCCTGATCTGGCCGATGACGGTCATGGTCGGCGCCGTCGGCTTGGTGTTTTTCGATCTCCAGACGGCGTTGGTACTGGGTCTGCGGGTCTTCAATCTCCTGGGGGTAGGCCTGATCGCATTCAGCGTTTTCAGCCCGGAGGATATGGGCGCCGCCTTGAGGCAGCTCAAGCTTCCCCAGGGTTTTGCCTTCATGCTCACGGCAGGACTGCGCTACGTGCCTCTCATGGAGAACAAGATCCGTTCCATCCGCGACGCCCAGCAAGCCCGG
>JBLMXM010000243.1:0-23783 GCA_050257775.1 Hyphomicrobiales bacterium
GAAGCTGTAAAGGAAATCCACCCACTGGGAGGTGGCCGCAGCCCCCTTCCCCCGCAGGGTGATGCCGACCATCTTCTTGCCGTCAACCTCCTTGCCGTGGAAGAATTTGGCGGTCTCCTCAAGCTCCTTCATGGTTGCAGGGACCTTGCGTTTGAACTGGTTGAACAGGTCCTTGCGGTAGGCCAGAAGCGAGGTTTCGGTATTGATCACGACTCCGATCTGTTTTCCCTCGGCGGTAGCGGCCTTGGTGAAGCTGGCAAAAAAGTCCTTGGGATCCCAGGCGGCCTCCGTGAGTTTGGGATCCTTGATGAAATCGTCCAAGGGCTGCAGCCAACCCGCTTTCCAATAGTAGAGCTTATCCTGCCCCGGCATGATCATGTACCCGTCGATCTTGCCGCCGGCATTAAGCTCAATGGTTCGCTTGTTGCGATACTGGTCTTCCGGGAACACCTCCATGACCACCTTGATGCCGGTCAGCTTTTCAAACTCGGGCAGCTTGGGCTCGATAAAGGTGGTAAACGGGTGCTTGTTCATGAGGAAGCGGATCTCGGCGCCCTGGAACTGCTTCCAGTCGACCTGGGCGGATGCGGTTCCGGCAACCGTCACAGCGCACAGCAGGGCCATCAACGCGACGCATACCATTTTTCTTTTCATGTCAGGCCTCCTTGTCAGATGAGGGGTTAGGGGTTGACGCAGTCAAATGTCCGCTGCCACCATATTTAGACAATAGTTTGAGACGTCTCCTTGTCGAAAAGGTGGGTCTTGGCCATCTTCAATTCCACCTTCAGGGCCTGTCCCACGGTCAATGGCCGTTCCGGGGACTCCATCCGGGCAACAATGGAATGCGGACCGCAGGTTAGGTACACGAACATCTCGGAGCCCAGGGTTTCCACCACGTCGGCCCGCGCCGTCAGCAGGTTTCCCTGGTCGGAATCCTCCCCGGGCGGAGGCGTTGCCACATCCTCCGGCCGCACGCCGAAAATGACCAAACGACCGGCATAGCCTTCCAGCCGATCCCGAAAGGACAGGGGAAGTCTCACCTTGAAGCCATTGGCGTCAATCCAATACTGGTTCTGTTCAAGGACTAGTCTGGCCTCGATGAAGTTCATGGCCGGGGAACCGATGAAACCGGCCACGAACTGATTGGCCGGGTGCTTGTAAAGCTCCAGGGGTGCTCCGGATTGCTGCAGGGCACCCCGGTTCATGATGAAAATCCGGCTGGCCATGGTCATGGCCTCCACCTGGTCGTGGGTGACGTAGATGGTGGTTGCTCCCAGGCGGCGGTGGAGCTTGCTGACCTCGGCCCGCATGGCGACCCGCAGTTTGGCGTCCAGGTTGGAGAGCGGCTCATCGAACAGGAACACCTTGGGCTTGCGCACAATGGCTCGACCTACCGCTACACGCTGCCGCTGGCCCCCCGAGAGCTGCTTGGGCCGGCGGTCCAGAAATTCGTGGATGCCAAGGATGTCCGCCGCCTCCTGAACCCGCTGATCGATCTCCGCCCTCGGGAACTTGCGCATCTTCAGTCCGAATCCCAGGTTTTCGCGGACGTTCATGTGGGGATAGAGGGCGTAGTTCTGGAAAACCATGGCGATGTCCCGGTCCTTGGGTTCCGCGTCGTTCACCCGCCGGTCACCGATGAAAATATCGCCGGAGGTTGCCGACTCGAGTCCGGCAATCATCCTCAGGGCCGTGGTTTTGCCGCAGCCGGAAGGCCCCACCAGCACGGCGAATTCCCGATCCTGGATCTCAATACTGAGGTTGTCGACCGCCGTCACCGATTTGAATTGTTTCACAACGTTTTTTAGAGTTACACTGGCCACCTGGCTTGCCTTTCTGCAGATCACTCATGGCCGGCCGCTGGCGGGCCGCCCTAGTGCATGTAAATGCTGCGCCGCAGCGCGGATGAGTGGTTGAGGCAGCGGCTGACTGTCTGAGCCGCTTACGGTGTCTTGGCCTGAGCTCCTTACCGGACGGTCGACCAAGCCTCGATGCGCCGGATTATTTCAGGCATCTATTTTCGGAGACGGATCAGGCCCGGGCTTAGGCCCCGTCGGCGGCGAGTTTCAGCCGCGCACGAAAGCGCTTATCCGGGCGGATGCGCCACCTTATTTTCGTTTAAATAGAATAAGACGAAAAGCCTCCGTCTATCGGCACCACCACACCGGTTACAAAACTGGATGCCTCGGACAACAGCCAGATGAGTGCGCCGATCAAGTCATCCGGCTGGCCATACCGTCCCATGGGCGTGTGGGCGATCACCTGGCGCGCACGCGGCAGCAACTCCCCTGTCTTTTCGTCGATGTGCAGAAACTTCAACTGTTCGGTCATGAAAAACCCGGGTGCTAGGGCATTGACCCGCACCCCGGTGTGCGCCAAATGCACCGCCAGCCAGCGGGTGAAGTTGCTGACTCCGGCCTTGGCCGCCGAGTAGGCCGCCACCTTCGTCAGGGGCGTGAAGGCGCTCATGGACGAGATGTTGACAATGGCACCGCTGCCTCTGGCTACCATGCCCTTGGAAAAGGCCTGGGTCGCGAGGAAGGTGCCGAGAAAGTTGAGATCGAACACTTGGCGGAACCCGGCCGGGTCCAAGTCGAAAAAGGATTTCCCCCCGGGGCCGCCCGCCTTATCCCGCTCGTGGAATTCTTGCGATGTGCTGCCCCGGGGGTCGTTGCCTCCGGCGCCGTTGATGAGGAAATCCGGCGGTCCCCAGAGGCGACATATGGCTTCATCACAGTTACGGAGCTGGTCCGCATCCAGAACGTCGCATCGAAATGCCTCGGCGGCGCCTCCTGCCGTGGCGATGGCCTGCGCCCGGGATTCGGCCCTCTTCAGGTCGATATCCAGCACGGCCACCTTCACGGCCATGGCCCCTAAAGCTTGAGCCATGGCGCCACACAGCTCGCCGCCGCCGCCGGTAATGGCGGCTGTTTTTCCGCTCAAGTCAAATCGCTTCAGGATGTCGCGGGTCATGCCGTTTATCACCGTTCATTCGGGTTGCCTCGTTTTTGCTGCAGCGCCCTTTTTTTATTGAAGTGGATCGAAGAATATAGGCTGGCTCATCTGCAGACAAGAGTTTTCTGCTGCTTTCCAGCGGAGATTGCCATCAGAAACGGATTGAGTTATACATCTTGCGTTCCGCTTGTCCAACGGGCTGCAGTGCCTTTTTCAAAGAATCCGCCTATGGCTGAAAGTGCGCCTCCCCCAAAATTCCGCGATCTGAGATTGGACTTTTTCCGCGGTGCTGCATTGCTTATCATCTTTGTCTCGCACATGCCAGACAACTGGCTTGCCCGGTTCAAGCCCGGTGCTTTCGGTTTCAGTGATTCAGCGGATATCTTCGTTTTCGTCTCGGGCTACGCCGCCGCCCTGGCCTATCGCAAGATTTTCAGCCGCTCGGGATGGTTCATCGGCACAGCCCGCGTTGTCCGCCGCGTTGCGGAGCTTTATGCCAGCAACCTGGGGCTGTTTTTTGTTATCGCTGGGCTTTGCATTGCCGGCAACCGTTATCTGGACACCGGGGTCGACTACGACGATCTGTTGAATATAACATTTTTCTTGGATCACACCGAGGACGCCCTGCTGGGGTTGTTTGCCCTGAGATGGGTGCCCAATTATTTCGACATCCTGACCATGTACATGGTGGTGCTAGCCATGATGCCGCTGATGATGCTGCTCGCTCGGCTGCATGTGGCCCTCGCCGGACTCGCCAGCATTGCGCTTTATCTCGGCGTGTTCCTGTTTGGATGGGAGCTGCCGGCCGAGTTGGCGTTTGACCGGCCTTGGTTTTTCAATCCTTTTGCATGGCAATTATTGTTTTACACCGGTTTTTTCCTAGGTGCCGGTTGGATCACTCCACCGGCCTCCAGTCGCTGGATGACGATGTTCTGCACCGCCTTCGTAATCTTGGTCATACCTTTCAGCCATTTTCCCACTCTCTCCAGCGTTCACTGGTTAGGCGCCGTGCGGGCTTCTATCGAGCCTCTCGTAAGCAAGACCAATCTGGGCATTCTGCGCTACGTGCACTTTCTTTGTCTGGCGTACCTCACGGTGAGGCTGCTCAAGGGCCATGAAGGCTCTCTTCACAGCCGGTATGCCGCACCGGTTGTCGTGAGCGGCCAGCAGGCCTTGCCCGTGTTTCTGATGGGGATCGCGATGTCCTTTTCAGCGGGCATGGCGCTGGATGTCTGGGGGCGAAGCATCCCGAAAACCATCGTGGTGAACGCCACCGGAATCGGGCTGCTGATGCTGACCGCTTACATCGTGGCATGGTTCAAATCGGAGCCCTGGCGGCCTGCAGCGAAATCGTGAATTGTATGGGGCAACCGATCTTAGGCCTTGAGAGATGAAACCTTTTCATAATGAGAGCGAAAGGAACCGGGTACATGAAGAAGCTGATCACTGTGGCGGCAACCGTGTTGGGACTACTAACTTACTCCGCCCACGCCCAGGCGCGCTTGAGCGCGGCAGACCTTGACCTCTTGCGCGGCGTGGACGGGTTTCGGGTGGCCGTGGACCGGATCAAGCCGGAGATCGAGCGCGACGGGCTCTTCCGAAGCACTCTTCTGACGGACATGGAACTCCGGCTGCGGATGGCCGGCATAAAGGTTTTATCTGAGGACGAGGCCGAGAACAAACCGGACGCTCCGTGCCTGTATCTATATGTGGATGCGCTGAAGTGCTCGCTGGGTTATGTTTACAAGATACGGCTTTCGCTGATGGAGCCGGTCAAACTGATGCGCAACAATATCAAAATCTCTGCGACCGTACTCAGGATTCCGGATGAATTGGGTATTGCTCCTCACCTTTCTGAAATCAGGGACGCGGCCGGGGATTTTATCGACGATTTCATCAAGGCCTGGAAGCTGGCCAATTCAAAAAAATGAAAGGGCCTCACCGCCGAGCGAGCTGCGAAGCGTATTCACGCTGTAAAGACTTTCCTGTTGACCTTCTGTTGCCAAGCTATTAGTATTGGTTATTATTCGGCTCGCGACCGTCCTTGAACGTTGAACATAAGGAGCCAGGTTCCCACCCTGCAGGGTGGATTTATTCCGATGGGTTGCGGTATTCGATACATGAAACGCCCGCTTCTTCTTCTGCTGCCGGCATGCCTTCTGGCCGGCGTCGCTTTTGCACAACCCCCATCCGAAGCAACTCTTCCATCGCCTCCCGGCGTAGCCGTTTTCAAAAATCTTGCCTACGTGCCCGGTGGGAATGAACATCAGAAACTCGACCTCTACGTTCCCTTAGACAGCGAAGGGCCTTTCCCGCTGATCATATGGATCCACGGCGGCGCATGGGAGTATGGAAGCAAGGAGGGATGCATTGCTCGGCCCTGGGCCCGGAAAGGATTCGTGGTCGCCAGCATCAATTACCGTTTGAGCCAGGAGGCCAAGTTTCCCGCCCAGATCGAGGACTGCAAGGCTGCCGTTCGCTGGCTGCGGGTGCACGCCAGGGAATACCGGATCGATCGCGACCGCGTGATCGCATGGGGCGACTCGGCCGGAGGGCACTTGGCGGCGCTGCTCGGTACGAGCGGAGGCGCCGCAGAATGGGACCCGGGGCCGCCGGCCGAATCCAGCCGGGTACAGGCGGTGATCGACTGGTACGGTCGCGCCGACCTCTCGCGTGTGTGCACGGACCCATCCATGGCAGAGCATGCGGTCGCTCACCTGCTGGGCGGCAGTGGCGCAAAGGTCGCTGAGATCGCGCGCAAGGCTAGCCCGATCACCTATGTTTCAGACGATGACCCACCCTTCCTGATCATGCACGGCGACAGCGATCAGACCGTCCCTGTGCAGCAGAGCGAAGCTTTTGCAGAAGCGCTTCAAAGGGCCAAGGTTCCGGTTACGCTGGTGATTCTCAAGGGGGTCGGTCACGGCGGCGCGGAGTTTTTGAAATTGGACAAGGTAAGAATCATCGACGCGTTCTTGAAAAAATATCCAGTTCCCCGCAAAAGCTTCGCGGGTCCGGCCAACCGCCAGAGAAACAGCTGAAGCTGGCGGTCTGATCTATTTCGATCCCCCATCACATAAACTCGTTCAGGATCTCCTGTTCCGCGCGGAAGATGTAGGCGATGAGGGCGGCGCGGATCCACATGCCGTTGCGCTCCTGGCGCCAGTAGGCCGCCCGTGGGTCCTTGTCCACAACGACCTCGATCTCGTAGCGCCGGGGCAGGGGATGCATGATCGCGCAATGGGCATGGATCCTGGCGAGGTGTTCTTTCCTGAAGTGAAAGGCCGGGAAGGTCTCGGTCTCTTTGTTGGGATCGGCGGCGTATTCGTTCTGGATGCGCGTCATGTAGATGGCGTCTACCTTGGGCATGACGCTCTCGAAGTCGTCCGTCTCGTGGTAGGGGATGCCGTGCTTCTTCAGGAAGGACTTGATGTCGTCCTTCATGCGGAAGACCTCGGGGGCAACGAAGTAGAGCGTGACGTCTTTATAGTTCTTCATGAGGTAGCTGAGGGATCGCACCGTGCGGCCGCGCTTCAGGTCCCCCACCATGGCGATCTTCTTGCCGTCGAGGCCTCCCATATCCTTGAACTCACGCTCCAGCGTGTAGATGTCGAGCAGGGCCTGGGTCGGGTGCTGGTCGGGCCCGGAGCCGCCGTTTAACACCGGGACCGGCCGGTCGGTCTGGTTCAATACCCAGGCCGTCTTCTCGGCAAAGCCGGCCTCGGGGTGCCGGGCGATGATCAGATCCACGTAGCTTGCGAAGGTGCGGATGGTGTCTTCCGGGGATTCGCCCTTCACCTCCGAGCTGGTGCTGGTCCCGCGGCTTTCCGAGACGTTCAGACCCAGGAGGTAGCAGGCGTTCTGGAAGGACAGGAAGGTCCGGGTGGAGGGCTGCACGAAATAGAGCATCGCTCGCCTGTGCGGCAGGAGGCCGCGCAATTTCTGCGCTCCCATTTTGGCTTTGGCGAGCAGCCGGATCTTGTCGGCCAGTTCACAGAGCTCATCGAGGAACGGCCGGTCGAACTGCTGAGCGAAGATGACATCGAAGATGCGCTCCTTCTGCTTGAAAAAATCGAGTTTCGCATCGACGGGCTTGCTGTAGAACTCCTCCCAGCCTTCGTAGGTTTGCTTGGTCGTTTCGGCGTAGCGCTCCATGGGGCTCTCCTAACGGCTATTTTTTGGGTTTATGGTCGGAGTGTCGCATAGGGGGGAATATGATTCGACTTTGATTATGATGGCAGAAATAAAATTGTGTGTCAAGATTTCTGCTTGTACATCATGTAGTGGTTTTTTCATGATTCCCTAAATGAACGGGCTACTACATGGCAGGCCGCCCAGTGATCCGAGGCCAGTTCCAGCAGGAGCGGTTCCTTGGCGCTGCAGATGGCCTCCGCATACGGGCAGCGGGTACGGAAATGACAGCCGGAAGGCGGGTTGATCGGGCTGGGTACATCGCCTTTCAAAACGATCTGCCGGCGCTCGATGGTCGGGTCCGGAATGGGGACGGCTGAAAGCAGGGCCTCGGTGTAAGGGTGCAGGGGATGGTCGAACAGCTCCTCGGTCCGGGCCGTCTCGACGATCTTACCCAGGTACATCACCGCCACCCGGTTGGAGATGTGTTTGACCACGCTCAGGTCATGGGCGATGAACAGGTAGGCCAGCTTGAATTTGGCCTGCAGGTCTTCGAGCAGATTGATGACCTGGGCCTGGATGGACACATCCAGCGCGGAGACCGGCTCGTCGCAGACGATCAGTTTGGGATTTAGCGCCAGGGCCCGCGCAATGCCGATGCGCTGGCGCTGCCCGCCGGAGAACTCGTGCGGATAGCGGCTGCGGTAGAAGGGTTCCATCCCCACGGTTTGCAGAAGGGCGCTCACCCGTTCCTCGATTTCTTTTCCCTGGGCAAAGCCGTGGATGAGCAGGGGCTCGCCGATGATGTCGCCGATCGTCATGCGCGGGTTGAGCGAGGCATATGGGTCCTGGAAGATGATCTGCATGTCCCGGCGCAAAGCCCTCAGCGCCGCCCCGGTCACGGGTGCGATGTCGTTGCCTTCGAAGAAAATCTCACCGGCTGTCGGTTCGATCAGCTTGACGACGAGCCGGCCGGCCGTGGTCTTGCCGCAGCCGGATTCACCCACCAGACCAAGGATCTCGCCCTTGGCGATCGTGAAGCTGATGCCGTCAACCGCTTGCACGTGTCCTGCGATCCGGGACAGGACCCCCTTGCGGATCGGGAAATGTTTCTTCAGATCTCTGACTTCGACTAATGCTTCCATTGCTTCCAATTTGAACCCTAAAAGTACTTCTTTCTTTCGGGATCATACATGAAACACCGCACGCGGTGGTTTTCCGAAATCGATATGAGCTGAGGCTCGTCCGTACTGCAGAAATCCTTCGCAAATTTGCAGCGCGGGTGAAACCGACAGCCGGGCGGGAATTCCAGGGGGTTCGGGACAATGCCCGAAATGACTTCAAGACGGCGCTTTTGGGTGTCCGTCAGCCGTGGGATCGAGTTGTAGAGCGCCTGAGTGTAAGGGTGAGCAGGCGACTTGAAGATGGTGAGCACATCGGCGTATTCTACCGCTTTCCCCGCGTAAGCCACCACCACGTCCTCGGCAGTTTCGGCGATGACCCCCAGGTCGTGCGTAATCATCAGTACGGCCATACCGATTTCATTTTTTATGCGCTTGATCAAGGCCAGAATTTGGGCCTGGATGGTGACATCAAGAGCCGTCGTGGGTTCGTCGGCGATCAGCAGCTTAGGCTTACAGGATAGTGCCATGGCGATCATTGCGCGCTGCCGCATGCCGCCGGATAGCTGGTGCGGGTATTCATCCACGCGCTTAGCCGGGGATGGGATGCCCACCAGATCGAGCATTTCGATGGCCATCTGCCGGGCGCGCGCCTTGGCCACCCCCTGATGCAACAGGATCGGCTCCATGATCTGATCGCCGATGGTAAACACGGGGTTGAGGGACGTCATCGGTTCCTGGAAGATCATGGAAATTTCGTTGCCGCGGATTTTCTTGATCTCGTCCCTGCTTTTATTCAGCAGATCCTGGCGCTCGAAGAGGATCTCGCCGCTGATGATCTTTCCGGGCGGGTCCGGGATCAGCTGCAGCACGGAGAGGGCGGACACGCTCTTGCCGCAGCCGGACTCACCGATCATTCCCAGGGTTTTGCCTCGGTGGATGAGAAAATCCATCCCGTCTACGGCTTGCGACACCCCCTCGTCGAGGAAGAAATAGGTTTTCAGGTGTTTGACTTCCAGCAAAATCTCGTCTGCAGATGATTGCGCTTCCATGACAGCCTGAATTTTTTAATTCACCGCGTATGACTGCACCCGTCAGAAGCCCTACTCTAAATAGGTCGTTAGATCAGCGACGGTATGGTATTCAATGTCTGCAACCCGGTCTATCAGCGCACGGGCATTCCCCTCGGAGAGTTCGTGTTGGGCGATATTTATGAATTTTTGTTCCAGCTCGGTCTCGGAAAGAGGGTTGTCCCAATCGCCACGGGCGGACATGACACCCGAATGATGCACCGTTCCCACGCAGGTGGTGATTTCGACGGCGGAAAGGCACTGTTCCGGAAAACGGCCTTGGATGTCCGCATCGACCACGACCTGGATCCTATCCATCATCGCCACAACCCGCTGATTGCTGAAGTGCGTTGGCTCCAAGTGGGCGGGGCCGAATGCGCCGTGGACGGCCGCCACGGCAACCGGATAGCAGATATTGTACTCTGCTTGCTCCAGGTCGCAGGGCGGCTCTCGGCTTAAAGCCGCCGCTTCCGGGAAGGTTAGGATCTTTATCTGGGAAATCGCATCCGGTCGAATGTCATAGCGACTTATGAGCTGAAGGGTGGCGTCAACCGCTGGCTGGACCCAGCGGCAGCAAGGATACGGTTTAAAATACAGTTGTAATAGCTTGTAATCTCTTCCAATGCGCAACATCTCCGACGCGTAAGCAGGATCACCCAAAAGACTCGGACTGGCGGTATAACCATCACCGGCGAGCAGGGCCGCGGCCGTGCCGGCCATGGCACCCCAGGCGGTCCCATCCTTCGGCATAGCGGGGTGCCGGACGGCACGCATGACCGGCGTGAGCGGTGCGTAGAATTCCGCTATCCCAAGCGCCCTTTGGGTCTGGATGGATGACAATTTCAACAGCCGCGCAGCTCCCGCTGCCGATCCCATCGCGCCCCAGGTCCCCGAACTGTGATAATATCCGTAATGCGCCTGAATGGCCACGCCGGCTCGCATGGCAAGCTCATACGCCACGATCAAGGCTTCCAGAAATTGAAGGCCTGTGGCACCGACCTTTTCAGCGACCGCAAGGACCGCCGGAAACACGGCGGCACCTGGATGGCCTTTGACGGGGCGGTAGCCGTCATCGATGTCGAGAGCGTTGGCGATAAACCCATTTACCAGTGAGGCGGCGGAACAGGAGAGCTTTCGGCCTGCCCGGATCACAGTGGCCTCCGGCGGGCCGGCGAATTGAGACAGGCAAAAACGCAGGAGAATTTCAGCCCCTTTGGAGCGGGCCCCGGCGAGGCAAGCGCCTATCAAGTCCATGAGGCATACTTTGGCGCGTCTGCGTATATCTTGAGGAGCGGATTCAAGCGTGAAGCCCAGGATGAAGGCTGCGGCCAGTTGGTTGCCGTCTTCGCGGTCGGTTTCCATGATCAAATCCCCCGCAGCCGGGGATCGATCATGTCCCGGACCCCGTCGCCCAGCATGTTGAACGCCAGGATGGTGATCAGAATGCACAGACCGGAGTAAACGGAAATGCCCGGAGCGTTGATCAGCACGTCCACACCTTCGCGGATCATGTTGCCCCAGGTGGGGGTGGGCGGTTGGACGCCCAGACCGATGAAGGAGAGGTTCGCCTCGAGCCGAATGGCCACCCCGACCCAGAGAGTGCCAGCGACTAGCAGTTCCCCGAAGATGTTGGGTAAGATGTGCTTGAACAAGATGCGCTTGTCCCTGGCACCGATTCCCCGGGCGGCGAGCACAAATTCCCGTTCGCTCATGGACAGAAGCGAGCTGTGGGCGATGCGCGCGAAACCGGGAATCATCACGAGGCCGAGGGTCAAGATCAGATTGATCAGGGTCGCTCCAAGGGCGGCGGTGATGGCCACCGCCAGGATGAGGTCCGGAAAGCTCATCAGCACGTCGACGCCGCGCATGATCGTGGTCTCCACGCCTCCGCGGTAGTAGCCCGCGAGCATGCCCAACGATGTCCCCGCGAGCATGCCGATCAACACGGATGCGAACCCGATCACGAGCGAAATGCGGCTGCCCCAGATAAGGCGCGACAACACGTCGCGACCGAAGTCATCCGTACCCAACCAGTGCGCTTCGTTTCCCGGCTCAAGCCGGAATATCGGATTCTGTTCCAGCGGGTCGTAGGGGGCAATCCAGGGCGCCAAAATGGCCGTCAAGAAGATCAGGGCAGCGATCACGCCACCGGCAATGGCCGTACGGTTTCTGAAAAAGGCCAGCCGCATCCGCTGGCCATGGGAGATATCCGCTCTCATGTTTATTCCGCGCTATTCCCCACCGCGCACCATACACCTGCATGCGCGGCTCTGCAGAAAGATTTGGACTATATCCAAAGCCGCCCCTCAGTTGTATTTGATGCGCGGGTCCACCAGCCCATAGGCCAGTTCGGTGACTAGGTTGCAGACCACCACCAGAAACGCGTAGAAAACCATCACCGACTGCAGCGTGGTGTAATCGCGCTGCTTGATGGCCCCGACCAGCAACTTGCCAAGTCCCGGCCGGGAGAATACGATTTCCACCATCACCGAGGATCCGATCAGCCCGACGACGTAGAGGCCGCCCAAGGCGACGATCGGAATCAGGGCGTTGCGCAGCACGTGCTTGTAAAGAATCTTGCGATCCGACAACCCCTTGGAATGCGCTGTGCGGACATAATCCTCCCGCAAAACGTCCATGATCGACGAGCGGGTCATGCGGGTGACATAGGCCGTCATCATCATGCCGAGCGCTAGGGCCGGAAGCGCCACGTGGTACAGGTTGTCTTCCAGATCCCAGAAATCTCCGCCGCCGACCACGGGCAGAAGCCCCAATTCGACAGAAAAAATGAGGATGAGGAGGATTCCTAAATAAAAGGCCGGCACCGAAAGCCCCAGGAGCGAGAATATCCGGTTGAAATAATCTACGAAGCTGTTGCGGTGGACGGCGGCGGAAATACCTAAGGGAATTCCAAACAGGTAGCCCAGCAAGACGGCGGCCAATGTCAACTCCAGGGTGTAGGGCAGAACGCTCGCGATCTGGGTCGCAACCGGGAACCCGCTGATGATGGAGGTCCCCAGGTCACCGCGGCAGATACTTCCCAGGAACGCACCATACTGGAGCCAGAGGGGGTCATTCAGGCCCATCTTGGCGCGCAAGGCATCGATGCTTTCCTTGCTGGCCTGGTCTCCCAGCACCGCTACCGCCGGGTCGCCCGGCAGCACGCGCACGACCACGAAGACCAATGTGAGCACGACCAGCAGAATCGGGATGCTGATAAGGATTCTGCGCACGGCGTATTGGAACATGGGCGGCTGTCCGATCGGGTTTACCGGAAAAGGGTGCCCCGGTTCTGGGTGAGCCCCTTTATTATTTGTGTGCCAGAAGCCTTGTCTTCTCGGTAATCTGAGGCGAGTACGTCTGCCAGCTCCACTCGAGCGGGTGCCCCAGCTCCACGTAAGACTTCATCGGGAAGCAGTACTTCAGCCGAATCGTCGGAACCGCCACGACGTCCTTCAGAAGTTGGATCTGAATCTCCTTCCACATTTCGCTCTGCTTCTCCGGGTTCAACTCCCAACGGGCCTGCTGGATCATCGAGTCGACCGAGTCGATCTTGCCGTCACCGTTGGCATCCACCAGCCCGTAGTGTGAAAAATTGGTGATGGGCTTCTTGCCTATCTTGACTACCGAGTCGGAGTAGTAGAACTGCGTCAGAAAAACGTCTACATTCGGCCGCCAGCAGGCGTAGTACACGATGGGGCTTGCGTCCTCGCGGATCAGGCTGTGGAACGAAGCGTGGTCCACGACTTTGAGCTGCATGTCGATTCCGGCTTTTTTCACGATCGCCTGGATGGCAATCATCGGCTTCTGATAGCTGGTCGCCAGTTCGCTGATGATAACTTCGGTCTTGAAACCGTTCGGGAAACCGGCCTCGGCCAGGAGGGCCTTGGCCTTTTCAACATCGTTGTCGTACAACACGCCGGCCTTCAGGGCTTCTTCCTTGGTCAACGCGCCGGGGGCTGGCGGTGCCAGGGCCGGGGAATAAATGGGGACCGCCAGGCTTTTGCCCATGAAATTGGCGATGATTCCCCTGGACAACGCATAGGAAAACGCCTTGCGGACCTTCAGGTCGTTGAAAGGCGGTTTGCTCATGTTGAAATACAGCACCTGGGTTTCGCAGGGGCCGAACGTCGGCGTCTTCACATCTTTGAAGGTGGCCACTTTGGCGACCCACTTGTCCTCGTTCACGCCCTCGATGATTTGCAATTCACCGGTCTGCAGCCCCATTTCACGCGAGCTCACATTGGGCATGAAGCGCACGATGACTCTTTTGAGAACCGGCGCGCCGCGGAAATATTTCGGGTTGCCGGCCAGCACCACTTTCTGGCGGGGCTCGTAGGTTTCGAATTTGAACGGGCCGGTCCCGACCGGATTGGTGTTGAACCAATCGTTGCCCTTGGCTTCAATGGCCCTCTTGCAGACGATGAATCCTCCCGCATAATTAGCCACTTTGGCCAGGAAAAGCGTGTCGGACACCGGCTTGTCGATGGTGATCCTGACCGTGTACGGGTCCACCGCTTCGAAGTTCAAGCCGGAATAGTCCACGGCGTAGGTGGAAGTCTCCGGACTGGCGGCTCTCTTGAAAGAGTAGACGACATCTTCGGCTGTCAGCTCATACCCGTTGGGGCTTCCGGGGAAGGGGTGGAAGAAAACCCCTTTGCGCAGCTTGAACGTCCACACCTTCTTATCGGCCGAGACGGTCCAGGATTCGGCGAGATCCGGCTCAACGTTCACCTGGTTGCCCGGGGGATAGCGAACCAGCCCATTGAACATCATGTCAACGGTGGATCGGTCCGATGTAGTTGTCGCGCGGTGCGGGTCGAGGCTTTTCAAATCCCCTGCATCGAACGCGATGCTCAGCGATTGGTCCTTTGCCTGATCGGCCGCACCGGCGAAACCCACCAGCCATCCGGCGACCAAAAGGGGCAGTAACGAAATGCGGACGACTTTCTTGATCATGTTTTGTCCTCCTTTCTTTTGGGTTGTAGAACCGGCACTCTCATGCTCTTTGAAGACTTTATTACCAGAGCTATCTTAGGTTAAACAAGACATCGTTTTCCAGGTAAACCTTTTCCAATTTTTCCTGGTGGTGCTTGAGGTCCCCGCTGTATCGGCTCACCAGCTCCGCCATAAAGAAGTTAATCAGGCATGAGAGGGTTGTCGGGCTTCCGATCAGCGGGATGTGACGGGAGGGAGCTATGATCGAAAGATCGGCGAACTGAATCAGGGGGCAGGCTGAGCCGTCGGTGATGACCAGCAGGGTGTGTTCCAGCCGCTTGACCAGTTTGCCGAGCCGGATCAGTTCGTTGGGGTAGCGGGTGGTGGCAAAAATGACGACTAGGCAGTTCTGGGGTGCTATGGTGAGCCAGTCGATGCTGGTCGAGTCGCTTCCCTTCAGCACATGGATGTCCGTGCGGATTTTGGTCAGAGACCAGCCCAAATAGTAGGCAAAGGTGTAGGACAGGCGGGATCCGGCCACGTAGATCGCTCTGCTGGTGTGCAGCAGGTCAACAGCCCGGTTGAAGGTCTCCATATCCAAGTTGTCGTAAAGCTGCCTGAGGTTATCCACCTCGGAATTCACCACCCGGCTCAGGCGCTCGGTCTCCGGGCCGTCCGTATACGCCAGGTCCACGCGGTCCGGCAGAGTGAGCTCGGTGTCGATGATGTCTCTCAATTCCTGGAGAAAGTCGCTGTATCCGCCATAGCCCAGCTGGTTGACAAAGCGGATGACCGTTGCTTCGCTGGTTCCCGAGGCTCGCGATAGCTCCTTTATGGTCATGAAAATCACTTTACGCGGATTATTGATGATGTAGTCCCCGATGAGGCCTGCCTTGGGGGTCAGGTTCACGCGGTGTTCGGATATCCGCTGAAGTAACAGATTGGCAGCCATCAGTGACTTCTAAGATGGAGTGAATTTTACATATGAAATGAATATAAATTAGTATTTGTACACGATATCTTTCCCTACAATATCGTCCTAACTCATGTCAAGTAAAATCGGAAACCATCGAGTCTTTTATTATAATTGTATAAATTCAGTATTTTATCTTATTAATCCGTTCTTTTTTTGATTATGTTTCAATATTGGAGCTATTAAGAAGTATCAGCTTTATTTTAAAAAAAATGTTGACATATTTTATTTTATTTGAGAAACGAAAATTTCATCGTCATATGCCATTAGATTAATTTCTTAAGGTCTTGAATGTCCCTTAATCGAGAAGCACAAGGTGAGTCCATGTTTCTCAAATTCAAGTCGTTTTGGAAGCAACCCCCTCCTAAATCCAGCTACGATGCTGTCATCATCGGCGGGGGCCTGCACGGCCTCGCCGCCGCGTACTTCCTGGCGAGCCGGCACGGAGTTACCGATGTGGCCGTCATCGAGAAGAAGTTCATCGGAAGCGGCGCGGCCGGCCGCAACACGGCCATCGTGCGCGCCAACCAGCGCACCCAGGAGAACCTGCCGCTCTACAAAGAAGCGCTCGAGCTGTGGCCGATTCTCACCCGGGAACTCGATTTCAACCTGATGTTCTACAACTGCGGCAATTTAAACCTGGCCCACAGCGATGCCGCCATGAAGGCCTTCCGCATGAACGTGGCCTCAGCTCAATTTCACGGGATCGACAGCCGGCTCGTGGATGCCAAGGAGTGCAAGGAGCTTGTCCCGGCGTTGGATATCTCCGAGCGGCTGCGCTACCCCATCTTCGGCGGCATGTTCCATCCCCCGGGCGGCATCGTGCGCCATGATGCCGTGGTCTGGGGCCTGGCCAAGGGCGGCTCCAAGCTGGGGGTGCACATCCACCAGGGAACCGAGGTGACGGGGATCGGGGTCAGGAACGGCAAGGTGGCTTGGGTGGACACCGACAAGGGGCGGATCCTCACGCCTAAAGTGCTGAATGCGGCTGGGGCCTATTCGGCGGGCATCGCCTTCAAGTGCCTCGGCCAGCGGCTGCCCATCAGTGTGCTCACCATTCAGGCCATGGTGACCCAGCCGCTAAAGCCCTTGCTGCACCACGTGGTTTCCTCGGGCGCCTACCACGCTTACGCCAACCAGACCCTGAAAGGCGAAATCGCCACCGGCGCCCATATGGACCCCTGGCCCAACTATACCAACCAAACCACCGCGCACTACATCAAGCACCAGGCCGAGGCGATCGGCGAGATGCTGCCCTGCCTGAGAGGGGTCAAGTTCATGCGCACCTGGGCCGGGCTGGCCGACATGACCCCGGACATGGCCCCCATCATGGACGGCAACACCCCGGCGGAGGGCTATTACATGGACTGCGGCTGGGGCTATTTCGGGTTCAAGTCATCCACCGTGACCGGCAAATACATGGCCCAGTATATTGCCACGGGCAAATGCCCTGAGATCCTCAAGCCCTTCCGGCTGAAGCGCTTCGAGGAGCACCGGCTGATGGGCGAAACCGCGGCGCTGGTGGATTACACGGCGAACAACTGAAATGAAGGGGTCAAGGGTTCAAGTGAAAGGCGCCCGGCAGTTTTTCTTTTTTCCTCGATCCCTGGACCTCTTGAACCCTGGCAGAGCCTTATAGAGAAAAAAGGAAAATAGGATCTTCTCCCAACTTCGGTAAGGAGACAATCGAACATGGCCTTCCTCATTACCTGCCCATTGTGCGGGCCCCGCGACGCTTATGAATTTCGTTTCGGCGGCGAGGACAAGGGGCCGCGGCCGGATCAGGAATCCCTCAGTCCCGAGGCGTGGTGCGACTACGTCCACATGGCCGACTCCCGGTTCGGGGTACAGAAAGAATGGTGGTACCACAGCAAAGGCTGTGGCACTTGGTTCACCACCTTGCGCGACACGGTCCAGAACATCGAAGTCTCTCCCAATGACCTGGAGGCTGACAAATGACTCGATTGAAGAACCTGCCGACGCTGCATATCGACGCCGAGCGCGTTCTGTCTTTTACCTATCGGGGGAAAACCTGCCAGGGGCTTGCGGGCGATACCGTGGCCACGGCGCTGTATGCCAACGGCGTCCGGGTCTTCGGCCGCAGCTTGAAATATCACCGCCCACGGGGTCTTTACAGCCTGGATGGCGAATGCGCCAACACCCTGATGGAGGTGGACCGGGTCCCGAATGTTCCGGCCGAAACCACGTTGCTCGCCTCCGGCATGACGGTCCGGCCCCAGAACGTCAAGGGCAGTCCCGAGTTCGACCTGATGGGATTCATGGACGGATTGAGCTGGGCCATGCCCGCCGGCTTCTACTATCGGATCTTCCACAAGCCGGCGACCATCTGGCCGACCGCGATCAAGCAGATCCGGCGGGCCGCGGGGATTGGGACGCTTTCACCGGATTTCCGCATGAAGGGCCGCTTCGATCAGATCTTTCCGGCCGCGGAGGTTTGCGTCCTTGGCGGCGGGCCGGCTGGTATGGCCGCTGCGCTGGCGGCGGCCGAGAAGGGCCTGCGCGTGGTTCTGCTCGAATCCCGATCCTGGCTGGGGGGCGCCTTCGAATACCGGGCAACGGCCGACCGCTCCGGGGCGCCTCTTTTTCAACGGACCCGGGAACTGGCGCAGCAGGTGGAATCAGCTGCCAACATCCGCGTCTTCACTCGTGCCCCGGCCATCGGCGTTTACAGCGACGGCCAGGTGACAGCCTTTCAGCACGGGGGCGCGGATATGAGCTTCGATGAGCGTTACATCGAAATCCGGGCGAAAAGCCTGGTGGTGGCCACCGGCTGCATAGAACGGCCGCTCTTGTTTGAAAACAACGAGCGGCCCGGCGTCATGCAAACCGAGTGCGCCTTGCGGCTCGCCCGGACCTGGGGGATCCTGCCGGGCAGCGAAGCGGTTTTCAGCATTGGGCACGATCATGGCCTGGAGGCCGCCATCGACCTGTGCGATCTCGGCATCAAGGTCGCCGGGGTGGCCGACGCCCGTGAGGACGGCCAGAACCCGCGGCTTCTGGATGCGCTGGCGGAGCGCCGAATACCGGTCCTGAAAGGCTGGGTGGCTCGAAGGGTCCATGGTTTCGGGCGGGTGGCCCACGTGACCCTCTCCTCCGTCAACGGCCATTTCAACCGCAAACTTCCCTGCAATCTTTTGGTGGCCTCGGCCGGACTGAGTCCCGTGACGGGCCCGCTTACCCTGGCGGGCGCCAAGCTGGGCTATGACAACCACACCGGCTTTTTCCTGCCGAGGTCGCTTCCGGCAGGGCTTCACGCGGCCGGCCGGTTGTTGGGCCTCGGGGATTTCGAGGCCATCGCGGCCTCCGGCCGCCTGGCCGGTCTCAAGGCGGCCCAGCGATGCGGCCTGAAGGCGCCGGCCGATATCCGGGACTGCGAAGACCAGCTGAAGAACCTGCCGGGTCCGGTGCGCGGCTGCAAGCTCGTTTCGGCGCCGCGTACAGGGAAAAAGGCCTTCATCTGCTTTGACGAGGACACGACGCTCAAGAACGTGGACCAGGCCATGGACATGGGCTTCGACGTCCCGGAGCTGATTAAACGCTTCACCTCGGCCGGCACAGGCCCGGGCCAGGGCGGCATCCCCGGCCACAACCTGCCCCTCTATGTGAACCAGAGCGGGGCATCGCCCGACCCTCAGCCGCGGCCGACGTTGACCCGGCCCCCTCTGGTGCCGACCCTGATGGCCACATACGCCGGTGCTAGCCACGCCATGGTCAAACACACACCGCTGCACGATCTTCAGAAGGCCGCCGGCGGCCGCATGGAAACCGTGGGCGACTGGAAGCGAGCCCGCCGGTTCTCGGATGACGTCCGCTGCAGGGATGAAATCGAAAACGTCCGCTCGAATGTGGGCATGCTGGACGCCTCTACCCTGGGTAAGTTCCGGCTTTTCGGGCCCGATGCACTGAACGCTCTGCAGCGCGTGTATGTGAGCGACATGAGCCGGATGCACCCGGGCAAAGCCAGGTACTCGGCCATGTGCAACGACGACGGCTGCCTGACCGACGACGGCGTGATCGTTCAGATTGGGGAGAACGAGTACTACTTCACAACCTCCACCGGCCGGGCCGGGGTGACCGCCGAATGGATCCGTTACCACACCCGTTTTGAAAAATGGGACTTCAGCCTGGTCAATTTGACCGATGCTTACGGGGTGATCAACATTGCCGGGCCCAATTCCCGGACGGTCCTGTCCAGGATTACCGACGCGGCGGTCGACAACCCGGCCTTCCCTTACATGGGCTACCGCGAGTTCGAGGTCGGCGGAGTGCGGGCGCGCCTGCTGCGTCTCGGTTTTGTCGGCGAGCTTTCCTACGAGCTGCACGTGCCATCTTCATGGATGGCCTATGTATGGGGCCTGCTGATGGAAGCCGGCCAAGAATTCGGCATACGTAACTTTGGGCTCGAGGCCCAGAACGCGCTGCGATTGGACAAAGGGCATGTCATCATCGGTTCCGAGTCCGAGCAGCGCACCACACTCCACGACCTGGGACTCGGATTTCTCTGGCACCGCCACAAGGCCGAAGCCAAGACCGTGGGCGATGCGGCCCTGCGGCACACGGAACATCAATCCGGCCGCCTGAAGCTTGTGGGTTTCAAGATGGAGAACCCCTCGGCTGCCGCTCCGAAGGACGGATCTCTCATCGTGGACCGACGCATCCGCGGTTATGTGTGCACCGCGCGGCCCAGCGTTGCGCTGAAGGAAGTGGTCGGCCTGGCACTGGTGGATGACGAATTGGCCGGCGAGGGAACCCGCCTGGCGATTTATGAAGACGGCTGCCGGGGGCAGTTGACATACGCAACGGTCGTAAAGAAGCCGTTCTATGATCCGCAGGGTGAACGTCTGCGGTCCTGAGAATCAGGGGTCAAGGGGCCAAGGGTTCCAGGGTGCAAGTAGACAAAGAGGAAGAAGGACGATGAAAGGCTCACGTATAAAGATGGAACGCCAATCGCCGATTCATCTGCCGGGCAAACCCGAAAAAACAAAGACGCGGGATCACTGGCCGGTGGTTCTCGAGTATGCCGACGAAAGTCCCGGACCTTGGATCGTAGATCTCAGTCATTGCCCCCGATGGGATATCCAGGACGCCAATCTGGATTCGGTCGTGCCGGAGGGGCTTTTGCTTCCTGCGGTGCCGGGTGCGGTTACATTGACAGGTGGCGTATTGCTGGGCCGAACCGGGCTGAAGCAGACCTTTATGTGGATCTTCGATGACAGCGTGCCGCCTGCCATCGCCGGGTGCACCGAAACCACCGAAGGAAGCCTGTGCCTGGCGTTGCTGGGCCAGAATATTTTTCAAGTAACCGAAAAGCTGACTCATCTTGACCTTGGCGACCCGAAGCGCAAAGCCCCCTTCCTGGTGCTGGGACCCTTTTGCCACGTGACCTGTCAGATCGTGGTATTAAAGAACGATCCTGCGAAAGCGGCCGTTCTGGTCGCCTGCCCTCGTGGTTTTGCCGACGACATGGTTCATGCGGTGTTGAAAGCGGGAGAGGAGTTCGGGCTGCGGTCCGCCGGCGAAAAACGATTCACTGAATATGTCCCATCTGCACCGGGCTCAAAGCTTCCGGTTAGACCCAAGACATCGGCGCGCAAGCCGACCACAGCCGAAAAGCCCAAGTCTCCCGGCCGCACCCGGTTGAAAAAAACCTCCTAATCAAAACAGTCCATGGGGGAGAAGATGAATTTGAAAGGTTTAGCCGGCGGGCAATACAAGCCTCTTTCCGACACCGACATCAAGACCATCCACGAGGCAGCCTTGGCCCTTCTTGAAAAAACGGGCTTCACCTACGAATCCGGCCTTGACGACACCCTGCGCATGCTGGAAACGGCCGGCGCCCGGGTGGACCGTGCCGCTGCCCGCATCCGGTTCCCGCGAAAGCTCGTGCGGGAGCACATCAGCAAGGCGCCCAGGCAGATCGTGCTTTACAGCCGGACCGGCAAGGACGACCTGGACCTGACCGACCACAAGGTGTTCCTGGGCACGGGCGGAGCGGCCATTCGCGTCATCGATCTGGAAACCGGCGAATACCGCCCGAGCACCCTGAGGGATCTGTATCTCCTCGCGCGTTTGGTGGACAAGCTCGAACACATTCACTTCTTCCTGCGTCCCTGCATCCCCACCGATATCCCCGAGGCGGCTTATGATGTGAACATGTTTTACGCCTGCCTGAGGGGGACCGGCAAGCACGTAATGTCCGGGGTGAACAATATCGAGGGGTTCCACCAGGTCCTGGACCTTGCGTCCACTCTGGCGGGCGGGCGCGACAAGCTCATCGCCCAACCCTTCATCTCGATCATCACCTCCTTTGCCATCAGCCCGCTCAAGCTCTGCACGGCCTCGACCCGCATCATGCAGGAGGCCAACCGGAACGGGATCCCCGTGGCGCTTTCCTGCGCGCCCATGGCCGGGTCCACGGCACCGATTACGATGGCGGCCAACCTGGTCCAGATCCATGCCGAGCAGCTCGCGGGCATCCTCATCTGCCAATTGACCCAGCCCGGAGCCCAGGTGCTGTATGGCGGAATCCCGGGCCGGGCCAACCTGAACACCATGGGATATCTCGGGGGGTCTGTGGAGTGCGGCATGATGAACGCCGCCATCCACCAGATGGCGCACCACATCGGTGTACCCAACTACAACTCTTCCGCCTTGACGGATTCCAAGCTGCCGGATGAACAAGCCGCCTGGGAAAAAGGCCTGACGACGCTGCTGGCTGCCATGGGCGGGTCGAACTTCGTGCACCACGCCGCCGGGATGATCGAATCCATGATCGCCGTGGCGTACGAACAGTATGTCATCGACGATGAGATTACCGGCATGAGCTGCAAGGTGTTGAAGGGCATCGACGTCGACCCGGAACACCTGGCGCTTGAGGTGATCGAAGAGGTGGGACCAGGCGGCAACTTCATGACCCATCCTCACACGCTCAAACACATGCGCTCGGAGTACTTCAGCGGCAACGGCGTGACGGACCGCAAGAGCCGCAGCAAATGGGAGCAGGACGGCCGGCTGACAGCCCGCGAGCGGGCCCGGCAGATCGCGAAAAAGATCCTCGCCGCGCCGGAGAGTTCTTATTTGCCGGAAAGCCTGGACCGTGCTATTCGCCAGAAGTATCCAGAGATCATTTCCCTTTAAGCGGTTTTCATCGCCTTTGGTCGCAGGAGGCGTCTGTGACCACCTACGATTTCATCTTCAGAAACTGGTCCGAGCTGATGACCCTGGCTTGGCAGCACACGGTCTTCGTCAGCATCGCTCTGGCCATTGCGATCGTTACGGGCGTGCCGCTCGGGATCTACATCACTTTTAACCGCCGGTTGGCCGACACGGTGCTCTATCTGGCCGGAATCATGATGACCGTGCCCTCGGTCGCCCTGTTCGGCATGATGATCCCCATCCTCTCGGTCTTCGGCTACGGCATCGGCACCGTCCCGGCGGTGATTGCTCTGGTCCTGTATTCCCAGCTTCCCATCCTGCGCTCCACTTACGCGGCCATTCGCAGCGTGGACCCCGCTATCATCGAGGCGGGGCTCGGCATCGGCATGACCCGGGTGCAGGTGCTCTTGAAGGTCCAGATCCCCATGTCCCTCGGCGTCATCTTCGCCGGTGTGCGCGTGGCGGTGGTCATGTCGATCGGCATCGGCGCCATTGCCGCTTATATCGGGGCGGGCGGTCTGGGGCGATACATCTTCAACGGCATCAACCAGACGTACGACGCCATGATCAACGCCGGCGCCGTCGCGGTTTCGATCATGGCGATCATGGCCGACTTTCTCTTCGGCCGGCTGGAGCGCCGATTGGTCAGCAAGGGGCTGCGCCGTGATTGAACTGAACCGGGTCACCAAGATCTATCCGGGAGCCGCCCAGCCGGCCGTGGACAGCATCAGCCTTTCTGTGCCGGAAGGCGAAATCTGCGTGTTCATCGGCCCATCCGGCTGCGGCAAGACCACCCTGATGCGGCTGATCAACCGCCTGATTCCGATAACCTCCGGCGGCATCTCAGTGGAGGGGAAGGACATCACCACCCTCGACCCCATCGAACTGCGGCGGCACATCGGCTACGTGATCCAGCAGGTGGGCCTTTTCCCGCACATGACGGTGAGGGACAACATTGCCACGGTGCCCAAACTGCTCGGTTGGGCGAAGGGCCGGATCGACGAGCGCGTGGACGAACTGCTGGGGCTGGTGAACCTGAACCCGGCGGAGTTTCGCGACCGCTACCCCCGGCAGCTTTCCGGAGGGCAAGCCCAACGGGTCGGCGTGGCTCGCGCCATGGCCGCCAACCCGCCGATCATGCTCATGGACGAGCCGTTCGGCGCCATCGACCCCATCAACCGCGAGGTCCTCCAGGACGAGTTTCTCCGGATTCAGGAGAAGCTGAAAAAAACCATCATCTTCGTCACCCACGACATCAACGAGGCGATCAAGATGGGGCAGCGGATCGCCCTCCTCAGGGAGGGGCGGTTGGTCCAAGCCGGGCTGCCGGACGAACTGCTCAACCGGCCGGCCGACGAGTTCGTCAAGAGCTTCGTGGGCTCGGATCGGGTCCTCAAGCGCCTGAACCTGCTCAAGGTC
>JBLMXM010000244.1:0-5111 GCA_050257775.1 Hyphomicrobiales bacterium
GTTCGCAGCTGAAACTCGCCGCTAACGGTGCCTAAGCCCGGACCCCGCCCTCTTACCCAAGTGAGATCAGAGAGAGGCCAAGAAGTCTGGTCTTCGGTAGGATTTCGGCGTCGGGTCCGGACCAAGGCCCCCTAAGCGGCTCAGACAGTCAGCCGCTGCCCTCAACCGCTCATCCGGGCTGCGGCGCGTCGTTTTCATTAATCGTTGCAGCCTGCCTGCGGCGGCTCATGGACGTTCAATATGTTTCCGGCGCAGCCGGAAACATCAGCCCGATATAATATGGGCGTAGGCGGAATGGTTGTGGATGGACTCGAAGTTTTCGGCGCTGACAGAAAACCAGATGATGTTGGGGTCCGCCATCAGACGCTTGGCGATGTCGCGTACGATGTCTTCGACGAACTTGGGGTTCTGATAGGCCCTCTCGGTGACGCATTTCTCGTCCACCCGCTTGAGCACGGAGTATACGTCACTCGATGCGGTGGATTCCACCAGCTCAATCATGTCCTCCAGCCAGATGAACTTCTTGAACCGAAGGCAGAGCTGAACCTCTCCGCGCTGGTTATGAGCTCCGAAATCGCTGATCTCCTTTGAGCACGGACACACCGACGTGATGGGCACCACCACCTCCGACAGCAGATCGACTTTCCCGGACGCATCGCTGGAGCCCGCAATTCGGCACGCATAGTCCATGAGCCCCGTGGCCATGCTGACCGGCGCCTTTTTCTCGATGAAATAAGGAAAGGTCATTTCGAGATGGGCCGAAGCGGCATGGAGGTATTGCTTCATATTTTCCAGGATGACCGCGAACTTCTTCAGAGACACCTCCGGTTTCAAAACGTGCAGCATCTCCACGAAGCGGCTCATGTGGGTTCCCTTGTACTCATGGGGCAGATCCACAAACATGTTGATGGTGGCTACCGTATGCTGGTAGCCGTCCCGGCGGTCCCGCACGGCGATGGGGTAACGCAGGTTCTTGACCCCCACCTGGTTGATCGGGATGTTCCGGAAATCCCTTTCGTTCTGAACGTCGCGCATGCTCATTTCAACAGGTACTCGGGTTTCACGTGGCGCATCGCCCGGAAGATGTTGCCCTTGATTTTGCGGTTACGACGGTAAAGGTCCGCCAGGAGGGATTTCACCTCCGCCCGCCGCGACCGGGTTGCCGATGGACATGGGTTCTCAAAGATGGGCAGGCGATGTGCCCGGGCAAACCGGCGCACGAGGCCAGCCTCGGCATAAGCCAGCGGACGAATGATCGTGAAGCGTCCATCGAAAAGCGCCTGTGCAGGCCGCATGGTGCTGATCTCACCCGAGTAGCACATGTTCAGGAACAAGGTCTCGATCACGTCGTCCTTGTTGTGGCCGAGCGCCAGCTTGTTGCAGCCCAGCTCCGCGGCAACCTCAAAAAGCCGCTTACGGCGCAGATGTGCGCATAGAAAGCACGGGTTTTCGCGGTTGGCGGGGCTGTGGCTGAGAATCCCATAGTCGGTGATCTCGGTTCGCAGGAGAATCTCCAGCCGCTCGCAGAACGGTTTCAGGGCATCGCCGACCCCGCCTCCGAAACCGGAATCGATGTAAACCGCCTTCAGCTCATACGGCACACGGACGCGCCGCCGGCGCTCAGCGAGCATCCATGCCAGCGTCAGGCTGTCTGCGCCGCCGGATAGTCCCACCAAGATGCGGTCTCCGTCCTTAATCATGTCGTAGTCGTGAATCGCCTTGCCGATGGCACGATTCAACGACTTGTATTCATAGCCAGAAGCCCGCAACTCCATACCTAGTCCGCGGCCGGCGGCGACTCCTTTTGAATGATCCGGCCGGCGGCGATCTCTCTCAGGGAAATCACGACGTCTTCGTTCTTGGGCGAGCTCACGAGGTAATCCGACCCCTCGCGGATCTGACGAACCCGCTTCGCGACCATGTTTACCAGCAGAAAGCGGTTGCCAACCTTTTTTAAGCAATCTTCAACCGTAATGCGTGCCACGCGTCAACCTCCCCTGTTATATATTTCTGTTGAACCTAAACTGATCGACCGAATCGAGTCTAAAGTATCTCAACCAGTTCGTAGCTGCGCTTCCCTCCGGGGACTTCGACGGTCAATGCATCGCCCGGCTTCTTGCCTAACAGGGCGCGGCCCAATGGGGAAACGACCGAAATGCGTCCTTTCTCCACATCAGACTCGTCCGGTCCCACCAACTGGTACTCAACGTCCTGCCCGGTTTCTATGTTTTCCAGGAGCACGCGACTGCCGAACACAGCCCGGTCCTTCGGAAGGCTGTCGGGACGAATGACTTCCAGGTGGGCCAGCTTGTATTCCAGTTCGCTGATGCGCCCCTC
This sequence comes from Hyphomicrobiales bacterium, assembly GCA_050257775.1. Taxonomy (GTDB): domain Bacteria; phylum Desulfobacterota; class Desulfobacteria; order Desulfobacterales; family SpSt-501; genus SpSt-501. Next base: position 2,338 of record JBLMXM010000244.1, read on the forward strand.
GATAAACCCCTGGCGATCCTTGGCTGCGGCGTACTCCGCGTTTTCGCTCAAGTCCCCGTGAGACCGCGCCTCGGCGATGGCCTGGATATTCTCAGGCCGTTCCACACGCTTTAATTTTTCAAGCTCTCGCCGGATGGCCTCATAGCCTTCCGGCGTAACCGGCACACGTTCCACGATACACTCCTATCGGATCACAAATACGTTTGAGCAAGCACCTGCGCGATCTGTACGGCATTGGTGGCCGCGCCCTTGCGAATGTTGTCGGCCACGATCCACAGGTTGATGCCATTCTCCACGGACTCATCCTTGCGAATGCGCCCGACCCAGGTCAAGTCCTGTCCGGCGGCGTCGATCGCCAACGGGTACTGGTTCCGGTCCGGGTCGTCCACCACCTTGACGCCGGGAGACGACGCCAGGAGTTTTCGTACCTCAGCCAGAGGGCAGGGCCGCTGGGTCTCCACGTTGACGGCCTCCGAATGGCCAAAAAACACGGGCACACGCACTGTTGTGGCAGTGACGCCGATGCTCGGGTCCTCCATGATCTTGCGCGTCTCGTTGACCATTTTCATTTCTTCCTTGGTGTAGCCGTTTTCGAGAAACTTGTCGATGTGCGGAAGGCAGTTGAATGCGATGCGGTGCGGGTACACCGACTGCTCGACCGGCAGGAAGTTGATCATGGATCGAGTCTGGTTGAACAGCTCGTCGATGGCCTTCTTGCCTGTTCCAGAAACGGATTGATAGGTGGACACCACGATGCGCTTGATCCCGTATTGCCGATGGATCGGATTGAGCGCCACCACCATCTGGATGGTGGAGCAGTTGGGATTGGCGATGATCCCTTTCCGCGTGTATTGGGCCACGGCGTGAGGGTTGACTTCGGGCACGACCAGCGGCACCTGGGGATCCATGCGCCAGGCGCTGGAATTGTCGATGACGACGCAGCCGTCTTTGGCGGCCGCGGGGGCGAACTTTTCGCTGGTGCTGCCGCCGGCGGAGAAAAGGGCGATGTCGATGCCTTTGAAGGAGTTCTCCTTGAGTTCCTGCACGTCGAGCTGATCACCCTTGAATCTGAGCTTCCGCCCCACCGAGCGTGCCGAGGCCAGAAGCAAAAGGGATTTCACCGGGAAGTTCATCTCCTGAAGGCAGGCGATCATCTGGTTGCCCACCGCCCCCGTGGCGCCTGCCACTGCGACGTTGAATTTCTTTTCAGCCATTCGTCATCTCCTTGAAGGGGTCGCACGCCGCCGACGCGCCGCGTGCCATGATGATAACTCCTCTGCCGGAACCGGTGTCAAGACACCGGATCACGCCTGCGGACAAGGCGCAGGCCGATTCCCAAGCGGAGCCACCTCGATCGGTGGTGAGCATTTCGAGTGGCCTGCAACACCGCCCTCAAGCGTGAGACCGGGTTATAAAATCAGTTCTAAGCGCTGCCATCGACGTCCGGAAAGGTTCCCAGAACAGAGGTCCCAGCCGTGACCTTGTCTCCGACCGACACCGCCAGCGCAATATCTTTGGGAAGATAGACGTCCAATCGCGACCCAAAGCAGATCATCCCGAACCGTTGACCCCGCCGGACCATTTCCTCGGGCTGCAGCTGGCAGATGATGCGCCGGGCAATGAGTCCCGCCACTTGGACGAAACAGAGCCGTTTCCCATACCGTGTCTCGAGAAAAACCGCATTGTGCTCGTTGCGCAATGACGCATCCCCGCGGTCGGCCGCGACGAATTGCCCTGGCCGGTAGCTGATGCGGTAGATCCGGCCTTCAGCGGGCACGCGGTTGACGTGAACATTGAAGATCGACATGAAGATGCTGATCCGGCGAATCTCCTCGTCGAAGAACGGCTTGCCGTCCACCGTCTCCACGGCGATCACTTTTCCGTCCGCCGGCGAAACCACCTGGCCGGGCCGGTTGGGTATGGTCCGATCCGGGTCCCGGAAAAAACCGGCAACGCAAAACGTTGCGGCCAGGCCGATCAAGGCCAATGCGGTGAGCCCCAACAACGCCAGGATCAGGGTAGCGAAAGCGGCCCCGAAAATCAGGGGATAACCGGCCGATGCCACCGGGAACGCCAGGCGGTGGGGTCGATCTGCCCAAACGAAATCTTCCATCAGTTCAAGATGTCCCAAAGACGGTCATTCCGGCTTTCTCCGGAAAGACAGAAAACTGAGATTGGAGGCGTTTTATAAATTCATTAAAATTATATTTTTTAACCGGGTTGGTTGAATTTGTCAATGAAAACTTAAGCATATCCCCCGATTCTTACCTATTTCTCTGTCGGGTCGACGCGCTTGATCCGCAGCTCGGCATCGGATTGCCTGATGTAATGCGGGGCCACAGGGTCCAGGCCGCCTCTGCCGGCGGCCTGCAGCGAATCCAAGGCCAGGCGAGCTACCACGGAGGCTTTTGGAAAATGGAAGTCCCGCGGAGCCAAGACCGCATGGTCGTTGACGACGGAACGGATGCGATCCGCGTAGATTTCGACCGCATCTCCGACCAAGAGATGGGGCGAGCGGATCAATCGCAGGATTGCTTCAGGGGCATCGACCCGTTCATTTCCCACCCGTTCGAGCCGGCCGTCGGACTCGCGAAAGAACGCAGCGTAAACTTCGCCTTTGCGGGCGTCCATGAGGGTGCAGATCGGAAGCCGCGAGGGAATGCAGGGGTAGGCCAGCGCTTCCAGGGTCGAAACCCCGGCGCAGGGCTTGGCAGTTGCGAGTGCCAGCCCCTTTACCGTGCTGATCCCGATGCGCAGCCCGGTGAAGGATCCGG
>JBLMXM010000245.1:0-40224 GCA_050257775.1 Hyphomicrobiales bacterium
CACGACATCGATGTCGTGATGCGGATGGTCTTTCAGGATCTTTTGGGCCAGTCTGGCCCCCATTCTCAGGCGGGATTTATAAACCGAAACGCCGTTCATAACCGAATCGGGCCTGGCAAAATACACATATTCAAATATGCAGGGGACCCAGCGGGGGTCCTGCGCGCAGACTCGCGAGTGCAGCCTGCCACCCGCATCGATCACCACAGCCTCTCCCGGGCCGATGTCCCGAATCAAGCTGAACCCCAAGACATCCAGGGCGGCACTTTCGGAGGCGATCATGTAATCGTCGCCGCGTTTGCCGAATACGACCGGTCGAATCCCATGGGGGTCCCGGAACCCCACGATGCCATAGCCGTTGATCATGGCAACCACCGCATATCCTCCGCGGCAGCGCCTGTAAACGCCCTTGATCGCTTCGAACAGGTCATCCGGACCGGGATTCAGTCTGCCGAGTTTCTGCAGCTCGTTTGCAAAGACGTTCAACAAGACCTCCGAATCCGACCCCGTGTTGATGTGCCGGAGACCGGTTTGGAATAGATCGCGCCTGAGGTCCTCGGCATTCGTCAAGTTGCCGTTGTGCGCGAGCGCGATGCCGTAAGGCGAGTTCACGTAGAACGGCTGGGATTCCTCCGCGGATAATGCCCCCGCCGTGGGGTAGCGCAGGTGACCGATGCCCATAAGTCCGCGCAGCCGGTGCATGTGCCGGGCGCGGAACACATCGCGAACCAAGCCGCAGGATTTGCGCACAAAGAATTTGCCCTCCTGGGATGTGGCGATCCCGGCGGCGTCCTGGCCTCTATGCTGCAGAACCAGCAGCGCGTTGTAAATGTCCTGGCCGACATCTGCCTTTGATACTATACCCACGATGCCGCACATAAGTTGTCCTCAATGCAGGAATTGACAACAGGCATCCTGCTCGCATAAGCTGCGCAACCGGGATCAAGCTTGGTCAGATCAAATCCGGAAGGCGGCGGCTGCCCGATAAATTCGCTACGCTATTTCGGTAAACACCGAGCGCGAATTGTCAATAGACCCGGGGGCTGGAATGAACGCCCGGCATGGGATCCGGCCAAAAGGTCCTTAAATTTAAGCACATCCATCAATGACCGGCAGTCCAGGGACCATTCTTAATGAAAACGCCGCTCCTAACATTCCGCAGCAACATCAGGCGATTCACCTTCATCGTAATTGCGCTGGGCAATGCGGCGCTTCTGTTCAATGCCTGCACACCGGTTATTTCACCCCAGCTCATGGACCAGGTCGACCGGAGCCTGACGTATAGCACTCTGGCCGGCCATCCGGACGAATATCAGGGGAAAATAGCACTTCTGGGCGGCACCATCGTACAAACCGTTCCTAAGCCCGGTGAGACCGAGATCGAAGTCGTTCAAAAAGACTTGCTTTTCACCGGAGAGCCGCGACTTACGGACAAATCAGAAGGAAGGTTCCTAGTCGTTGTCGGCCGATTCCTGGATCCGGCCATCTACCGTCCTGAACGCGGCCTCACCGTGGCAGGCAAGGTTCAGGCTTCGGTGGTGCGTCGCATCGGGGAAATCGATTACCGCTACCCGGTTATTGCTGTCCTGGAATTGCATCTCTGGAACGATCCGCTTCCTTATCCCTATCCCTACTATTACCCTTACGCCTACCCCTACTATTATCCCTGGTGGGGTTGGCGCTACCCGGGCTACCCTTACTGACTAATGCTCTGGATCATGGTTGCCGATCTATAATCCGGTACCCCTGCGTGCAAAGTCAAACCCGACCGAACCAAACGAGGTGAGGCCCTCCATGCTGGTGCGATGCTTCATGACGGGCGATGTTTTCACTCTGTCGCCGGACCAGAGCTGTCATGAGGCTCTGGCAGAGTTTCGACGCCGGAGAATCCGGCGCGCCCCCGTTATGGATAACGGCCGACTGGTCGGAATCGTGAGTGAGCGCGACCTGCTGCACATCCTGCCCGGTACCTATGCCCAGGCATCCTGCCAGGCCGGCGAGGACACCATGACCCTGCCGGTGCGCCATATCATGCGCACGGAGGTGGTAACCCTTGGGCTAAACGACCATCTGGCCAAAGCCGCCAGCCTGATGCTCAAGAACCGCATCGGCGGCGTTCCCGTGGTTCACGAAGGAAAGCTCAAGGGAATCATCACCGAATCGGACGTGTTCAAGGCGCTCTATCTCATCCTCACATCGAGCCCGGGGTCCATCGTTATTTTCGAAGAACCGGCCCAGGCAGCTCAAGCCAACCACGACTACGCCGGCCTGTGCTTCCAACACGGCTGCCGGCTGCACACCCTGCTCCGGTATCCGCAGCCCGGCGGCGGAGCCATGTACTATCTCGGCATAGAAGGCCGGAACGTGGATGCCGTCATCAGCGGGCTGTGGGCCATGTCAAACCGGGTGGTGTGGACGGAAAGAAACTGAGCCACCGCTGAGCCGCAAAGCGTTCTGCAGCCCTGCCGGCAACCCTCCCCCGCATGACCCAGGCTGGACATCCGGTCGTTCAAGATCCCCTCCCCATGGACCCGGCGTTCCCTTACGCGGGCCTTTGCTTTCTGGTACCGCTGTATTAGTTTCATCGTCATCAGAAAAAGGCAGGCTTTGGGATTTCAGCAAAAGGAGGGTAGGATGAGCCTGGAGATCGGGAATAAAAACGTCGTGGTCGGGCTATTGGTGCTGATGCTCTATCTCGCGATGTCGTTCTTCATCGAACGCACATCGGCCCTGCACCAGTTCCACGAAAAGGCGGCGGCGGCCGTGGTGGACACCAAGGGCACAGCCGATCTGCTAGACGACCAGGTGGTGGATATGAAGCGCGGGCCGGCTTATCGGACCGGAGGAATCTACTTCACGAACCACTACCCTAACTCGTATGTGCGCGTGTTCAACTCCGGACGCGACGCCGCCTACAACATGCGCTGGTACGCCTGGTGGTTTGCGCTGTTCAACATCACTATCGGTGTCATCGTGGGAATCCAGAAAAAGGCCGGTGCGAGGCTGCGGTCGGCGGCATCCTGGCTTGCGCTGATCGGCCTCGTGCTGTACCCCCTCCGGGACACGCTCGGCTTCTGGGGACGCTATTTGAATCCCAACTATTCCCCCGGTACCCTCGGCCCGGTGATGTACCCTCTGATGTGGGCCGGCGGAACGGCCATGTTTTTAGCGCTGCTGTTTTCAATCCTCGTGTTCGTGCAGGGGACACGGCCGCCCGTTCTGAGGTGACTGAAATTAGCCGCGTGATGAGGATGGTAGGCGTTTTCAAGCCGGCCGCAGCATTGGAGATCGTCGCAGATTCCTCGTTGGAGCTCTCGAGGCCTTGAATCCCTTCTTGCCCACGACACCCGTCCCGTTCGGAACATTCCGCTTGATCATTGTCAGCCTGGCGGTGTTCGCGCAGATCTACCTGTTCTGGCGTATCCGTCGGGCGATCCGATCTTTGCGTCCATCCGGCCAGCGGTCCTCTCTGGCTGTCGGCCTGGCCGGCGCCGTGATCGGTGCCCTGTTTGCGGCTAACTGGTTCATCATGTACCGACCCATCCCGTGGGTCGATCCGCCCACCCTGGCACAAATCTTTCTTTTCTACGTGCCGGCGGTGTGGAGCTTCGGGTCCATCCTCTCCGCCGTGCTGCTGCTCCTCGCGCAGGTCATCGGCGGACTGGCCCGCACGGCGGCTCTACTCCTTCGTCGCATTGCCGGCTCGGGAAGTTCCGCTCCCTCGAACCCCGGCCGACGCCTTTTTCTGAGGGCCAGCATCGGGGGGCTTGCCGCGGGACCTTTCCTGCTTTCCGGCTACGGAGCCGACTATGCCGGCAGGAACCACACCATCGAGGAGCTTGCTCTGCCCTTCGGCTGCCCCCTGCGGGTGGTCCAGCTCACCGACATCCATGCCGGCATCTTCATGACCCGAGATAGGATGCGACGCTATGTCGACCAGGTCATCGCCCTGAAGCCCGAGCTGTTCGTCCTAACCGGCGACTACATCTCGAATTCAACGGCGTTCTTCCCGGGTTTTGTGGAGGAGGTGGCCCGGGTGCGGGCGCGTTACGGCACCTGGTCCACCCTGGGGAACCACGAAAACTGGTATGGTCAGCGGGGCTATTTCCAGACGATCTTCGACCAGCATGGCATTCAACTCTTGCAAAACGAGCACCGCGTGATTCAAACGGACCAAGGTCGTTTTGCGGTCGCCGGGATCGACGACCTCCTATCCGGCCGTCCCGACCTCGAGGCCGCCTTGGCCGGATTGATTCCTGGAATTCCGACGATCCTGCTGTCCCACCGGCCGGAGATTTTCCCCCGAGCCGCCGAATATGGGATCCCGCTGACCCTCTCCGGTCACTATCACGGCGGCCAAGTCAAGCTCAGTCTGCCGTGGGGCGACTTAAGCCTGGCCCACCTCAGAACCCCCTATCCCGAAGGGCTCTACCGGATCGACAGCTCCAACCTTTACGTCAGCCGCGGTATCGGAACCACGTTTACCCCGATAAGGCTGAACGCGCCACCCGAAATCACGCTGTTTCAGCTTGCATGACGTCACCGAAGAGTTCCGACCGCAAGCGATTATCCTGAATTCGACCCAGCCGGAACGATGGTTACCATCCATTCGGGGCCGGTCGGATTGCTCTCGGGGTTGATCGTTCTTAATCTAGGGCCGTCGTCACACGCCCCTCCCGACCAGAGGTGCAGGGAGGCGGATGAAGGGGGATGTCCCTTTTCGGCCGGGGTGTTGGAAGGGCCTGTACCACCGGGATGGTATTCCAACAATCGTTCGATAACATCACAAGCGAGGGATTGCCCTTGCCCGCGGGCGCTCTGGCGGGATCGAGGGGAGAAGCACATGGCTCGGGGAACCGAAAAAACCGTTCTCGTCATCGAGGACGACCGCAACACGGTCAATCTCATCGCCCTTTACCTGAAGCGCGAGGGGTTCCGCCCTCTGACGGCGGGAGACGGCGAGGCCGGGTTGGCCCTGGCTGGAAAGCAGCACCCGGATTTGGTGATCCTGGACCTGATGCTGCCGAAATTGGACGGCTGGGAGGTCTGCCGGCGCCTGCGCCGGACCTCGGAGGTTCCGGTCATTATGCTCACCGCCCGGGGAGAGGAGATCGACCGCGTAGCCGGGCTCACGCTGGGAGCCGATGACTACATGGTGAAGCCCTTCAGCCCGAGCGAACTGGTAGCCCGCGTTAAGGCCGTCCTGAGGCGGGCGCCGCGCCCGGACCCCGGTCAAAAATCGAGCCTGTCCCACGCCGGTGTCGTCCTGGATCTCGACAAACGCCAGCTGAGCGTGGGAGGCCGGCCCGTGCCTCTCACGCCCCACGAGTATGCTCTTCTCGCGGCCCTTATGTCCGCTCCCGGACGAGTCTTCACCCGAGATGAGCTGCTGGATCGCATCTACCCGAAACGCGACGCCGTGGTGATCGACCGGGTGGTCGACGTCCACATCGGAAAGCTTCGGCAGAAAATCGAGCCCGACGCGTCAACCCCCGTGCACATTCTGACCGTGCGCGGCGTGGGATACCGATTCGCCGACATGCAACCGCCGGGCACGGAGAATCTACCGTGAAACGGCACCTGATTCTCAAGCTGCTGGCCATCCATCTGGCGGTGATCAGCTTTGCCATGGTCATCATGTGGATGGCCATCGATACCCTGGCCGCCGGCTACTTTGCCACGCTCATGGAGAAATACAACATCTCTCCCAAGCCGGCCCACGCCATGTTTGTGGAAGCCGTGCATCGCTACCTGATCTGGGCCAGCCTGGCTGCCGTGATCCTGGCAGCGGTGCTCAGCTTCCTGATGATGCGCAGGGTGCTCGGCCCCCTGACCCGCATGACCGCCACCACCCGGCAAATCGCCGCAGGAAACTTCAACGCGCGGGTCCCGGCCGCCACGCAGGATGAAGTGGGCCAGCTGGCCCGAGCGTTCAACCGGATGGCCGAAAGCCTGGAAAAGATCGAAAACCTGCGCCGCAACCTGATGATCGACGTGGCCCATGAGCTGCGCACGCCTCTCACCAACATCCGCGGATACCTGGAGGCCCTCAACGACGGCGTTCTGCCCCCGGCAAAGGAGACCTTTGCCCTGCTGCAGGATGAAACCCTGCGGCTCATCCGGCTCGCGGAGGATGTGCTCGATCTCGCCCGGGCCGATGCGGCCCGCGGCCACCTGCACGTCGAGCCTACCGACCTGCGGGCGGAGATCGAAACGGCCCTGAAGGCCTTTTCGGGCACCTTCGCTCAAAAGGCCATTGCCGTGCGGGTCCATGCCCCGGAGGGCGAGCTGACCGTGGCGGCCGACCGGCGCAGGATCGCCCGGGTGCTGCGCAACCTGACGGAAAATGCCGCCCAGTACACGCCTCAGGGGGGCCGACTGGATATCCGCATTGAGGCCGGCAGCCCGTTGTTCCGGGTCGAATACCGCAACAACGGCGGAGAGCTCAGTGCCGGAGATCTGCCTTTCATCTTCGAGCGTTTTTTCCGCGGAGAAAGATCCCGGTCGCGGCAGCATGGCGGCGCCGGGATCGGCCTTGCGATCGTCAAGGAGTTGATAGAGGCGCACAAGGGAAGGGTAGGTGCGGACCTCGACGGTGACGAGATTTGCATCTGGATCGAGCTGCCCGTACAGCCGGCATCTGAAAGCAACTGATCGGAAATCTTTACGATATCTTTACAGGCGCTTTAAACGACCTTTAACCTGTCTCCTTATCATTAGCCCAAAACCGAATAGCGCTCCAGGCCTTCACGGGATCCGGAAGCGGATTCGATACGACGTTAGACGGAGGTCTCTCATGAAAACGCTTTTTATCGCACTTTTTGTCATGGCAGCCGTGTTTTTCGGCTATCAGCATGTCCGCAGCATGGAAAACAAGAAGGAAAACCCGATGGCCGACCGGCCCGAAAAAACCGCGGAAGCCGTCTTCGCCGGCGGCTGTTTCTGGTGCACGGAATCGGATTTTGAGAAGGTGCCCGGCGTGGTCGAGGCGATCTCGGGGTACACCGGCGGCCACGTGGCCAACCCCACCTATGAGCAGGTTTCGGCTGGCGGCACGGGGCACGTGGAGGCCGTCAAGGTCGTTTACGACCCGGCCAAGGTAACCTATGAGCAGCTGCTGCAGGTGTTCTGGCGCCACGTGGACCCAACGGACGCCGGCGGCCAGTTTGTCGACCGGGGTTCGCAGTACCGCAGTGTCATATTCTACGGCACCGACTCGGAGCGGCAGAAGGCCGAGGCGTCCAAGCAGGCCCTGGCGGCGAGCGGCCGCTTCGGAAAGCCGATCGTGACCGAGATCCTTGCGCTGGGACCCTTTTACCCGGCCGAGGAATACCACCAGGACTATTACAAGAAGAACCCGATCCGCTACCGGTATTACCGCTACGGTTCCGGCCGAGACCAATTCCTGGAAAAAGTCTGGGCGGATCAGAAAACGAATACGAGCTCGGAGGTGAAGACTGAAATGAAACCGCAAATGACCGACCCAGCCAAGGCTGATGCGGGGAAAACAACAATGGCAACCGGCGGGCAGGGAAGCGGCACCTACAGCCGCCCCAGCGATGCGGAGCTTCGGCGGCGCCTGACTCCCATGCAGTACAAGGTCACCCAGGAGGAAGGCACCGAGCCGCCCTTCGAGAACGAGTACTGGAACAACCACGAACCCGGCATCTACGTCGACATTGTCTCAGGCGAGCCGCTCTTCAGCTCAACCGACAAGTATGAGTCCGGCACCGGCTGGCCCAGCTTCACGCGGCCGCTTGAACCCGGCAACATCGTGGAAAAATCCGACCGCAGCTTTTTCATGGTGCGCACCGAGGTGCGAAGTAAGCACGCAAACTCGCACCTGGGCCATGTGTTCAACGACGGCCCGAAACCGACGGGCCTGCGCTACTGCATGAACTCGGCGGCCTTGCGGTTCGTTCCCAAGGCGGAGCTGGACCAGCAGGGCTACGGGCAATACCGGAAGCTGTTCGAGCAATGAGAAAGGCTGGAAGCCAGGCTCAATGATGTTTCAATAAGTCCAAGATCAAGACGCGCGAGCCCTGGCCGAATCTGTGGGAGCGGCTTCCAGCTGCGATCATCGAGGCCGGAGGCCTCTCCCATAAGTGCCAGCACCATTGGCCATGAGCTGACAAGGGCCATAACGAGGTCTCAAAATATGAGCTTGAGAAGAAGCCGGTATCTGATCTGGGCGGTCGCCCTGTGGGCCGTTCTGGCGGGATGTTTCGTGACGGATCTATTTGTGTGCCCCTGGACGGCAGTGTTTCACTGAGAACAGGCATCGACGCAGATGCGGTTTAACATCTTCAGAGGAGAAGCTATCATGAAGGGATATGTGGCTCTCATGATGATCTTGCTGGCCGGAGCAGTACTGTGGGCGGAAAGCGCTGATTCGAAGCAGCCGTCTTCGGCCCAAGTCGTCTTCTATGTAGCCTGATACGACGTGGGCAAATCAGCCCTGGAGGGGCTAAACGGGGTGATACGGGTCACCAGCGGGTTCAAGGGGCTTCGGGAAATCAACACCGTAACGTATGATCCGAGCAGGATATCGCCCGAGGCCATGGTGGCCGCTCTGAAAGCGGCCGGCACCTACCTGGGACAGGCAGCGGACTGAAGCCGGCTCGCGCGTCATCCGAAATTTCATGGAGCGTGATGCTAGTGTCCTGTCCCGGAAATAACATAAGATACTCGATAGACGCATGGCGCGCCATCCCGATCTCGAGGTGTCACCAACAGGCTGACCGGGGTGCGGGCCGCGGCGAGCCACAACCCATCCGCCCACGGATCCAGCGTACGGCAGCCAGCTCGCTCCATACTTCTCCGGACCGCCCCGGATAAAAGGCCCCCACGGAGCCGCCGGTCGTCTCTGCCTGCCGTCGGTACCCTCTATACAGCTGGGGGGGCGTGGCAGAGTCTGCTGAAAAATCGGGCTGCGGCTCGCCGCGGCCCGCACCCCGGTCAGCCTGCGCCCGCACGGAAATCGACCTGCTCGGAGCCCACGGAATTATGTAACTGGTTGACGGGACATTACACTAGGTTGAAGTCGGGTGCAGTCGTGCCTCGCGACGTTTATCGATCCACTTCTTCACGATAAAACCGATAACGGCCAGGCTGCCAATCAGGTCCGATTCGTTGGAGGGGTAAAACAGGATAAGAGCGGATACGCCGGCGATCCAACGTTCCAGTTTTGAAAGGTCACGGAAGAAATGGCCGATCACGGCCACGTTTAGACAGAACACCGCCAGAAAGGACAGAAAATAGCGAATGACGATCTCGATGACCGCCTGCATCGGCGTCATCGTCTCCAGAACCGGAATCACCAGCAAGGCCGTCCCGCTCAGGGAGAGAATGAAGGTAATCCCGATCATGTACTTCGGAACCGCCACTCGAGCGGCAAACACGCCGGTCTTGATCGGGTCGGTCCCCATGACGGCCGCGGCGGCATAGGCGGAAAGCGCCACCGGAGGAGTGACCTCCGCCAGCACGGCGTAATAGAACAGAAACATATGGGTGGCCAGCAGCGCCGCCTCTTCCGGAATCCCGTGGATCACAGCCAGCTTCTGGATGGACGGGGCGGTGAGGGCGGATGTCAGCACATAGGTAGCCACCGGCGGCACCCCCATGCCGAGAATCAGGCTGAATATCCCCGTGAACAGGGTTGCCAGCAGGATGGAGCTCCCGCTGACCTTCATCATGACCAGGGAAAATTTGGAGGCCAGCCCGCTCATCACCATCATGGACATGATCATGTTGGCCGCGATGACGGCGCTCGCGATCGGCAGCAGGCTGATGATCCCCTCCGACAAGGCATCGAAGATGTTCTTGACCGGCGGTCGGACGGTCTTGTCCATATACGCGAAAATAACGAAGAGGGCGGCCGCCAGGCTGACCGTGATGCTGATGGTGTAACCCTGGTAAATCATCCAGACGATGACGGCAATCGGCACGAACACGTAGCCGTAACGCTTAAAATAAGAGAAATCGTGCCCGGAATCGCTTTCCATCGGGGGCAGCTTCATCTTGCGGACGTACAGTTCGTTGTAGACGGCTATTCCGAAAAGATAGAGGAGCATCGGGCCGATGGCCATGGCGATGATCCAGGAGTACGGAATGGATAGCAACTCCACCATCAAAAACGAAATCGACCCCATCACGGGCGGAGTGATGTAGGCAATGGAGCCGACCGTGGCGATGATGCCGGCGGCCACCAGCTTGTCGTAGCCCACCTTGTCATATAGCGGCTTGGTCAGAGTGGCTACGAACTGCGTGTCGGCCGCGCCGGATCCCGAAAACATACCCATGAGCACCGCCATGATGCAGCTGGTCCTTCCCGGCGAAGCCGGGCTTCGACCGACAAACAGAAGGGCGATGTTGGCAATGATCTTGCCGAAATCCATTTTGGAGATGACCGCCCCGAGGGTCGTGAAATAGATCAGGTATTTCAACGACACCCCGGTGATGGTGCCGAATATGCCGGCCTCGGTTTCGCAGTACATCTTGCCCAGCAGCAGGTCGATGCTGAAGCCGGGGTTCGCAAAAAATCCCGGGATCAGGTCCCCGTACAAGTTGTACATCATGAACACCATGACGAAGACCGGCATGATGGGGCCGCTCAGCCGGAAGATCACTCCAAGGACGAGCAGGACTTCGCAAAGGGCCATCACCAGGTCCCAGGGCTCTGGCATGATGGCCCTGTAAATCAGCTGCTCATAGTTGACGACCAGATAGATGAAGGGCAGAAAACTCAACACGGCACAAGCGATGTTGGACGCCCGTTGAGTGGGTGGAATCAACGTGGGCAGCATCGTACAGGCCCAGACGAACACCGCCACCAGCTTAAGGGGCAGGGGAAGGTCCAGCTTCAGAAAATCGTACAGCATCAGCGCCGTCAGAACGGCCAACGGGAGGCTGCCGGCTATTTTTCTTTTCTTGATCCAGACGAAGTTCAAGAGATAGCCCAGAAGGGACACGAGAAAGACGTGGGTGGCCCGCTGCACCTGCGTCAGATCCAGCACGGAAAAGCGCCATTGCGAAAACGGTGTATACGGGTGAATGACCAGATAGAGATGATAGAGGGTCCCGACAATGGCGATGACATACAGGAGTTTCCGGATCAGATTGTCCACAGCAGTTTGACCTCCAGGCAGCCGTCATTGACGTACAAATCATAAAAGCCGATTGTCATGGAAATCCCCTTGACCGAGCACAGGCCCAGGACCGGTACGGATTCCCCGGAAACTTCTTTATTCATGGGATACATCCCGCCCGTGTAATATGCCTCAGTCGTTTCATCGGTTGCAACTGAAAAATGGCGAAAGGTGCCGTCCACCCGGAAATGAAACGTGACGGGCCGGCCGGTGACGGAGTTCACAAACCGGATCGTGCCGGACTGCCAGCGCAGGAGCACCAGCAGCCCGGCGTGGTGGTCGGTCCTGAGAACGGCGGGCTTGACCAGCGCCAGCAGGCACACCAGCGCCGCGCCGCCGATGAGGAAGGTGCGTTTGGTCATCCCTCCCGCTACTTCACCAGGCCCTTCTCCTTGAAATACTTGATCGCGCCCGGGTGGAAGGGAATCGGGGCTTTTCCGATGAGCTTGGCGGTATTTTCAGCGGTCGTGTCCTTGGCCGGTTTCACCGCTGCGCGCAGGCTGTCGAGGTTCTCAAAAACCGCCTTGGTTATTTTGTAGGCCAGTTCCTCGGGCATGGACTCCGGACAAACGAACATGTTCCAGAAAACCAGTGTCGGCGTATCGACGGCCATGCCGTAGGCACTCTTGGGGATCACCAGCTGGTCGGATAACCCTGAAAACTCCTTGTTGAAGTTAATCACGCCGGGATCCGTTTCAGGCAGCGGCACCAGAGCCAGCTTCAGTCCCTTGCGTTCCAGCGTGTTGGAAAGCTCAACGATCGATCCGGTCGGGATGCCGCCGGACCAGAAAAAGGCATCGATGGTTCCGTTGGAGAGGGCTTCGTCGGATTCCTTGGCGCCGAGCTTTTCCCATTTCGGGAACTTCTTGCAATCGACCTTGGCGGCTTCCAACAGGTTGAGCGCCGTGAATTCGGTGCCCGACCCGGGAGCCCCCGTGGAAACCCTCTTGCTCTGCAGATCCGCCAGCTTGGAAATGCCGGACTTGTCCGTCGTGACGATCTGCAGGTAGTTCGGGTACATCATCCACAGGATGTTGGCCTTGACCGGCTTTTGAGCGAATCTCTCGTGCATTCCCTTGACGGTGAAATACACCGTGTCCGGCAGAGCCGTCGCCACGAAGTAGGTGTTCTTGGCCGGGTCGGTCTTGTCCCGGATCAGCATCATGTTGTCCACGGACGCTGCGGTCTGCATGGCCGTTGCGGCAGCTACGCCCGCTTTATTTAGTATTTCAGACACCTGGGTGCCATAATAATAGTAGACCCCACCGATTCCCCCGGTAGCGATCACCACTTTCTGGCTCTGCGCATACGCGTTGACGCCCATGATCATGACCGACGCTAGTACCAACAGTCCCAGTTTCTTCATAGAGCCTCCTTTTCATAAACAAATGTTAACAAATCCTCGCGAGAGCGACTTTCGGATTCTTATCTTAGAGGCATCATCAAATCAATCAAGAAAAAAATCCGGCGATTCCTGCCGAGCCGCGGCGCTCCGCCTTCCCGGCTTCAGCCGCGCATGCCCTGGATCAGCGCCAGGTCGGCCAGCACCAGGCCGGCCATGCTCTCCACGATGGGCACCGCGCGCGGGAGAACGCAGGGGTCGTGGCGGCCTTTGGCTTCCAGCGTGACGGGCTCGCCGTTGAAGTCCACCGTCTCCTGGGCCTGGCCGATGGTCGCCGGCGGCTTGAAGGCTACGCGGAAAACGATGGGCTCGCCGTTGGTGATGCCGCCCTGAACACCGCCGCTGCGGTTGGTGAGCGTGCCCAGCCGGCCCTCCTTCGGCACGAAGGGGTCGTTATGGGCACTGCCGCGCATGCGGGCGCCGGCAAACCCCGAGCCGATCTCAAAGCCCTTGGTGGCCGGGATGGACAGCATGGCCTGGGCCAGCAGGGCTTCGGCCTTGCCGAACACCGGCTCCCCCAGGCCGGCCGGCACGTTGCGGCAGACACATTCGATGATCCCTCCCACCGAATCCTGGACCGCCTTCACCTGCGAGATGGCAGCCATCATGCGCTCGGCTGATTCGGCATGCGGACAGCGCACCTCGGATCGATCCACGGCTGCCCGGTCGACGGCCGCCGCATCGATCTCAGGAGCATCCACCTCGCCGACTGCGCTGACCCAGGCGACGATCTCGACCCCGAAACGCTCGCGCAGGAATTTCTCGGCGATCGCCCCGGCGGCCACCCGGCCGATGGTCTCACGCGCGCTGGAGCGCCCGCCGCCGCTCACAGAGCGGATGCCGTATTTCATCTGGTAGGTGTAATCGGCGTGGGACGGGCGAGGCACCCGGCGCATCGAGGCGTAGTCGGCCGGCCGCTGGTCCTGGTTCGGCACCAGGAGCGCAATCGGCGTGCCCAGGGTGAGACCGTTTTCGGTTCCGCTCAGCAGAGTGACCCGGTCCGTCTCGTCCCGCTCGGTCGTAAGTTGGCTCTGGCCGGGCCGGCGACGGTCCAGCTGGCACTGGATGTCGGCCTCGGTCAGGGGCAGCTGCGGCGGGCAGCCGTCCACTATCACCCCCACACCGCGACAGTGGGATTCGCCGAATGTAGTTGCCCTGAAAACGGTCCCAAAAGTGCTGAACATGGCATTCCTTCCAGAGGGAAAAAGTAGCGGCTCACCTCCTCTTATTAATTCAAGATTGTCTCTTAATGCAACTCAAGTTGAATGATTCTTATTTCAGAGCCTTGGGGCGAGAATCGGAGAGGCCCGGGTTCAACTCGATAAACTCGCTCAACCCAGGTTCAATTAGATCGTCTTTTTCGGCTTCATCATCAGGAACTTGTTGCGGTCGCCGGTGTGCACGGTGACCTCCTTCGCCTCGACGCCTTCCAGGATGCTGAGGGTCACGTTGACGCCGGCGCTGCCGGCTGCCCATATTTTGCGGTAGAAGTCGGCCAGCCCCTCCACCGGTTTGCCGTCTACCTTGAGAATGAGGTGGTCCGTCTTAAGGCCGGCCCCCTCGGCAGGACCGCCTTCCGTGATGCGCGTGACAAAGACACGGCCGTGGGTCTCTTCCGCATTGATGCCCAGCCAGGGGCGGGCCGGTTTGTTGGGGTGCCCAAGAGTAATCAAATCCTCCAGGATCGGCTGAAGCAGGTCTATCGGTATGAAGACATTGCAGGGCAGCACGCCCAGCCCCGGAATGGTCAGTTGGGCGAAGAGTGATCCGACGCCGAGCAGCCGTCCGTCCGGCCCGATAAGGGCCGCACCGGCGAATTGCGCATGCGCGGGAGCGGTGTAAATGGCATTTTCAAGGATGTACTCCCAATAGCCTGCAAATTCACGGCGCGCTACGACCCGTGCGCCGATGGCGGATTCCAGCCCGCCATGTCCGGCCACAAGCACCGGGGCACCCTCTTTAAGCTCTGCCGAACTTCCCAGCTTCAAGGGCTCCACATCCAGGGGGGTCTCGGTCTTCAGGATGCCGAAGCCTGTGACGTTGTCGTATCCGGTGAGGGCCGCCTTGGTCTTCTTGCCGTCCGGACCGGTCACCTCGATGCTTTCAGATTCGATGATGAGATATCCGGTAGTCAGAATGTAGCCCCTGGTATCAAAAAGAATTCCTTGCCCTTCGCGTTCCGTGCCGAGTATCGAAGCGGTCCGGGCCCCCTCGGGAATCGTCGCCCGGATTTTCACGATGGCCTTGAGTAGCTCTTCGGGTGAGTCCGCGGCGTCGACCGCTCCATGCAGGATTAAGCCTGCCACCAGCATGAATAAAGAAGCTGTTTTCTTCATAACGATCCTGCCCTTTTGTCGATGGATTCAATGTGAATAGTTGGCATTGTACCTGCACAAGTAAATAGGGAGGATCGGATGAAGGGGGCTGGAACCGGTAATGGACGAGCGGAGCTAACTTTCCGGAAACGCCGCAGCGACCTGCTCACGGGTGGGCTGCTCAAACCTTCGGCGGACCTTCATGAAAAGGTGGATTAGGCGAATCGAGGCGCAGGCTCGCACGGGTTGCGGCACCCGGATGAGCCTGCGCCTGGTCAAGGGGCAGCGCATTGAATGCCGACGTAAGAGGGACCGGGCTTCACCTTATTTCCGGGCCTCGATCTTAGCCAGCTTTTCATAGAACTGGACGATGCCGCTGTGATCGTTGCCCGCTTTTCCGTCCACTTTCAGCGCCTGCATGATTTCCATCACCTGACTGGTCAGGGGCAGCGGCACGCCGACGTCGTGGCCGGTGTCGATGGCATTGGCGAGGTCCTTGATGTGCAGCTCAATCCGGAATCCAGGTTTGAAGTTCCCGTTCAGCACCATGGGCGCCTTGGCATCCAGCACGGTGCTTCCGGCCAACCCGCCCCGGATGGCTTTATAGATGGTTTCGGGATTGACTCCGGCCTTGGCCCCCAGCACGAGTGCCTCCGACATGGCCGCGATGTTCAGAGCGACAATGATCTGGTTGGCCAGCTTGGTCGTATTTCCCGCGCCGATATCTCCGCAAAGAACCACCGACGCCCCCATCTTGCCGAGGATGCCTTGGCATTTTTCAAAAATTTCCTTTTTGCCGCCCACCATGATCGATAACGTACCATCAACGGCTTTCGGCTCACCGCCGCTCACCGGGGCATCCAGCATCTCAACGCCTTTCTCAGCAGCCTTGGCGGCGACTTCCTGGGCGGCGAGGGGCGCAATCGAACTCATGTCCACGATGATCATCCCGCGTTTGGCGCCTTCCAGGACTCCGTTGGGCCCCAGGACCGCGGCCTTCACGTGGGGGGAGTTCGGCAGCATGGTGATGACCAGGTCGGACTTCTGTGCCACCGCTTTTGACGAAGAAACTGCCTCGGCCCCTGCAGCCGCCAGTTCCTTAACGGGCTCAGGGTTGACATCGTAGACCACCAGCTGGTAGCCGGCCTTTAGAAGGTTTTTCGCCATCGGCTTTCCCATGATCCCTAAACCAACAAATCCGATTTTCATCAGCAATTCCTCCTCATATTGATCCTCCCGCGCATGGATTCCTGTGAACTGAAGAAATAATCATCCGCTGCCTCCTGTCGACGGCTGTAGCATCAGCCGCCGGCAGGATCCTTGCTTCGGGGAATCTGATGCGATCCGTTCGCAAAAACCGTTACTGGATTGTGATGTTCAGTTCCTTGATGAGTTTGCCATAGTCGCCATAGGCTTGTTGCAGGAACTTGGTGAACTCGGCGCTGTCCTGGTACATGATGGGCTGGTCGAGGTCCGCCATGATTTTCTTGAACTCGGCGTCCTCACACACTTTCTTGAAAGTGGCCCCAAGATACTCCACCACTTCCTTGGGGGTCGCCGCCGGCGCAGCAACTCCCTTGATGGAGCCCCATGTATAGACGTTGATCCCCTCCTCCTTGAGGGTCGGCACGTTCGGCAGCGACGGGTCGCGCTCGGGCAAGGCCACCGCGAGCGGCTTGAAGCGGCCGGCCTTGATGTGGGGCATTACTTCCGAGGGGTGCCCGCCCCCGATCATCACGTGCCCGCCGGCCAGCGTGGTCACGGCATCCGCCCCCCCGGCGAACGGCACCGTCACGATGTTGATGCCCGCTGCCTTGCCGAGCGCGGTCAGGGTGATATCGACCGCGCCCGCCTTGGTGGACACCGAAGAGGTAATCGGCTTGCCCTCCTTCTTGGCCCACGCGACCATCTGCTTCATGCTGTTAAATTCCGATTTGGACCCCGTGCAGATCACGACGGAATGAACGGAGAGCCTGCAGACGGCCACCAGGTCCTTGAAAGGGTCGTAGGGCATCTTCTGCAAGTGCGGCATGACCACGTCGTGCCCCGAGCCGTAGCCGAGGAAGAGCGTGTATCCGTCGGGTTTGGACCGCACCACGAATTCGGTGCCGACCACGCCGCCGCCTCCGGGTTTGTTGACGATCACCAGCGGCTGGGGTGAATACTTGGGCCAAATTTTCTCAACGGCCCGGGCCAGCAAGTCCGTGGAACCCCCGGCCGAGAACGGGACGATAACGGTAATCGGTTTGGAAGGGAATTTGTCCTGGGCCCATACAGAGCCTGTGACCATGAGGGCCGCAACCAACGTGATGATGAAGCAACTGATGACTATTCGTTTCATGCTGGCTCTCCTTTCGATTCGATGCATGTGAGGTGTTTTGTTTTAGGCCGATTTCTTCACCCGGGGACTCCGCCTGGCGAACTCAACCGCCAAGATCAGCTGAGCGGTTTTAAGAAGAGCAAACAAAACCATCCTTGTCAATGCTCCGGGTGTCAGCTTGGCCCCAGCATAGGCCATAGTCTCTCTCCCAGGGAGCGCGCTTCCTCGAAAGTGGCCGTGGATGTGAGGATGAAGACGCCCCGACGACCGAAGCAGTCGAGCAGCTTCCGGGTGTATTCAACCGGATCGGGGACCTCCGGTCCGTGGTCCCAGAATTTGTGACGCAGGCTCAAGGCGATGCGCCCGACCGCCGGCTTGAGCGCGTCCCAGTTGGAGTTCTGCGGCATGGTCAATTCCAGCCCGCGCAATCCCGGCGTCTCCAGCATGGCGGAAACCACGCGGCTGCAGTCGCCGCAGGAATGAACGACCACGCCGCCGAACGCCTCGGCCAGCTTGGCATTATAGCGGGCCGCGAATTCCCGGTACAGCGGCGGAGACAGAAGCGCCGCCGTGTCGTCGCTGACGCGCAAACCGATCTCCGGAGGCAGGACCTCGGGTTCGTGGCCCATCGTGCCAAGGTTCTTGATATGGCTGAGTTGCAGCCGTACATAATCGATGGTGGCCTCGGTGATCACGTCCAGCAACGCGTGGACCTCGCCGGGGTATTGGAGCAATGCCAGCATCAGGTCCGTGTAGTTCCATATCATCGAGGCGGTAACCATCGGCGAGGCCACGTTGACCAGGCGCATGGGCAAGGGGCTGTTGCCCTGGAGGAAAGCCAAGCGCTGGATGATTCGTGCATAGACCGGGTTGTCTGAGAGATCCGGCTTGCGAATGCGGCGGGCCGCCCCCGGGTCCTGGTTGGAAACCAGGTGCCCCACCCAGGGGTCGGCGTCATCCACCGCCTTAAGCGGGCAGCCGAAAGCGGCTGCCAGGGTGCTGATGCCCATATTGGGCTTGATGCTGGGTATGTAAAAATCGGCAATGCCGGCCCGGAGTCGATGGTGCTCCTCATGCCAGGCCAACTCAGCTGCGTCGTCATTGTAAAATGAGGCGGTAGCGTGATGAGGTCTGCCGACCTCAATGACATAAGGGACCGACCCGGTCTCCGCCAGCTTCCAGGTTCTGGTTATGAAGTCCAGCTTATCTGCATCACGGATGGACATAGATCCTCACTGGATGGTGATGTTCAATTCCTTGATCAGCTTACCGTAGTCGGCATGCACGTCCTGCAGGAACTTCGCAAAATCGGCACCGTTCTGGTACATGATCGGCTGGTCGAGGTCAGCCATGATCTTCTTGAACTCCTGGTCTTCGGACACTTTTTTCAAGGTAGCCTCAAGATACGCGACCACCTCTTTGGGGGTCCCGGCGGGTACACCTATCCCCTTGACCGAACCCCACGTCGAGACGTTAATACCCAACTCCTTGAGAGTGGGGATATTCGGCAACGAAGGGTCGCGCTGGGGCAGGGCCACCGCCAGCGCCTTGAAGCGGCCGGCCTTGATGTGCGGCACAACCTCTGATGGATGCCCGGCGCCGAGCATCACATGGCCGCCGGCAAGCGCCGTCACGGCATCCGCGCCCCCCGCAAAAGGCACCGTCACGATGTTGACTCCGGCCGCCTTCGCTATGGCCGTGATGGTGATGTCCTGCGCGCCGGCCTTCATGGACACAGACGAGGTGATCGGCTTGTTCTCCTTCTTGGACCAGGCGATCATGTCCGGCAGGCTGTTGAATTCCGACTTGGCGCCGGTCACCACGACGACGGAGTGGACCGAAATACGAGCGACCGCAATCAGATCCTTGTAAGGGTCGTAGGGCATTTTCTGGAGGTGCGGCATGACAATGTCGTGGCCTGAGCCGTAGCCGATGTACAACGTGTAGCCGTCGGGTTTGGAGCGGACCACGAACTCGGTTGCCACAACCCCGGCGCCCCCGGGCTTGTTGACGACGACCAGCGGCTGAGGTGAATACGTGGGCCAGACTTTTTCGATCGCGCGGGCCATCAGGTCGGTGGACCCACCGGCAGAGGCCGGGACAATGCCGCTGATCGGTTTGGATGGATATTTGTCCTGGGCCGACGCAGCGCCTGTGACCATCAGGGCTGCTACCACCATAATACTGAAGCTGGTGATCGCAATTCGTTTCATGCTTACTCTCCCTTCGATTCGAATTATAAAAAGGCCTTCCGCTCAGGCCGTCTTCCGGGCTTCGGGGCGTCTACTCGAACGGCGAATGGCAAAGACCATCTGGCCGATGACAAAAAGCATAAACAGAGCCACCAGGGTTAAAGAAATGGGACGGGTGACAAATATCGAAAAACTCCCTCCGGACATGAGCAGCGACTGCCGCATGGAGCCCTCTATCATCGGGCCCAGGATGAACGCCAAGGGCAGCGGCCCAGCCTCGATTTTGAGCTTGCGCAGTACATAGCCAAGGACCCCGAACGCGATCAAGGCATAGAGGTCAAACGCCTGGTTGGCGATACTGTATGAGCCGATCATCGTGAAAAGGATCACCACCGGCGCCAGAATGCTGTAAGGCACCCGCAGCAACTGGACCCAGATCCCGACCAGCGGCAGGTTCAGGATAATGAGCATGATGTTGCCGATGTACATGGAAGCGATCACTCCCCAGAATACGTCGGGGTGCTCGACGATCAGGAAGGGGCCCGGCTTGACTCCCTTGATGAGCAGGCATGCGAAAATCATGGCAATGGAGGCATTGCCCGGGATGCCGAGCGTGAGCAGCGGAATGAAAGATGAACTCGAGGCGGCGTTGTTGGCGGATTCCGGCCCGGCGACACCTTCTATGGCACCCTGGCCGAACTCTTCCGGGTGCCTCGAAACCTTCTTTTCAACAGCATAGGAGACCAGAGATGAAATCACCGCACCCCCGCCGGGAATGATTCCGATGAAAAAACCTATCAGGGTGCCCCGCAGGATCGCCATTCGGGACTTGACCCAATCGGCCACCTTGGGAAAAACCTGGCCTACCTTGGTGGTGACGATTTCGGAGGTGCCCTCTTGCTCCAGGTTGTAGAAGATTTCCCCCAGGCCGAAAACGCCCACGGCCAGCGTGACGAAATCAAACCCGCTTTGAAGCTCGATCACCCCGAAATCAAAGCGGCTCTTGCCCGAAATGGGGTCGATCCCGACCGTCCCGAAAAGCAGCCCCAGGACCATGATGATGAGTCCCTTGGTGACCGACTCGCCCGATAACGTCACGGCCATCAACAAGCCCATGAGCGCGAGCGAAAACTTCTCCGGCGGCCCGAAGCTCAGCGCGAACTCCGCGATGGGGGGTGCAAAGAGGGTGAGGCCGACTACGGCAGCCGTGCCGGCGATGAAAGACCCGATGGCGGCGATCCCCAATGCCGGGCCCGCCCGGCCCTTCTGGGCCATCTTGTAGCCGTCGATGCAGGTCACCACCGATGCGGCTTCGCCCGGCAGGTTGAGCAGGATCGAGGTCGTGGACCCGCCGTACATGGCCCCGTAATAGATGCCGGCCATCATGATGACCGCAGGCACCGGGGAGGAAATGGAGTAAGTGATGGGCAGCAGCAGGGCAATCGTGGCGGCAGGGCCCAGGCCGGGTAGCACACCCACCGCAGTTCCAACGACGGCGCCCAGAAAAGCGAACATCAGGTTAACCGGCGTCAGCGCAATGAAAAATCCTGAAATAATTCCGTCAAAGATATTCATGCGTGGAGGTCCTCTTTACTGAAATAAGGGGTTGGCCGGCAGCTCCACATGCAGCAGATATCTGAAAAGGGTATACATGGCGGCGGTGCAAAGCGCGGTGATAATGATGGATTTAAGCCAGTGCTGCCGCTCCACGATCATCTGCCAACCCAGCATGAACACCAGCGTGGCTACAAAAAATCCGATCCGTTCAAACAGACAGGCATAGGCAACGGTGGTCGCAAACGCCAGGTACATCTTGAGCCGTGAACCCGGCAGCGCGCGGGGTTCCACCTCGCAAGCCTCCCCTGTGGGGTCTTCAATCTGGGTGGTTGGGGGTGCAGGCTTGATGAGGATGGATTGAAGACGCCAGACGATGCCCAACACAATGAGGGCAAGTCCGCAAAGAAACGGCAGGAACCCGGCGCCCGGCGAAATCAGGATGCCGATCTTGAGAGAATAATAGGACTCGTAAACAACGAAAATGCCCAAACCTATAGCGACAAGGTTGGCGACGTTGTCCGACTTGCTCATATGCAGGCCTCCGGGCAGCAGGTGGTCCGTTTAGAAGACTTTATCGACAGGCCGGGTTCACGGCGCACGATCCTCAGGTGATCAGGCTACGGACGAGATCAATGGCTTCGGCCGCGTCCTTGGCGTACCCATCGGCGCCGATATCTCTGGCGAAATTCTGGTTCACCGGGGCCCCTCCGACGATGACCTTCAGACTCTTGCGGATCCCGGCTCGCGACAGGGCTTCAATGACCTTGCGCATTTCCGGCATGGTGGTAGTCAGCAGGGCGGACAGCGCCAGGACCTGCGGCTGTTCCTCGGCGGCCTTCTTGACAAAGGCATCCGCCGCAACGTTGACCCCCAGATCCACCACATTCAAGCCCACCCCGCGCAGCATGATCGCGACCATGTTCTTGCCGATGTCGTGCAGGTCCCCCTTGACCGTGCCGATCAGGATCTTGCCTCCGGCCCGCTTGTCTGTTTCAGCCAAATAGGGTTCCAGAAAGAGCACGGCCGCGTTCATGGCCCGGGCGGCAGCCAGCACCTCCGGAATGAAGACGGTGCCGTCCTTGAATGACTGGTTGAGGCTTTCCATGGCCGCCACCATGCCCCGGTCGATGATGTCCTGGGCGGCCGTTTTCTGCTGCAGCAGTTCCTTGGCCTGGACAATGAGTTCGGTT
The DNA here is from genome assembly GCA_050257775.1 of Hyphomicrobiales bacterium. Classification (GTDB taxonomy): domain Bacteria; phylum Desulfobacterota; class Desulfobacteria; order Desulfobacterales; family SpSt-501; genus SpSt-501. The sequence goes on from JBLMXM010000245.1 coordinate 22,124, forward strand.
TCATTTCCGGCGAGGACAGCCTGTCGGATCTTCTCAAATCGAGTTTCAGCCGGGGATTGCGCAGAAGGCTTCCGCCGCGCGACCTCGGCGGCTGCGACCGCCGGCTGAACCGGATTGAACGCACCAGCCTGCAGCGGCAGCCGGCCCTTCTCCCGAACCATGTCGCCGATGCGGACCAGGCGCTCGAAATCGGCATCCGGCGGAGTGGTGTCGGCAATGCCCAGTATAAAACGGGCCCCGTTGTCGATTCCGGCGAAAAGCTCGTCCATGAAACCCTTGAATTGGTCATCGGGGGTGAGCTGCGGCAGCAGCAGGTTGGAGGGAACTCCGCCGAAAATGGTGATCCGGTCGCTCCAGCGCCGGTAGTACTCTTGAATCGTAACCTTGGTCATGGGCGCCGGGCAAACCGCCTCGGCCACGTCCATTCCCGACTCATGCAGCAGGTTCATCAGCCCGAGATTCTCGCCATCGGTATGGCAGAGAATCCTGATGTGCTTGGGCCCCAGGACCTCTTTGGCTTTCCGGATCCACGGCAGGAAATACGTCTCGAACATCGGCGGAAAGGTGAGCATGTCGTCGAAGTTCGAGCCCCATTGGATGACCTCGGCCGGCGACTCCGCCACTATGCGCAACGCCTTTTCGTACAAGGGAGCGAGCGCGCCGGCCAAATACAGCAGTTCCGGCTGGTGGTCGCGATAGTAATGGAAGAATTCGGTGGCATCCAAAAAGTATTTCTGGATATGGTGAACCGGCCCGGCCGCCACCGTGAAGGCCGTGACCGGCAACCCGTTCTCACCGACGCTTTCCTGGTGGGCTTTGAAGGCTTCGTAGTTGGCGACCACGTCCATGTTTTCAAACACACCAGCGAGCACCTTCAGATCATCCGGGTTCTTCACCGCGTGTTCCTCGATCCAGGGCACCGAGGTCCCGGCCCGCCGCATCTCCCGGCTGTAGACGGTGCTGGTGGTGATGGAGCCCTTCGCCGTGGTGTAGCGGATGCGGGTGCGGTCGCCCTCGCGCTTTGTTTCGATCTTGACCCGACTGGAGAACGCAAAGTGTGCCACGTATTCCTTCAGGAAGTGCACCCCCAGGGCCCGGTGCAGCATGGCGTCGGGGTCGGGTTGGCGCAAATGGTCCGCAACCACCTTATGCAGGGCCCAGCCTTCGGAAAGGGCGATCTCGTCGCTGCTCTTTCCCCGGTGCCGCGCCGGCAGAGTATCCTTCAGGGAATTCGCGTTGAACCACAGGTCGATGCGGGGCGCATAAGGGAGGTGGTCCGGCAGCTCTCCTCGGACCGCCATGAGCAAGCGCTGCCTGTGCGTCATCATCGCATGGGCCTCCAAAGTGGATCCGCCGCCACCGGGATGGCTGGGTATTCGCGGCGGGGCTTGTGGGATTTAAAGCGATAATACCAATTGTATTTTTATTGTCAATATTTATTTGACAATAAAATTCTTATGGTATACAAATATCACTATGGATAAAATCACGGCGTATGAAGATATCCGACGGCAGATCGTCGAGGAAAAGCTGGTGCCCGGCCAGTGGTTGATCGAACGCGAACTCTGCGAGACCTACAGCATGAGCCGCACCCCCATCCGGGAAATTCTCTGGAAGCTCACGGCTGACGGTTTCCTGGAGCAGGAAGCTAACCGGGGTTTCGTCGTGCGCCGGCTCGGCCTTGAGCAGATCTTCGAGATCTTCCAGACCCGCGAGGCCATCGAAGGCATGGCGGCTCGGCTGGCCTGCCGCAGGGGCGGCGAGAATTTCCGCGCAACGCTGCGCGAGATCAAGAAGAAAATCGTCAAGGCCAATATCGAATCCGATCCGATGCTGGGTATCGCGCTGGGCCGCGAACTCCACAGAGCGATCATGCAGGCCGCGCAAAACGGTATCATGGCGGATATCAACGTGAGGCTCGAAAATCTGACCGTCCTCACGGCCAACATCACCAAACGGTCTCCGGCCATCGAAAAGGCTTCGGCCGATGCCCATCTCAACATCATCGACGCCATGCTCCAGCAGGATGAGGACAAAGGCGAGCAGTTGATGCGCGAGCATCTGCGCGAAACCTGCCGAAATGTCGTTGAGCAGTTTTACCCCGGTATGCTCGAAACATCTTCGAGCGATAAATAGGACGGCCCGATGACCTGGGGGCTGCAGCTGACTGCGGGCCGTCTCGCATCCGAATGTCATGGCTGATGAAGCTGCGCTCGATGAGTTCCATTCAGGAAGATTGACCAACAAAGGAGAGATTCTCATGGCTGTTCAAAAGCTGCGTGAAGGCAAGAGAGCGGTCGGCACCATGGTGCGCATGATCCAGAATCCCGCCGTGGCCGTCGCGGCGCACCATGCAGGCCTTGATTTCATCATGCTCGATTTGGAGCACGGCCCCTACACTCTGGAGACGGTAGGCGATGTCTTCAAAGTGGGCCGGGCCCTTGGGCTGGGCTGCTTCGTCCGGGTGCCGGAACTCGCCAAAGGCTACGTGTCCCGCTGCCTGGACTGCGGCGCCACCGGAGTCATGGTGCCGATGCTCGAATCCGTCGAACAGGCCCAGCTTCTGGTGCGCTGGGCGAAGTACGCCCCGATCGGCGGGCGCGGCTTCGGCGGGGCCGGCGGCCACACCAATTTCATCGGTATCCCCCCCGATGCCACCCCGGCTTTTATGGCCAAGGCCAATGTGGACACCCTGGCCATAGCCCAGATTGAAACCGCTCAGGCCATCCAGAACATCGATGCGATTGCCGACGTGCCGGGCATCGATGCCCTGCTCATCGGGCCCAACGACCTTGCCATTTCGATGGGATGTACGGGCGACCTCTTGGGCGACACCGTGGACAAGGCCATCGGTAAGGTGGCGGCGGCCGCAAGAAAACACGGCAAGATTTTCGGCATGCATGGTCCGGATCCTCTCACCGAACGCTGGCTGCCCAAGGGGCTCGCTCTGGTCATGAGCAACCTGGACACCAACATCCTTGCAGCCGGCTTGAAAGCGATCGGCCAAAAGTACAAGTGCTGACTCACCGGGATCCGTCCATTCGGAACATAGTCATAAGGAGGTTTTGGAATGACTTACAAGGTGTTGATGCCGCAGGAGGTGGCGCAGGAAGGCAAGACCTACCTCCTGAAACGTGGATACGAAATCAAGATGGGCAGCGGCATGACGGCCGATGCCATCGCGGGGGACGTGGTCGACTGCGACGCCATTCTGGCCCGCACCGCGCCCTTCCCGGCCAAGGTTCTTGAAGCCGGCCCGAAGCTCAAGGTGGTCTCGCGCCACGGAGTCGGCTACGACAATATCGACGTGGCCCGGGCGACGGAGCTCGGCATCTGGGTAACCTTTGCGCCCGAATCCAACGCCAACACCGTGGCCGAACACACCATCGGCTGCATCTTCGCCCTGGCGCGCAATTTCATCCAGCTCGACCGTGAAACCCGGTCCGGCAACTTCCCGATCCGGGACAAGCTCTTTGGAACGGATCTCGCAGGGAAAGTGCTCGGCGTGGTCGGGTTGGGAAAGATCGGCCGCCGGGTCGCGCAAAAAGCCTCGCGCGGCCTGGAGATGAAGATTGTCGGCTATGATCCGTTTCTTAAACCGGAGCAGATGGCCGAATTCGCCACCCCAGCCCAATCGATGGAAGAGGTCTTCAGCACCGCGGATTTCGTGAGCATTCACATCCCGGGCGGGACTTCCACGCGCGGGATCATCGGCCGGAAGCAGTTCGAGCGCATGAAGAAGACAGCCTTCTTCATCAATGCCTCACGGGGCGACGTGGTAGCGGAGTCCGACTTGATCGCGGCCCTGCGCAGCGGAACGATCGCCGCCGCAGCCATCGATGTCTATGAAAAGGAGCCGCCCGCAAAGGACAATCCGCTTATGAGCCTGCACAATGTGCTCTTGACGCCGCATAACGCCTCCCAGACCCGGGAGTGCATGATCCGTATGGCCCTGCATGCCGCCCAGGGGATCGATGAAGTCCTCTCCGGCAGGCGCCCGACCTGGCCCGTGAACGAGCCGAAGGCGAGGAGGTGAAGATGGCGTTCATTCCCAAGGGCATCATTCCGGCGATGGTGACACCCCTGACACGCGCGGGGAAAGTCAACGAGAAAGGCCTGCGGCAATTCGCGGATTACCTCATCGCGGGCGGCTCGCATGGCCTTTTCGTGGTCGGCACGACCGGCGAGTTTTACGGCCTTTCGCCGGAGGAAAAAAGGGAGCTGTTCGAAATCACCGTGGATCAGACGAGGGGCAGAGTCCCGGTGTATGCCGGAACCGGCGCCATTACCACCCGCGAGGTGATCCAGCTGACCCAGTATGCTGAAGCGGCCCGGGTGGATGCGGTGTCCGTGCTGACCCCCATGTTCATAAGCCCGAGCCAGAAGGAGTTGGTCGAGCACTACACGGCCATCGCCGAGTCGACCCGGCTGCCCGTGCTGCTTTACAACAACCCGCCCAAGACCGGCGTGAACCTGGCCGCGGCCACGGTGGCCAAACTGGCAGAAGTTCCCAACATCGTCGGCATCAAGGACTCCTCGGGGGACTTCACCCTTACGGGCGAGTACATCCGGCTGACTCGGGGCAAGGACTTCCATGTCCTTTTGGGCCGCGACACCCTCATCCACGCCGGCCTGTGCTATGGCGGCAAGGGCTCCATCGCCGCCTGCGCCAACGTGGCGCCTCGCCTGGTGGCGGACATTTATGACAAGTATGTGGCCGGGGACATTCAGGGCTCCCTCGAAGCTCAGTTCAAGCTTGCCCCCCTGCGGATCGCCTTCAACCTGGGGACCTTCCCCGCGGTGATCAAGGAGAGCCTGGGGCTGCTCGGCATCGACGCCGGCAGCTGCATGGCGCCGGTCGGACCGATGAGCGCAGAAGAGAAACAGCAGCTTAAAAAGATTTTGACCGACATGGGGCTTTTGAAATAGACTGACGGCCAGCTGCACGACCCCATCTGAAGAAGGAGGTTCACCCATGCCCAAGTTTTCCGCTAATCTGACGATGCTGTTCAACGAAGTCGATTTCCTCGACCGGTTCGAGAAGGCAGCCAAGGCCGGGTTCAAAGGGGTTGAGTATCTCTTCCCCTATGCCTGGAAAAAGGAGCAGTTGGTTGAGAAACTCGGCGCCCATGGCCTCGCCCAGGTGCTGCACAACCTCCCCGCCGGCGACTGGAACAAGGGCGAGCGCGGCATTGCCTGCCTGCCGGGCCGGGAAAAGGAATTCCAGGACGGGGTCGGCAAAGCCATTGAGTACGCCAAAGCGCTGAAGTGCCCCCAGGTCAACTGCCTGGCCGGCCTCACCCCGGCCGGAGCGCCGGCGGAAAAGGTGCGTCAGACCCTTGTGGCCAACCTGCGCTTCGCCGCTGCCGCCCTCGAAAAAGAAGGCATCCGCCTGCTGGTGGAAGCCCTGAACGACAAGGACGTGCCGGGATTTCACCTGGTGCGCACGGCAGATGTGCTGGCCCTCATTAAGGAGGTTGGCCACCCCAACGTTCGGGTCCAGTATGACGTCTATCACATGCAGATCATGGAGGGTAACCTGACCAAGACCATCCAGGCGAACCTCGACAAGATCGCCCACATCCAAATCGCCGACAACCCCGGCCGCAACGAGCCGGGTACCGGCGAGATCAACTTTGCCAACCTGTTCAAGGCCATCGATGCCGCAGGCTACAAAGGCTGGATCGGGTGCGAGTACAAGCCGGCCGGAAAGACCGAAGAGGGACTGGGATGGTTGAAGTCCTACCGCGGATGATACGGGAAGGTGATTGAGATTGAGCACGATCGACAATTTGTTGGATGGCATCCCTATTCCCCGCTTGATCAAGGTCCGGCAGACCTTTGAGCGGCCGGGGATCGCCGACCTGGAAGCCGAATTGGTGAAGAAACTGCGCGGAAGCGGCACCCTGGCAAAGGTGAAACGGGGTCAGAAAATTGCGGTGACTGCCGGGAGCCGGGGGATCTCCTCCCTGCCGCTGATGCTGAAGGTGGTGGTGGCCGAGATCAAGCGGGCCGGCGGTGAGCCCTTTCTGTTTCCGGCCATGGGCAGCCACGGCGGCGCCACCGCCGACGGGCAGCGCGAGATGCTCATCGGCATGGGCATCACCGAGGAATACGTCGGCGCACCCATCCGGTCAAGCATGGAAACTATTGAAATCGGCGTTTCGGATAATGGCCTGCCGGTTCACCTGGACAAGTACGCCCACCAGGCCGACGGAATCGTCGTCGTCAACCGCATCAAGCCTCATGTGGCCTTCCGGGGCGAGTGCGAAAGCGGGCTCATGAAGATGATCGTCATCGGCATGGGCAAGCAGATGGGTGCTGATATCTGCCATGAGCTGGGCGTCGGGAAGATGGCCGAGAACATCCTGTCCATGGGCCGCGTGGCGCTCGCCAAGGCGAACATCGTCTGCGGGCTGGGCATTCTCGAAAACGCCTACCATGAAACCGCCCGGCTGGAGGTGCTGACCAAGGAGGATATCCCGGCGCGTGAACCGGAGTTGCTGAAAGAAGCCTGGCGCCTGTATCCTAAGATCTATTTCGACCGGCTGGATGTCCTGATCATCGACGAGATCGGCAAGGACATCAGCGGCACGGGCTTCGACACCAACGTGGTGGGCCGCTACCACACCCCCTATGCCAGCGGCGGGCCGGCGATCACGCGCATCGCCGTTCTCGACATCACGGACAAGTCGCACGGCAATGGCAACGGCCTGGGAATCCTCGATTTCACCACGCGGCGGGCGTTCGACAAGTTCAAGTTCGAAAAAACCTATCCCAACTCGCTGACATCCACCGTTCCCATCAGCGTGAAGATCCCGATGGTTCTGAAAAACGACCGCCAGGCCATCCAAGCGGCGATCAAGACTTGCAACATCCTGGACAAGGCCAAGGTCCGGCTGGCGCGGATCAGGAACACCGTCACCCTGGGCGAGATCGCCGTGTCGGAAAACCTGCTGCCGGAAGTGGAGGCAGACCCCAATCTTCAGGCGGTCGCGTCACCCTACCGGCTAACCTTCAACGAACAGGGAAATCTTTTTTAAGCGGCGGCCGGCCTCGGCCGCCTGCTGATTTAGGAACAGAACAGTGCTAAGATCGCCTTTTCCGTATGCATGCGGTTTTCGGCTTCGTCATAATAGGCGGAGTGCGGGCCTTCGAAAATCTCCTCGGTTGCTTCAATCCCCGGGTATCCCGGGCCGCAATGCATGAAAACGTAGTCAAGCTTGGCGTGTTTGACCGCCTGAGCGTTGATCTGGTAAGCAGCGAAATCCTTCTTGCGTTTCTCCTTCTCCGCATCATGGGCCATGCTGAAGAACACGTTTGCCACCACGATGTCCGCTTCTTCCATGGCCTCCTGGAGGCTGCGAGTAATGACCATCTGGGTGTGGTTGGCTTTGGCGTGCTCGCTAGCGAATTCAAGAATCTTCGGGTGGGGATTGTAACCTTCGGGCAGGGCGACGTACATGTCGATTCCCATGATCCCGCAGCCCAGCATCAGGGAATGGCAGACGTTCCATGGGTCCCCGGACCACGCCACCTTTAAATTTTCCAGCCGCCCCTTTTTCTCCCAGATGGTCATCAGATCCGCGAGCCCCTGGCAGGGATGAGTAAAATCGCTGCAGGCGTTGATCACCGGCTTTTTCATGTATTCGGCAAAAAGTTCGACACGTTCCTGAGCCGTTCCGGATGCCGGCCGGATGAAAAGGCCATCGTAGTACCGATCCAATACCCGGGCCGTGTCACGCAGAGATTCCCCTCGTGCCAATTGAAGCTCATCGGGGCGAATGTAAATGGCTTGGGCCCCCAGATGGGCCGCGCCGACCTGAAACGAGTTGCGGGTGCGGGTCGAAGGCTTTTCGAAGAGGGCGCCAAAGGTCTTTCCCCGTAGATACTCGTGGGGCTCCCCCATCGCCAATTTCATTTTTAGGTCACAGGAAACCCTCAAAATATCCCAGATGTCGCTCTTGGTGAAATCCATCAGGGTCAGAAAGTCCTTGCCTCGGAATTTGCTGATCATTTTTCTAACTCCCTCCTTTTGATTCAGGGTCTGAAAGCACCGTACGGGATGCCAAGAGGCCCGTTCGCCCGCAGAACCGGGCTTTAAACCATGAAAGCCTGAAATTCTACCCTGTAGCCCAATAGTTTGTTCTAATACCCCAGGTAGGAAGTTTGAACATGGGAGTTGGAGTTCAGCTCGGCTCCCGTACCCTCGAGGCTGATACGGCCGTTTTCAAGGATGTATCCGCGGGTGGCCACCTGGAGAGCCCAGCGCGCATTCTGTTCCACCAGGAGGATAGTTAAATTCTGGTTCTTGTAAATCTGGTTGATGACGTCAAAGATGAGTTCGCGCACGACCGGCGCAAGCCCTAGACTGGGCTCATCCAGCATGAGAAGCCGCGGCTTGGACAGGAGCCCCCGAGCGATGGCAACCATCTGGGCTTCGCCGCCGGAAAGAGTGCCGGCAGGCTGCTTCTGCCGTTCCCGGAGGCGGGGAAAGAGCTTAAAAACAAAATCAAGATCCTCCGCCACTGCTTCGACATCGGTGCGGGAAAAAGCCCCCATGCGCAAATTTTCCTGGACGGTGAGCTCCGGAAACACGGCACGCCCCTCAGGAACTTGGACAATGCCCTGTTGGACAATACGGTGCGATGGCATCTGGTGGATGGGCTTCCCCTGCCATGATATGCTGCCCTGCGTGGGACGATTGATCCCGGAAATAGTCTTCAACAAGGTTGATTTGCCGGCCCCGTTCGAGCCCAGCAGGGCCACGAGTTCACCGGGGCGTACTTCCATGGAGACGTTGCGCAGGGCTACCGCCTTGTCGTAGCTGACCCTGATGTTCTTAATTTCCAGCACGGGCCTCTCCTCCGAGGTAAGCCTCAATGACCATCGGGTTCGTATACACCTCCTGAGGAGCCCCTTCGGCTATCTTTCTGCCGTAATCCAGAACGATCAGCCGGTGGGAAATGTCCATAATTACCTTCATGACGTGTTCGATGATCAGAATGGTGGCGTGCTTGCGGTTGATTTCCCTGATCAGCTGAATCTGCCCCACCAACTCCGCCGGGTTCAAACCCGAGCTTGGTTCATCCAAGAGCAGCAGCTTGGGCCGGGTAGCCAGAGCGCGGGCAATCTCCAGGCGCTTGGCCAGCGCATAGGGCAGGTTTTGGGCTCGTTCGTCTCGGTAAGCGTGAAGCCCCACAAACTCGAGCAGTTCATCGGCTTGGTCAACGGCCTTTTTGTCCTGAACGAGGCTGACCCTTGACCCCAAAGCGCCTATCATGAATCTCCAAGGGCTCCTGCCGACGCGGTCGACCACCCCGGTCAGCACGTTTTCGAGGGCAGTCAGCTTCGAGAAGATGCGCACCACCTGGAAGGTTCTGGCGATACCCAGGTTGTTGACGCGGTGGGCGGGCAGTTGGGAAATGTCGCGGCCCTCGAAAAAGACTCTGCCTTGAGTGGGAAGATAAACGCCGGATATCAAATTGATCAGAGTGGTTTTTCCGGCACCGTTGGGCCCGATGAGGCCGAGAATTTCCCCCTTCTTCAGGCTGAAACTGACATCGTTGACGGCCTTCAGACCGCCGAAGGATTTGGTGAGGCCCTCGGTGCGCAGAATTTCTCCCATCGTTCAGTCCCTGATCCGCGTAGAGGAGCCGATGCGCTCGGCAGCCGACCGGAAGACCCCCAGCAGGCCCTCCCGCATGAACAAAACCGTCAGGATGAGCAGAAAGCCGTAGATCACCAGCCGAATGTCGATCTTGAACGCATCTTCCAGGTAGCGCAGCCATTCGGAGGCGAAGGTCAGTGCAATGGCACCGATGATGGGGCCCGCGGTCGTTCCCAATCCTCCGATCATCGTCATCGTCAAGACATCGAAGGTGGTGTGCAACGCCATCGTCTCCGGGCTGACCAGCCGCGCGAAATGGGCGAACAGCGCACCGGCAAGTCCGGCAAAAAACGCGCTGATGGTGAAAGCCGCCAGTTTATACGCGGAGGTGCTGATTCCGATACTTTGCGCACCGGTTTCGTCGTCGCGCAGGGCCTGGAGGCTGAAACCGAAGGCCGACCGGGTCAGGCGCCGCATGCAGACGATGGTCAACAGCACCGCGGTGAGCACCACATAATAGTAATCCTTTTCGAAGTAAAACTGGAACGACCAGTCGCCGATGCGAATCGGGTCCAGGAGCGGAATTCCACTCAAACCGAGCGAACCCCGGGTCAGGCTCACCCAGTTTGTCGCCACTAGCCGCAGGATTTCGGAAAAACCGATCGTAGTGATGGCCAGGTAGGGGCCTGAAAGCCGCAGCGAGGGGAAACCCAGCAGAAGCCCGAAAAGGCTCGCCACCGCACCGCCGGCTGCCAAGCCGAACGATGGGGATATCCCGGCCTTCAGCGCCAAAAGCGCGCTCGTGTAAGCCCCGATGCCGAAGAAGGCGGCGTGCCCCAGGTTCAGCTGCCCAGTGTAGCCGGCCAGAAGATTCCAGCTGAGCGTCAGAATGGTGAAGATTCCGGACATGACTAGGATATGCAGGAAGTAGCGCTCCTGAAGGAAGTGCGGCAACAGCACTGCGGCTGCCAGCACCAGTGCCGCCGTCACCACTTTACCCCAGGAAGCACGTGTCATCATCGCCCCTCCTTGCGCCCGAAAAGACCGCTGGGACGGATCAACAGAACCAGAATGATGATGACGAAACCGATGGCATTCTTGTACTGCATGGAAATGTAATTGCCGCCCAGGGCCTCGGCGATTCCGAGTATGAAACCGCCAAATATCGCTCCTCGGATGCTACCCATGCCGCCCATGATCGTCACGGCAAAGGCTTTCAATGTGGGCATGCCGCCCATAAGCGGAAAAACCGCGAAAAGGGTCCCGTAAAGCACACCGCCGATACCGGCCATCGCGGCCCCCACCGCGAAGGTCAGCCGGTAGATCAGATTGATATTGATTCCCATCAGCTGAGCTGCGAAGCGGTGCTGGCTGGTGGCCCGGATGGCAACGCCCAGTTTGCTTCGGGAGAGAAAGACCTGCAGCAGGGCGATGGTCACAACCGAAAAGATCAGGCAGAACAGGCGCAGCAGGCTGGTCGAAGCGATCCCCAGATGGACCAGGGCGCCTCCGAACGGGTCCTGGATCATTCGGGGGGTAGCGCCGAAAATTAGCTGCGACAGATTTTCCAGCAGGATAAACAGGCCGATGGACACCATGATGATGTCGATATCCGTCCACCGGCTCAGCAGCGGCCTGAAGACCACTCGCTCGGTGACAATCCCCAGAGCTCCCACCAGGGCGGCGGCGGCCAGGAGCGACCCGACCCAACCCAGCCAGCCGGGTATCCACGCCATCAGAAAAATCGCCGTGTAGGCTCCCACCATGGCGTAGTCTCCGTGGGCGAAGTTGCTGATTCTCATGACGCCAAAAATCATGGTCAGACCGATCGCGATCAGGCTATAGATACTGCCCACAATCAGTCCGTTTAACACTTGCTGCAGGAATAGGATCTCCATCGGTGGCTCTGATTCTTTCGGGAAGTCCGACGCTCAAGCGGCCCATGCGGGGGGGGGCCGCCTGAGCAGAACCGCGTCGATCGTGTCCTCCCTCGCCGACTGCGACTGACCGGCACAGGCCTCAAGGCCTATTGGCAGCGGCGCTTGTCCCACGAAACCGGGGTTTGGTAAGGAGCCGCCGCACGCGCGGGCGGATAGATGATCTGGGTGTCCGGCTTGCAGTCCTTGTCCAGTTGAACCTGGACCGGGGACGGAAACACCGTGTAGACTTGGCCGGTCTTGTCGAACTTGATCTGGCCTTGCGATAATTTCATGTCGGTGCTCACCAGGGCGTCGCGGATGCGCATGCGATCCTTCGCCAGATCACCGGTTGGTTCACCGGCCCGTTTGATGGCATCCAGAATGACCAGGAGATTGTCGTAGCCTTGGCTGGAGAAAAGCCCCGGCCTGCTGTCAGGGAATTTCTTGTGGAAGGCGTTTACAAAGGCCGCCGTCTTGGGGTCCTTCATGGCCTTGGTCGGCTCGAGCGATGAACCCATAGCATATTCGCTGATCGGTCCGGTCATCTTGAAAAAGGCCTCGGTGAACTGACCCCCGACCCCGATCCATTGGGTGACAAAGTTCAGTTCCTTGGCCTGCTTCTGAATCAGAGCCGCTTCCGTGGTGGAGGCGATGTTGAATACCACATCCGGGTTCAAGCCCTTGAGCTTGGTGATGGGCGCGGTGAAATCCGTGTCGCCGATCTCAAAGTACAGCCGGTCCAGCACCTTGGCGCCGATCTTTTCGCATTGGGCCTCCCAGATCTTCTGGCCGTCGCGGCCGTAGTCCGAGTTCTCCATGAAGAACGCCACGGTCTTGGGCTTTTTCACGTCAGCCAGCCATTGGTTGATCCCCTCCAAAAACATCGGGCTGCTGGGGCTGGTTCGGAACACGTAGTCGTAGCCCCGGTTGGTGATGGTCGGGCTGATGGCAATCGCCACCACCACCGGGGTCTTCTCAAGCTGACAGAACTCACTGGTGGCAATGTTGACGCTGGAAGCATACCCGCCGCCGACCACCAGTACCTTGTCGCTGGTAACGAGCTTCTTGACGGCGGCCAGCCCCTTGTCGGGCTTGGCCTCAGTGTCGCCGTAAATCAACTCAATTTTGCGTCCAAATAGCCCTCCCTGCGCATTGAACTCCTCGAGCGCCAGTTCCATACCTTTCTTCATTTCGCCGGCATTGAATGCGAGCGAGCCGGTGAACGGTCCAAGGATGCCGATCTTAATGGGCTCGGCTGCATTCGCGCCGCTCGGCCCCGCGACGCCGATCCCCGCAAACATCATCACCAGGACCATCATCTTGAAAAATCTGATTCCCATTGGCTGCCTCCTTCCTTGTGTCCTTAAGGTTGGCTGATCGATCCTTGCCGCCGGACGCTGACCCGCTGGCGAACCCTGTCTTACCTAAATATGCGAGGACCATTTACCTGACGACTCCGCACCAGCGGCATAGAAAAAGCGCATATACCCTGGCCGTGTGCAGGATGCTGCCGATGTGGACACGCTCGTTGCCCGCATGGATATTCTCGGCCACCGGGCCGAAACACGTGGCCTGCCCCCGGCCGTAATGAACAAACGCTCTCAAATCGGTGGTGGCTGTGCAAAAATGGGATCTCGCGTCTTCGCCGGTCAGATCGCGGTGGCAGGTATTCAGTGTCTGGAACGCCGGAAGATCTCGATTCAACACGAGTCCTTCAGACCGGAACCCGTAAAATTGCACCTCGGGCGGGGTCCGGGACAGCCACGCATCCTTTTCGGCGGCCTCCTCGATGCACCTCAAAACTTTTTCTCGGATCTGATCGAAGGTAGTTCCGGGCAGAAATCCGATCCGGCAATGAAACTCTGCGGCGGCCGGTACGGTCGAAGGCCAGTCGCCTCCTTTGATGATGCCGATATTGAGATTGGCCGGATGGTTGAACGCGTCGAAAGGCGGCGGCACCTGCCGGTTGTTTTCTGCCTCCAGACTGCGCAAAGCCTGAATGATCGGATAGCACTTTTCTATGGCGTTCACTCCGCCCTGGGTTTCGAGCACATGCTGTGGAACGCCGCTGACGCTCACTTTGAACCAGGCCACACCGACCTGGGCGGCAAGGATAGTCGGGCCGAAGGGTTCCGGGATGAGCACGGCGTCGGCATCATAGCCGGCTGCCATGCATGCCAACGCACCGTTGCCGCTGCACTCCTCTTCGATAACCCCTTCGATGGTGACCGGGCCTCTAAGCCCTGCTCCCGCCTTTTCAACCGCACGCAAAGCATAGGTCATTGCAGCGATGCCGGCCTTCATGTCGCCAGCGCCTCTGCCGTAGAGCCAACCGTCCTTCTCATATGGTTTGAAGGGATCTGCCTGCCAATGGCTCAGCGGTTCCGGGCTCACCACGTCCAGGTGGCCATTAAACAGGGCACTGCTGCCCCCGGCGCCGTCCGCCGGCCTAGTTGCGGCGAGGTTGAACCTTTCTTCAGCCTGCCATGGAACTGGGGCAAAACCGGGATGGCCCGACAGACCTTCTGAATCGATGGGGACGTGCGTCGCAGGCCAGCCCAACCGGTTCAATTCGGCTTCCATGACGGCAAGGGCGCTCTTTTCGTGTCTCAGCGTACTGGGCTCGGCGACCAGGCGTTCTGTAAAATCAAGCATCTCATCCGCCAGGCCGTCCACGGCAGATAGAACATCTCTTTCGATGGGATCCATCAGCCGGCTAACATCCATCGATCGCTGGGGTGCCATGAGTTCAACCCACTGGGTTCACCATGCATCTTGTCGCATCGGGCCCGGTGATGCTGGGGAACGGCATATTTGAAACAAACTGGGAAGATGGACGTGAATCTGCCCCTTATCATGAGGAGCAGATGGATGCAACACGCGATCAGGGTCTGATCTAACAGGCCGTTGAAAAACTATGCTTGAGGCCCTAATCCAGCTTTGCGCGACTCTGGTGCATGGTCACATGATATTGAATATGCTGCATTTTCCAAATCGACGCGCGCTCGGGCTGACGGCCTGATGCTTGTTTTTCAACAGCCTGCTAAAGGTTAGATGGAAGAGATTGCGGGTTGGCCGTCTCACATTGCTCGATGAATTCTCTTCCTCCATCTACTCTTCTATCCCGATCATTCAGGAAAAAGCCCCGGCCGTAAGCATTTCCCCTATTGAAATGAGGCTGCTATCTCATAGACAAGCAGTTAAAATAATAAGATAAATATGCAGCGCTGCAATCTGGGTAATCACCTTAAAACCGCAAGGAGGTAGGCATGTTCAAGCACATTCTGCTCCCCACGGACGGGTCCGAATTATCCGCAGCTGCGATTCAAAATGGAATTCGTTTTGCCAAGAAAATCGGGGCGAAAGTAACGGGTCTTTCCGTCATGCCCCTGCAACACTCCTTTTTCTACGAGACGGAAATTCCAGCGGAAGCGCGCGAGCAGCAGGCCAGGCGATGCAAGGAACTGGCGGAAACGTACTTGGCGGCGATTGAAAAAGGAGCCAAGGAGGCGGGGGTTGCGTGTGAGGTCGTTTATGAAAGAAACGATTTTCCCTATGACGCCATCATCAGCGTGGCTAAGCAGAGAGGTTGCGACCTGATCATGATGGCATCCCACGGACGCAGAGGCGTCGGCGCGCTTCTGATCGGGAGCGAAACGCAAAAAGTGCTGACCCATTCCAAGATCCCCGTACTGGTGTACCGTTGAGCAGGGAAACAGCGGGTTGCATACCGGGTCTTCAGAATCCGGCGGTCGAATTTCTGCAGGTGTTGAACCCAAGCCGATCCGGGGCCGGAAGCGCCGATGGGATCGCCATGGAGGTCCTGTCATGAGAAAGAGGGAGCTGGAATTCTTCCGAAGAATATTGAAACGGCAGCTTGAGGATTTAAGTGAGAAATCTGACGCCGCTGTGATCGGCTTGCTGAATTCAACGATCGAATCAGCTGATCCGCTGGAGCGGACTTCGCTCGAACTACAGAGGGACCTTACACTTCACATGCTGGATCGAGAGAATAAATTAATCCTGAAGATCAAAAAGGCCCTGCAAAAGATCGATGACCAAACGTTTGGAATTTGCGAAGGTTGCGGCGAAGAAATCGACATCGCGCGGCTTAAATTGCGACCGGTCACAGACCTCTGTATCGAATGCAAGACCCATCAAGAAAAGCTTGAAAGGCTTGCCTGTTGCACCCAGTAAGAGGAGACTGTACCCCTGTCCACAGCGACCAAAATTCACGGGGCTCTTCAGGGTTTGCGTGCCGGCACGCCTTGCGCGGTCAGGAGCGCAGCAAGTTGCTCGTAAGGCTGCGCGCCCACGAGGGTTTCGCTGTTCAGGCGGAAGGTCGGAACCGCGGTGATGCCCAGCTGGTGGGAGCGCAGCCAGTCCTGATCGACCGCCGCCTTGAAGGTCCTGTTGCGAATAACCTCCTCCACCTCTCCGCCCTTCATTCCGGCGGACTCGGCTGCTGCAGTCAGTGTGTCGATCTCGTGCAGGTTTCTCCCCTCCACAAAATAGGCCCGGAACACGGCGTTGTGGAAGAGGTCCGCCTTTCCCTGGGACTCCGCCCATTTGGCCGCCTCCTGGGCGCGGCGCGAGTTGAAGCTCATGCGGCGCTCGCCGAACGGCAGCCCCAGATCTCGGGCGGTCTGCTCGAGGCGCTTCAGCATTCCCGGAATGTCGATTCTACGCCCGGCGAACAATTGCTCGAGCCTCACCCCTTCGGCCGGGATCTCCGGGTGCAAGGGAAACGCGATCCACCGCAACTCGACGCAGAACTCTCGTTTCAGTCTTTCACTACGCCCGGTAATGAAGTAGCACCAGGGTCAGATGAAATCCGAAAAGATTTCCAGAACGGCTTTCTGATTCTTCGATTCCATCGCTTTCTTTCATCCGGTCACAATCGTCCAAGCACGCCGTATGACAGAAGCCTCACCATTAAACCCGCTAAAGCTAATGCGTCAAGACACGAACCGGCCGGCCGGACAGCCACGCGGAGACATCTGCGCATGCATCCGTAAAATAGGTCCGAAATCCTTGCCGGGTAACGTACCCGATATGGGGAGTCAGGACGATAGTGTCCAACGTCAGAAAAGGGTGGTCGGGCGGCAGCGGTTCAATCTCAAAGACATCAAGCCCCGCACCGGCTATTCTTTTTTTTCCGAGCGCCTCGATCAGGGCTTTTTCTTCGACGATTTGTCCGCGCGACGTGTTGATCAGATAGGCCTCCGATTTCATCAGGCCGATCTCATGTGCTCCGACCAGACCGCGCGTCCGTTCACTCAAGACCACATGAATCGAAATAACATCCGCAGTCGCAAAGAATTCGTTCTTTTCGACCCTGACGACGCCGACTTCCGCAGCTCGCTGAGCAGTCAGGTTCTGGCTCCAGGCGATGACCTGCATGCCGAACGCCCGCCCGATGCGGGCTACCTGGGCGCCGAGTTTGCCAAGACCCAGGACCCCGAGAACTTTGCCGTCGAGACCCGATCCGATGGTTTCCGCCCAGCGTCCCTCTCTTACCGCGCGGTCGTGCTGGGGAATTCTCCGAAGCACAGCCAAGATAAGCGCCCAGGCAAGCTCAGCCGCTGCCGTCTTGGATGAGTCTGTGCCGCAAACCACGATGCCTTTTTCTTTGCAGGCGGCCAGATCAATGGCGAGGTTTCTATTACCCGTTGTGACCAGCAGTTTCAGATTGCTCAGCCGCTCGATCAGGCTGCGGGGAAAACGGGTCCGCTCTCGCATGATCACGAGTATATGATATGGAAGCAGACGATCCGCCAGGATGTGCTCTTCCTTGATAGTGTCCTGGTAGACATCAATTTGGATTTCAGGACCGAGACGGCCCCAATCGGCCAGCTCCAATGCAACACCCTCATAGTCGTCTAAAATTGCTAATCGCATCCAAGCACCTCTGTTCTCAGATATACCCTTAATGCTGAAACGAGCGTAAAATGAACTGAATACCGACGCCGGGCAAAGATGGGAGCGCAAAACAGCTCCCCCGCTGATACCTCTCTTCCGGCATCAGGTGAGAGAGGCTATTTTCCCCGGGCCACCTCATATCCTTCCGGGAAAAGATACGCCGCGTAGATGTCAAGCTCGTCCGTGCCGACGAGTCCCTTCACGAAAAGGGAATGAATAGTCGATTTGACATCCGGAACCCTCATCTCGAGAGCCTTGGAGATCGCTTTGGTTTCCAGAAACCCCGGCGGCCCGGACGTGTCCCACTCGTCGGCCAGGATTTTCAGAAGTGCCATTTCCTGTTCGTTCAGCTCCATGGCAGTTCATTGCTGGATCGGCTGATTTTTCAATCATCGCGTGTCGACGCGATAGAAATTGCCGTCTTGAGCCCCCAGGGGCGGCAGGCCAAGAGGACGATCTTCTGCAGAAGGGTAAGTTCGACGTGCAGCCGTGTCCAGTTCCATGGCTTCAACAGGAGCTGCTGCTGCATCGCAGTCGCGCAAAAGACTCTCGCGTTCCCAGCCGGTGCCGCGGTATGCGCCACGTCCATCAGAACCCTGTCGGTTCAAGGCTTAGCAGGCCCGGCAGCCATCGGTCCTGCCGGTTCAGCG
>JBLMXM010000246.1:0-9681 GCA_050257775.1 Hyphomicrobiales bacterium
TGGTCCACTGACATTCCTCCCGGAGCCATGGCCATGGGGTTGATCTCCAGCAACCCTTCCCAGACCTGGATGGCCCCCTGGGTGTCATGCAAATCGTGGAACAGGACGATACCCTTGTTGAGCCGGGAAACCTCGTGCTTGGGGTTGACGGCGATGGCCTGATCGAAGGCCTTGATCGCCTCTTGCGGGCGTCCGTCTTTGCGATACATGACCCCCATATCCGTCCATACATCGGCGTTATCCGGCTTGAGCTCCAGGGCCTTGCTGTATGCCTGAATGGACTTCTTATATTGATCGGTGTCGAAATAGGCATTGCCCAGCTCGATCCAGGCCGTCACGTTCGACGGGCTTTGCTGGGTTTCTTTCTCCAGAGCCGCGATCCGGTCCTGCACCTCCTTTTGCGCGGTGGGGGCGCCGGCCGGCAATCCCTTGATGCTCGGCCCCGACTTGTAAACGCCGAAGAATACGCCCCCGAAGAAACCGACCGCCAGCGCCAACAAGGCGATCAGCAGGGCGGTTTCCTTGCGCATGTATTGCTTCAGTTCCGGTTGAGTGGTCTTCGCCATTGCGCACTTTCTTTCATTAGGATTTCGAGGATAGACCGAATTTAAGGAGTTACGTTAAGGACACTCTTAATCAAGGTCAAGCCTGCATTCAAGGGTGGAGTGATGGCGGTCCGAATAGCTGAAGGCTGGGCGTAGCGGGGTGGCTTCGTCGGAAGGCCAATATCAAGGCGCGCAAATCTCGTGGCGCGAGGCGTACGGGCAGTACGCCGCAGCGACAACGAGATGAAGCGCAACGCAGAGCTTGGCCTTCCGACGAAGCCACCCGCTCAGCGCTGGACGGTCTGCGCGGTGATGCCCTGCGCCTCCAGTTCCCGCTGCTGCTGCTCGGCTTCCTGCCGGGTGGGAAAGGCGCCGGACATCAGCCGCACGGTATCCTGCGACCCTTTGACCGTGTAAGGGAACAGGCCTTTCTGGTTCAACTGCGCGGCAGCGTCGGAAGCCTCTTTTTCGGATGGGTATTCTCCGATTAGGTTGGCGAACGGCGTTATCACGACCACCGCCTCGACGAGGTTCAAGGATTTCTTCACCTGAAGAGCGTCCTCCAGGCTTGGATAATACCCATAAAGGGTCCGCCACCATTTGCCCTTTTCGCCAAGGTCCGTATACGCGAGGTAGGGTTCCAGCCCTTTCCGGCGGTAATCGGGCAGCGTGGTCAGTGCGTTCGCCTTGCCGCGGTTGCTGGATAGCAGCAAGGAAAAAGGGTAAGCTCCACGCTTGCTCGGGGTTGCCTTGGCGATGGTTTTCGCCGCAACAGGCCTGGGCGAAGGCTCCCGTGCGGCCTGGACCACGGACGGCGCAGGCGCCGCCTGCGGCGCAGCGGGAGCCGGTGGAGGCACGGGAGCCGGGGGTTTGGCCAATATCGGTTTCTCCGGGGCTGCCATCGGAGCTTCCGGTGCGGGCGGAGCCGCAGCCGGAACCGCTAACGGCTCGGACGCGGGGGACTTCTTGGGAATGGCTTCCACAGCGGTTGCCGGCTCGGGGGCCGGCGCTCCAGCGACCGGCTGAGGCTCGACTTTTTGAGCCGGCGGCGACGGCATGGGCGGCAGCTTCTTGTAAACGACCGCAGGCTGATCTCCTCCGGCGGCATGGGCTTCGGCCGGAACGGACGCCGAGATTTTCTTGGTGACGACGGCCGGTTGCATCGCGAGGGTCCTCGCGTCCGTTCGGTGGGGCTCCCTTCGGGAACCGCGCGCTCCCTGCATGTACTGCCCAGCCTGCCAGAGCAGCGCAAAAATCAGCAGGGCCATCAGCCCGACAGCCAGATAGAGCCTTTTTTTTCGCCGCGACAATTCCATATGATCGACTCTCTCTTCAGTTAAGGAGGCACAGCGATTCGAAAGCCATATTGACTTTACTTATACCTCAGGCTCTCTGAAAGGTAAAGAAGCTACCTGGTCAGCCGGAAGGACAATCGGTGCAGGCGCTCTCATACATCGGCTGCCGTGCTTTAAAAAGCTGTTTTTGACAAACAAGATGTGGTAGTTAACCTTAGTTAATTAACCCAAAAAGAAGTTCTTCAAAAGCCTGCCGGAGGCTCAACGGCTGCTCATACAGGTGCCATGAATGATTAGAGGGAGACTTACGGTCCGGGCCTCGGTTCTCGGCCTTTTGCTGACGGCCGTCTTCCCTCCATGCGCACGTTCCGCAGCGCTCGAAGTCGAACACCACCTCGAGGTCGACGTAATCCCAGCCGCTCACATGCTTACCGGGCGCGATGTGATGAGCATCCGCGTCGACGACCGACGCAAGCTGGTCTTCGCGCTTTCGGGTCGGGTGGCCCAGCTCGGCGTCGAGGTGGAGGGCAAACCCCGAACGTTCAGGTTCACCAATTCGGAACTCGAGGTCCCGCTGGAATCCGATGAACGGCTGCGTACCGTAGAGGTCGTCATCACCTACGATGCGGTTTTCAACGATCCGGTACCGACCGACCCGCTGAATACCGATAATCCCGGATTCGGCGTCCTCGCCTCCATATCGGAGGCCGGCACGTTTCTGTTGGCCGGGGCCGGCTGGTATCCGGACCTGATTGACGGACGCGATACCTTCCCCAGGCTGCGGGTGAAGGCACCGGAGGGGATCATTGCCGTGACGGCCGGACTGAGCCTCGGCCATGCCACCCGGGACGGGGCTACCGTTTCGGAGTGGCGGATCGATCACCCGTTGCGCGGTCTGGCGCTTTCCGCCGCGGCTTATCAGGTGCGGGAACAAAAAGTGGGGGACATTATTGCAGCCACTTATTTTTTGCCTCGGAGCCAGGACCTTGCCCCGGCCTATCTCGACGCGATCTCCAAATATGTGAAACTATACTCCGAGCTGTTCGGGCCTTACCCGTTCAAAAAATTCGCGGTCGTGGAGAACTTCTTCCCCACCGGCTATGGCTTTCCTTCTTACACGCTTCTGGGAAGCACCGTTTTGCGACTGCCTTTCATTCTCACCACCAGCCTCGGCCACGAGATCGCCCACTGCTGGTGGGGCAACGGAGTCTATGTCGATTACGACTACGGCAATTGGAGTGAGGCTCTCACCACCTATGTCTCCGACTATCTTTACCAGGAGCAGGAATCGTCGGCCGCCGCCAGGGACTACCGACTCCAGGCCCTGCGCAATTACGCCACTCTCGTGCCGCCGGCGAAAGATTTCCCCCTGTCGCGTTTTGCCGGCCGGGTGGATCCTGCCACCAAGGCCGTGGGCTATGACAAGGGCATGATGGTGTTTCATATGCTGCGGAGGACCATCGGAGAAGAGGCGTTCTGGGGAGCGCTGCGGGACATTTACCGGGACCGGCTTTTCCAGCCGACCTCGTGGGATGACCTCCGCAGCGCGTTTGAGCGGCGGTCGCAGCGCTCCCTCGGACCTTTTTTTGACCAGTGGGTCACCCGCAAGGGTGCCCCTCGGATCCGCCTGGCGGATATCCAGCGCGAAGGCACGACCGATGGGTGGAGGGTCACCGGCCGCCTGGCCCAGGAAAAACCATTCTTCGATACTACATTTGAGCTGAACCTGGAGAGCGGGGACGAGTCGGCTTCCCGGCCCATCGAGCTTTCCACTGAGTCCACGCCTTTCGAAATCGCCGTGGAGTCCAAGCCGACACAAATCGTCGTCGACCCGGACGCCCATACGCTGAGACGGCTGGCACCGTCTGAAATCCCGCCGATGGTCAATGCTCTCAAGAACTCTCCGGCCGCGCTGTTCGTTGTCTGCGGCAGCCTCGAAGCTGACGGCAAAAAACTGGCCGACATTCTGGCCGACTCTCTCGGCATCAGGAATTACGCCATCGTGGCGGAAGGCGACGTCGACCGCAGCAACTTCCAGGAACAGGACGTCATCCTTTTGGGCTATCCCAGCGAAAAGGAGTGGCTGCGCAGGGCGCCGCCGTCCGTTCATCTGGAAAAGGACGGATTTTCCCTCTCCGGAATGCCCGGCGCCAGCCCGTCGGATACATTTTTCGGGGTTTTCACCCACCCGGATCAGCCCGGCCGGGTCCTGGGCATGCTTCTGCCGCTGGCATCCGCGGATGCGAAAACCGTGGCCGCCAAGATCACCCATTATGGAAGGTACAGTTATCTCGTTTTCAGTGGAGCGCAGAACCGCATCAAGGGAACGTGGCCGGTGGACGCTTCGCCCGTGGTGCATCGATGGAAGTAACCCTATTGGAGCAATTCTTCGTATGGTGATGCGATCCGGCGTCATCTTACTGGGCATATTAGCAGCCGCCAGGGCATGGTCCGCCGCCCCGTCGGATCAAGCCGTGTTCGATCTCAGGAACAGCCGCCGCCTCACCCTTGCGCAGGCCGTTCCGGAGATACTGAAGAGCCGGATCATCCTTGTCGGTGAACAACACTCGGATGACGGGCATCACCGGGCGCAGCTCCGGGTGATCCAGACCTTGGTACAGGCAGGCGCCAGGATCGCGATCGGCCTGGAGATGTTTCGGAAGGATAGTCAGCCCGACCTCGACCGCTGGACGGCCGGCGACATCAGTTCGCAGGAGTTCGAAAAGGTCTATGAGGACAACTGGAACTATCCCTGGCCGGTCTATAGCCCTATTTTCGAATATGCGCGCGCCCACCGGATCCCCATGATCGGCCTCAACGTTCCCCGGGACATCACCCGCCAGGTGGCACGCAGCGGCTTCCAATCCCTCACCGAAGAGCAGCGAGGCCAGTTGTCGGGTGTCAGCTGCAGCATCGACGAGGAGTACATGCGTTACATCCGCAGCGTGTACGGTGCCCATGCCCACGGCAACATGAATTTCACTTTTTTCTGCGAAGCCCAGATGGTCTGGGATGCCGCGATCGCCGTCCACTCCTTGGATTTTCTCAAGACCGCCCCCGATGGCATGCTGGTGATCCTGACCGGGGTGGGCCACGCTCAGAAGGGCGCCGTGCCTCGCCAAATTAGCCTGCGATCGCCGATGCCGGTTACGGTGATGCTGCCGGAAGTCGCCGGCAGCATCGATTCCCGAACGACCGGCGTGCAGGATGCGGATTTTCTCTTGCTGGATGTGAAATGAAATACTGCAGCCAATGCGGCCATAGTCTAAAATTCACCATTCCCCCAGGCGATGACCGCGCCCGGTTTGTCTGCGACGCCTGCGGCATCATTCACTACCAGAACCCTCGGGTGGTCGTCGGTTGCATACCGGTCTACGAGGGTCGCGTGCTGCTCTGCCGCCGGGCGATCGAACCGCGCCTCGGCCTGTGGACGCTGCCGGCCGGCTATCTTGAAAATGGTGAGACCTTGGCCGCCTGCGCCGAGCGGGAGACACGCGAAGAGGCGGGGGCGCGCATCGGCGACTTGGCCCCGTATCTCATGTTCAACATCTGCCACATCCATCAGATCTACCTCATGTACAGGGCCCGGTTGATGGATCTGGATTTCGAAGCGGGACGGGAGAGCCTGGAGGTGAAGCTTTTCACGGAGAAGGAGATCCCTTGGGATCGGATCGCCTTCCGGGTCATCTCTGCAACCTTGAAGGCCTACTTTCGCGATCGACGCGACGGGTCGTTCCCCTTTGCGATCGGGGATATCTCACAGATTCCCGAGCTGAGCGGCTCACCGCGACCATGACCTCTTTGAATACGGCGAACCAGCGATGAACAGCAGAACGACATCTCCTTCGCGCCGGCGGGCTCTCCGGATCATCGCGATCCTGGCCGGATGTCTGATCCAGTTCGCTCTATCCTGCGGAGACGGTGGGGACCAGACCGACGGCACTGCGCCCCGGCCGACGGATGAGGGTTTCACCTTTTTCGGCCTCGGTCGGAATTCGCTGTATTCGGAGCGAGTCCGGGATGAACTTGCCGAAAGGTTGGGCAATGATGCCATTGAGCACCGCAGCATTATCGACCTGGCGGTCAACGCCAAGAGGCTGCTGCCAGACCACCTGCCCGAGCTGGATGCCGTCAACCGACAACTGAACTATCCTCCGGGCGAGCGCGTCGACCACGACGTGATCCGGCTCATGTACCGTTACGCTCGCACGAAAAATGCACCCTTTGATTTTGTCGACCTTATCTTTGACGGCCAGTCCCGCAGACCGCTTGTTTTCCGCATGCACTTCAAGGTGGACGAGGCCGGCATGGTCGAGTCGCTCCGCACAAAATACGGCCAGCCGGACCGCTTCGCCGAGGAAGCCGAAAACAGCCGATGGCTCGTCTGGCGCAGAGAGCGTGATGCCTTGGTGGTCTCCTTCATTCCGGATCAGTTCGGTGAACCGACCCACCATATCACACTCTATTTCACCGGGAACCTCGAACGCCTGATTGCCTCCGAGCAGGCCGCGAGAGAGCGCAAGGCAAAGGAAAAAGCGCGCTCCGGGAAATCCGCCTTCTAATGGAACGGCAGCGGAGCCGCCCATCTATTATCCCCGCAATTCCATCTTTCGGCGCCCCGGGAGCAAAAATGCCATCCCGGCCCATCCCGCCTGTGTCATCGATTGTTAAGTCGAAATGGTGTTCTGACAAGCGCTTTTCTCGATCAGCTGCCAATTCTTTCTTTGCGGGCACGGGCAAGTGTGTTAGGATGGCTGCAAATGAAAACACCACCTCATGCCCCTGCATCTCGGCTGTCCGGGTTCTTCTCGGGGCTCATCGAACGGCTGGTCCAGGCCCTGGCCTCGCTCGGGTTCTGGAGGAAATATTCTTCCCGCCGTCTCGCCAAGATCATTGAAGTTCACCAGCTGTGGTTCAGCTCCCGCCAGAAGCAGGGCAGCCGGGCGATCCTGAGCGGAGCCCATCTGAAAGGCACCAGCCTGGCGGAAACCGACTTGCGTGGAGCGGATTTCAGCCGGGCCAACCTGACCCAGAGCCTCATGAACCTGGCCGACCTCAGGGAAGCCGACCTGAGCAGTGCCAACTTGCAGCAGGCCGAAATGCGCGACGCCGATCTGCGCGAAGCCAACCTGAGCCAGGCCGTCTTGACCGATGTGGACCTGACGCGTTCCAACCTGATCATGGCCAACCTGAGCCGGGCCATGATGGAAGGCTGCATCCTGCGGGATGCCAATCTCTTCCGAACCTACCTCAAGGGGGCGGATCTCGGCAGCGCCGATTTGCGGGGGGCCGACCTGCGCGAGGCCAACCTGAGCCAAGCGGACCTGCACAACGCCGATCTGAGCCATGCGAACCTGATCATGGCCAACCTGAGCCTGGCCAACCTCAACACCGTGGACCTCAAATACGCCCACCTGTTCCGTGCCTATCTGCGAGGGGCGGACCTGAGGCGGGCCGATCTGCGCGGCGCCGACCTGTCCGGGACCAACCTGCGCGAGGCCAACCTGAAGGATGCCCTCATCAACGGCGACCAGTTGGCATCGGCCATTTTCGACGAGAGCACCATCCTGCCGGATGGGTCCAACCCGAAAGCTGCCTGAGAGAGAGACTTCACTCTAGTGGAACCCACCAACATTGATAGGAAGGAGAATATAATGAAACACGCGAAAGTGGTACCGGTGGTCATGGGAACGATGATCCTGCTTCTGGCATGCTCCACGGACAAGCCCGCGAGCAAGGCCCCCGAGATCAAGACCTTCGAACAGAAGATCAGCTACGTGTTCGGCCGGGAAATCGGCCAAAGTTTCAGCGAGACGCCCACCAAAATCGATTTGGACCTTTTCATGCTCGGCATCCAGGACGCCATGAATCAACGGCCTTCGCTCATCAGCACGGAGGAGGAAGAAAAGACCAAAGAGGAATTCTCAGCGAAGATGCAGGAGGAGCAATCCAAGCGTCTGGCCGCCTTGGCCGATAAGAATCAAAAAGAAGAAGATGCCTTCCTGGACAAGAACAAGTCCCAGCAAGGTGTGGTGACCACCCCGAGCGGGCTGCAGTACCAGGTTCTCCAGGAGGGCACCGGCGCTGCCATCCAGGAGACCGACCGCGTGAAGGTGCACTACCGCGGCACCCTGATCGACGGCACCGAGTTCGACAGCTCTTACAGCCGAAACCAGCCGGCGGTGTTCGACGTCGGCGGGGTCATCCCGGGGTGGACCGAAGGGCTGCAGCATATGAAAGTCGGCGGCAAGTACAGGCTCTGGATTCCCTCGAAGCTGGCCTATGGCGCCCGGGGAGCCGGGAAGATGATCGGCCCGAATAGTCTGTTGATCTTCGAGGTGGAGCCCCTGGAGGTCGTGAAATGATCCGAAGCTTGCAATGCGCCCAGGAGTGACTAAATTTTCGCCAACTTGAGCTCAA
This sequence comes from Hyphomicrobiales bacterium, assembly GCA_050257775.1. Classification (GTDB taxonomy): domain Bacteria; phylum Desulfobacterota; class Desulfobacteria; order Desulfobacterales; family SpSt-501; genus SpSt-501. Next base: position 8,261 of record JBLMXM010000246.1, read on the forward strand.
TTGGAAGTTTCGCAAAAGGAGGCCCGGTTATGAAGGAAAAGCGCAATTTGCACTTGAAGGTTCAGGAGCTTTGCGACTGCTATGCCACCACCGATCCGCTGAAGGAAATGTGCGTCATCGAAAAAGACCCGGACCGGGAGGAGGCCGCCCTTAAATGGCTCGCATTGGCGGCGCTGCACGGAGTCAACGACAACGCCAAGGAAATCACCATCCGGCGGAACAAGAAAGGCGAGGTCAAGGTCTTGGCTACCTACCGTGAAGCCGAACTGCCCTCCCCGGGAGCCGGCGTGGCCCAGAAGATCATGTCCGCTGTGCGCGACATCACCCACATCGAAGGCGACAAGGGAAAAACCCATCTGGCCTTGGGGATGCGCAATGACAGCCTCGACCTGAAGGTCAAGATCAAAGTAACGGGCGCGCACGAGAAGGTCAGGATCGAGTTCCCCAAATAACCCGACATTACGCCGATCCCACGGGGCCGCGAGGTGCACGGCCCCTTTTTTGTTAGGGAGAGCAGCCGAATGAGCGACCAACCCAACAAGGTCATCTATTCGATGATCCGGGTCAGCAAGTACTATGACAAACGGCCCGTGCTGGAAGACATTTCCCTTTCCTATTTCTACGGCGCCAAGATCGGAGTGCTCGGGCTGAACGGCGCCGGCAAGAGTTCGCTGTTGCGCATCCTGGCCGGCGTGGACAAGGAGTTCGTCGGGCAGACGGTGGTCTCGCCCGGGATGAGCGTCGGGTTCCTTGAGCAGGAGCCCCGGCTGGATGAATCCAAAACGGTTCGTGACGTAGTGGAGGAGGCCGTCCGGGATACGGTTAAGCTAATCGAGGAGTTCAACCGGATCAACGAAAAGCTGGCCGAGCCCATGTCGGAGGAGGAGATGAACAAGGCCCTTGAGCGGCAGGCCGCCGTCCAGGAGAAGCTCGATGCGCTGGACGCCTGGGATCTCGACTCCCGTCTGGAGATGGCGATGGATGCCCTGCGCTGCCCGCCGGGAGACACGCCGGTGAAAGTGATCTCAGGCGGCGAGCGTCGGCGGGTGGCCCTCTGTCGGCTCCTGCTGCAGAAGCCGGACATCCTGCTTCTGGACGAGCCGACCAATCACCTGGATGCCGAGACAGTCGCCTGGCTGGAACACCACCTCCAACAGTATCCCGGGACGGTCATTGCCGTGACTCACGACCGCTATTTCCTCGACAACGTCGCCGGCTGGATCCTCGAACTGGACCGCGGCCGGGGCATCCCCTGGAAAGGCAACTACTCCTCCTGGCTCGAACAGAAGCAGGCCCGGTTGAAGCAGGAGGAAAAGTCCGAAAGCAAGCGCCAGAAAACCCTCGAGCGCGAGTTGGAATGGATCCGCATGGCGCCCAAGGCACGGCAGGCCAAGTCCAAGGCACGCATTACGGCTTATGAG
>JBLMXM010000247.1:0-4906 GCA_050257775.1 Hyphomicrobiales bacterium
CGAGGCAAGCGCATTGGATGTGGTCTTGTAGATTTTGCCGGCCCCCCCGGTGGCCAGAAGGACCGCCTTGCTGTGGAAGGCGACGATCTCGGCCAGCTTGTGGCCGAGGACGTCCGGACCCAGGTGGGTGAGATCCAGGTGGACATAGTCTTTGCCGTTGATGCCGCGGCCGGCGCGGATTTCATCCAGGATGCAGCGCGACACCAGGTCGCGCGGGGCCAGGTCCTTGATCACCGGGGCGTAACGTTCCATGAACCGTTCCCCCGCGCCGTTGCGCAGGACCCCTCCCTCGCCGCGAGCGGCCACGCTGATGAGAATCCCGAGCTTGTAAATTCCGGTCGGGTGGAACTGCACGAATTCCATGTCCTCAAGCGGCGCGCCGGCACGATAGGCCAGCGCCATCCCGTCCCCGGTCGAGGCAAGCGCATTGGATGTGGTCTTGTAGATTTTGCCGGCCCCCCCGGTGGCCAGAAGGACCGCCTTGCTGTGGAAGGCGACGATCTCGCCCGTTGCTAACTCGTAGGCGACGACCCCGGAGCAGCCGGCGTCGTCCATCATCAGGGACAGCACGTGAAATTCATCGAAAAAGTCGATGCCCTTGCGCAGGCTCTGTTCCCAGAGGGTATCCAGTATGACCCGGCCGGTGCGGTCCGCGGCATAGCAGGCCCGCTTCACCGCGGCCTTTCCGAAACCGCGGGTGTGGCCGCCGAAGGCGCGCTGAGCGATCCGTCCGTCGCGCGTACGGTTGAAGGGCACCCCCAGGTGCTCCAGCTCGTAGATGGTGCGGGGCGCATCCCGGGTCATGATCTCGACGGCGTCCTGGTCACCGAGGTAATCTCCGCCCTTGACCGTGTCGAACATGTGCCATTCCCACTGGTCTTCCTCCTCGTTGCCGATAGCGGCGCCGATGCCGCCCTGGGCGGCCCCCGAGTGGGAGCGCGTGGCGAACACCTTGCTGAGCACCGCCACTCGCCCCTGCCCCCCCAGCTCGATGGCGGCGCGCAGGCCGGCCAGCCCGGCCCCGACGATCACGGCGTCATAGTTTCGATCCATGGCGCACCTCGGCCGCGGCACCGCGGCCCGGCCGCCGGGCGAACCTGCCCGTCTCGGCCCGGGAAATAAGTTTGCGCAGCGACACCAGCCGGTGCCGGTTCGACCAGACCCACCCGGCGCCGCGAGCCCGGATCAGCTCCTTCACCTGGTTTCGCTCGGCCGCCGAATCGAAACCGGGGGCCGTCAGGTCTGCCCGGAAGCTGCCGTACAGCTCCAGCGGGTCCTTCCAGTCGACCGGGAAACGATCCCGCTGGTTGCACGGCCGCACCGTGCCCCACCTGCAGCTCCGCTTGGTGTCTGAAACCACACAAACCGTCCGCATGGCGTGCTTCCTCTCTTCCCGCCGCATGAATCTGGAATCGGATGACGTCACAAGGAATTCATCGCAGCAGATGGCCTCTTCCGGGGTTTTTCATATTTTTCTATCCTAAGTGAAGGATAAGTAAAAATAGGGTTAATCCTGTATTTTCATATCGGGGCGTGCCCGACCGGTCCGGAACGGGTTTGCGTGCTTTCGTTTATTGTGCTAAGGATAATTGAGCTCGGCTCGCGCTTCTATAAACCTCTATTGGACCCGGCCATCCCCAGACGGACAATCCGCCGGCGGCGAAGGAGATGTCCGCCATGGAACCGAAAAAGCAAATCTTGATCGTCGAGGATCACCAGCTGTTCCGCGAGGGCCTCAAGGCCATGCTCTCGCCCAGCCCGGAGTATGAAATCGTGGGAGAAGCCGAGGATGGGCTTGAAGCCATCCATTTAATCCGAAAATCAAAGCCGGACCTGGTGCTCCTCGATCTCTCCATGCCTAAAATGAACGGGTTTTCGGTCCTGAGGGAGATCAAGTCGGCCATGCCCGAAGTCAAGATCCTGGTACTGAGTATTCACGAATCCGACCAGTATGTGCTGCAGGCGTTCGAAGCCCAGGCGGACGGATACGCCATAAAAGACTCCAGCCGGGAAGAATTGCGAATGGCCATCCGCAGCGTGCTGGAGGGCAAGAAGTATATCAGTCCCGGAATCGCCGGAAGCGTTCTGGAGGGTTACCTGGGCGGCCGGAAAACGCTGAAAAGCAAAACCTCCCTCGACACGGTCACGCAACGCGAGAAAGAGATTCTGAAGCTGCTGGGGGAAGGCTACCAGAACAAGGAAATTGCCGAGATGCTCAGCATCAGCGTGAAGACCGTCGAAAAGCACCGCGCCAACATCATGGGCAAGCTCGACCTGCACAACGCCGCAGCTCTCACGGCGTTTGCCTTCGAGCATGGCCTGATCAACCCCAAGCGATGACCCACGCTAGTGGCCCCCCAGGCATACGGATGCGAGCTGCATCGACTGATAATCCAGAGCCACGTCGGTCCAGCCCAGGTAGTGCAGTTTTGCGTTCGCTGCGGACGGGCTCAATTCAGGGACCGCGCTGAGCACCTTGGCGAGCTCCCGGAGAAAGCCCTTCATGTTGGGCTGTTCCACGCCCTGCCGTTCCAGCCTCTGAACCAGCAGCGCCCGCAGGCATTCGGCCTGGCAATCCGCGGAACTGGCTGAAACCCTATCTTCCAGAGAGCTTTGAGCACGACCCACGGTGCACCCCCTTCTGGACGCCGTTAAATGTCCCCTCATCGCCCGATCGTCGGCACACGCGCTGCCGCCTGAATCCTGCCATATACGCCGTGTTTTGGGCCGATAAGCGAGGCCGGCCGCAATGTGAGCACCTGTTAACTTATGGCGCCCCTTGCCGCTTGGAGTCAATGACCGCCCGCCTAACGGGCGGCTTGGATTTTCGGCCATAGGCCGAAAAGACGAGAGCACGCTAGTGCTCCAACGTTGAACCTGCTGCCGCGTGCATAGCACGCGGTTTGTATGGCAGGAATCATAATGCACAACCGATTTAACCATAGCGGACGGTCCTGTCCGCCGCAATACATGCCATCCTGTATTTCGTCCTACTCCCCATCCGCCCTGCAATCGGGGTAAGATCTACTGTTTTTCCCGTAAAATCAGGGATCGACCCTATACCGTCGTCCGGATGGTCTACCTACTTTTGGCGGCATGATAGCTCGGCATCTCCGCACCATATGGCTAAGCCCGCGGATCCTGCTTGCTCTCCTCGGAGTGGGGGTGGGCGTCATCTATTTTTTCCACCCGAACCACGCGGCCGGGCAAGGCGCCGTGCTGCGCACCTCGGCCGCCTCGATCGCCGGCTCCGGCGACGAAACCTCCCTCGGCACCAGAGAACCCATCCCGAGCTCATCCCCCCGCGACCCCCTGCGCCTCATATTTATCGGCCTGGGGCTGCTTTTTGTGGCGACCTTCTGGCGCCATAAGTTCAAGGGAGATCATCAGAACGGCCGTGGAGCTCTCCTTCGGCCTGCCCGCACCCCGGCGAAGCCGGTGCCCGGGCTGAAGGAGTGCGTCTGGATCGACATCCCGGCTCCTGATCCGCAGCCGTCCGTGGAGTTGCCACAATGGTTTGACTCCCTCGACCCATGCATCGCCTATGCCGTGCGGGTTACCCCACCGGATGGCGGTATGGCTGACTCGGATCAAGCGGTGCGATGCCGCGCCCACTTAGAAGCTGTCTCACGAATGCATCCAGCACCCGGAAGTCACACCGATGGCGGGATGGCACGTCTCTGAAAAATGTCGACCTGAAGCGGCGGAAAGCTGAATCCTGCCCTATTCAAGCTGCCGCAACCGGGGCAGGAGATCAGCCGGCCGCTCAAAAAGCATCTTCGCCCCTGCCGCGATCAATTCCTCCCTCGTCCGGAATCCCCACAATGCGCCCACGGGAAACATGCCGGCTGCCACCGCCGTGCGCATGTCGATCGAGGAGTCGCCCACGAAAACGAACCGCTCCGGCGGCAGGTTCAGCCGGCCCGCGATCTCCAGAGCGACGGCCGGGTCCGGTTTCTTCGGTTTTTCAGGGGTCGCGCCGATGACCAGCCGGAACGGGGCGTCCGGCAGAAATCGCCGGATAATCTGCCGGGTGGCGTCGTCGGGCTTGTTGGTAAGCACAGCCATATCCAAACCGTCCGCCGAGAAGGCTTCGAGCATTTCCGGAACTCCCTCGTACGGCCGCGTTTTCTCGGCCCACCGGAGGGCGTACTCGTTCTTCATCTCCCTCAGGAAGCGTTGAAATTCGCCCGAGTCGGCGACATCCATCGGCAGCGCCCGCCGCACGAGCATATCCATGCCGTCACCCACGAAGTATTTGTAAGCCGCCGGCTCGTGTTTCGGCAGCCGGTTCCGCTCGAGAACACAGTTCATGGAATCCGCCAGGTCATCGAGGGTGTTCAGCAGAGTCCCGTCCAGGTCGAAGATAACCGCTTCAAATTTCACCGGCCCTCCCGTCTTCTTGGAAGCCATCTCAAAAATAGCAGATCACGCCCGAGGGCAAGGCGCAGGCCGATTCGAAAGCGCAGCATACACGGTAGTATGTGAGCATTTCGAGAGGCCCGCAACGCCGCCATCGGGTGTCAGATGCATTTTTGAAATAGCTTCTACTCTTTTTGCGCGCGAGGTCGCTTGAGTGGCTGTACATCTTCCAGGGTATAATGTTCGTGCGGGCGGGCGCCCAGGGGGTGGGCGTGCATGTGCTGGTGCGCCCGGAACTCCTGGTCCAGCAGCACTTTTCCGTTTTCCATGGTGTAGACGGCGTCGGCCGTGGCGGTGAGAAAGTCCAGTTCGTGCGATATCAGGACGTATGATAAATCCAGGCCGGGCAGGATCTCGATCAGCCGGCCGCGTGTGCGGGCATCGAGCCCGTTTTCGGGCTCGTCGAGCAGCAGCGCCTCGGGCTCCATGGCGAGCACCGTCGCCAACGATACGAGCCGTTTTTCGCCGCCGGAGAGCTTGAAAG
>JBLMXM010000248.1:0-11140 GCA_050257775.1 Hyphomicrobiales bacterium
TCGTCGGTCAGCCCGAAGCCGACGACAAGACCCTGCCCGATCCGGTTGGCCTCCCGGACGGCATACTCAAGGGCGTGATTGAACTCCGCGCGTTGGGACTGCTGCATCCAGTATAGAACAAAGCGGCCCCGAACGACCGGGCGATCGTTCAGACAGTGCACGCGGGATTCATGGATCCCAGGGAATGCCATGTGGTTACCCTGTGACGCCGTCGTTACGGCTTCTTTGAGGGCGGCATCTGACGCCGTAATTCCATCCAGTCCTGCATGTCCATGACGGCCTTGTTCAGCTGGTAGCGGCCGTCGGCGAAAACACCGTAGTCACCGCCGCAGCCCATGGCCGACGCAAACCGGATGGTGTTGGCGTAAATCAGCCAGATGTCCGCCCAGCGGCGCTCAATCGCCTCGTCGAAAGGACTTGCCTTCCGATCCAGTCCTGAGGCCAGGCCGGCCGCCCAAGCGTCCTGGATGATGCGGGTCGCTTGGAGGGTCTTGGCATTGGTCTCGCGGATGGTGTTCTCGAACCGGGTCCACTGCCCGCCCACCCAGGAGGTCCCGTGGCAGTTCAGGCACACGGCCTGCATTGTCTGACGGCGCTTGTCCATCTCCGTCGGGTCGATCAAATATCGGGCTGCGTAACCGCCGCCAAGATCGGTCGGCAGCGGCAGGCCGTTCCGGTTGCGGATGACAGCAGTGTCCGGATCGCGGGGATGCGGATGCGCATACACCAGCCCGAACAGCCTCCATGGCAGGCGATCGTTCATCCGGTGGGTACGCTGGGCCACCACCTCGCCCTCGGTGTTCACCACCAGGCTGACGTGGCAGGCCGCGCAGGTCGGCGCCGTGAAGTCCTTGCCGACGGTCCACGGCACCGCATTGAAATTCCACTCCTTACCGTGGGTCGAAAAAATGTTTCCGTGCTTGCTTACCTCGTAGACCTTGAAGGCTTGGACGTCCGGACCCGCGTGGCATTCCTTGCAGGTGTAAGGCTGGCGGGCCATTTCGATCGCAAAACGGTGCCGGGTGTGGCACGCAGTGCACGAGCCCAGGGTGCCGTCGAGATTGACCCGTCCGGCCCCCTGGTTCGGCCAACCGTCGATCTTCGGGAATTCGAGTTCCCCGGCCATCTCGGTGTTGCGGACCTCTTTTCCCGAAACCTTGAGCCTGGTCCCGTGACAGTAATAGCAGCTTTCAGCCTTGGTGGCGGCGTTGGCAGCCTGGAGCGACCATTGACCGTTCTGGCGTTGAACGCTTCCGAGGATGGTATGCTCCAGATCGTTGAAAATCTTGTTGCCGGCGAGGTTTTTGTAGGCATGAGCCATGATATTTTTGGAGTACTGCTCGGCCTCCTGCGAGTGGCAGGTGCGGCAATCGCCCGGGCTGACGACGACGTGGATGGCATAGCCGTTGTGCTCGAAAGTGTCGGCATGCTCCTTGCCCCGCAGAGTGTGACACTCGGCGCATCCGACCGCCTCAGTCTGCAGGTCCTGCGGCACCGATGGGCTGGATACCTTGAGCCCCGGTCCTTTGACCGCCATGGCCTCCTGAGGGGTGATCCGGGAGTGTCGGCTGTGTTGCCAATCTGCGATGATTCCCGGGTGGATGACTCGGTGGCATTCGATACAGGCCTGAGTGGCCTCGCTCAGCTTTACTTCTTCGGCGGCGAGCGTGCCCCAATGCAGAAAGACCGATCCGGCGATCGCCAGTGCAATCATGTTTTTCATGGGCGGGCATCCTGTCATGAAGGGTTAGGCTGTCAAACCGGCAATTAAATCCATCAACGCGTGGTCGTCCTCATCCGGAGCAGGATGCCGGCCGCGGGAAGTCACAGCTATTAGTTCACCAAGGAGGCGCACGGCGGACGGCCCACTCCATCTGACGGTGGGTATTTTGACAAAAGGAATAAAAAAAGGCAATGCATCAGGCGTTGCCTTCAGGCATGATTTCTCAGCTTCAGGGCGATCGGATGCGGCCTGAGATACACCTGCCGCTTCAAGTAGGGCTGGTCGTATTTGCGAACATAGTGATTCAGCAGAGTGACCGGCACGATCAAGGGAACATACTCCCGGCGGTATTGATCCAAGACATCCAGCAGTTCCTGTTTTTCGTCGGCCGAGAGCTGTTTCTTGAAGTAACCCATGATGTGCTGCAGCACATTCATGTTTTTTTTCAGGGTTGCCTTGAGTCGCAGGGCCTCGACCAGCAGCTTCTCGTATTCGGCATAAATGTCCCTGATCGGCCTTTTGCTGGCGCCGGCCAACCGCTTCCCCATGAGGGTCGCATGCGCCGGGCTGTGGGCCAGGATGAGCAGTTTGTGGCGGGTGTGAAAATCGACCAGGTTGTTCGGGTTCGCTGGACGGGCCAATGTCTCGCGCCAGCGCTTGAAGGCAAAGATCTGCTCGATGAACATCTCCCGCAGCGTGGGGTCGTTCAGACGGCCTTCCTCCTCCACGGGCAAAAGGGGGAAGTGTCGTGTGAAGGCGCGCGCAAAGATCCCCACCCCTTTCTTTTCCGCCATGCCCTTAGGGTTGTAGACCTTCACCCGGCAGAGCCCGCTGTTGGGCGAGCCGCGCTTGAAGATGAACCCGCACAGATTCTCTTTTTCGAGATCGCGGACACGCTTTTCGGCCCAGGCGATCATGCGCTCGGTGTGGTCGACATGACTGCGGGATGTTACCAGACGTGGGTTTTGCGGGTCGCCGACCAGACGGAAGGCCTCCCGCGGAATGGGGAATCCCGCCTCAACCTCAGGGCACACCGGCACAAACTCCAGGTGTTCACCCAGGATGTCGGTGATGTAATGGTCGTGTTTGTGGCCGCCGTCATATCGGACCTTCCGTCCGAGCAGGCAAGCGCTGACCCCTATCTTGACACGGTCTTCCATGATCGAGGTTTTCAGTAAGATTAGGATGGATTGCCCCCGATCAGCGGCAGTTCCTTTTCCAGGGTAAAATAAACCAGGAACTTGGGCTCCTCGTTGTCGTCGGTGTATTTGCGGCGCTTGATCTTGCTGATCAGTTCCGGATTCTGTTCTTCGCGCAATTTCTTCAAAAACAGGCGTTTGCCTTCATAACCGGGGCCTTTTTCAATAAAAAGGAACGTGGCGTAAGGGTTGGACTTCAGATTATGGTGGGTGAGGCGGTCCCGCATGATGAACGCCATGCTTCCGTCCTCCATGAAATGGGGGCGGGCGTAAATTGCTGCATCCACCTTGCCGGAGCTGGCGGCGGTTGCCAATACCCCCATACCCTTCTTTTCCTCAAAGTAGTCCTTCAACATCATGGGGTTCTTCCTCCTTCATGGGCTTGCGCTGCACCGGTGTGCACGAATATAATGCAGTATGGGACATTGCAAAGGCTGAAAGGGAAAAAGATGCAGGTGTCCAAAAACGTGTGGCAGGTCGGTGGCTCCGGGCTCACCGCGCCCGAGGATGCGGCGATCTACCTCGTCCGTTTTGGGCATGCCGCCGCCCTGATCGATGCCGGCTGCGGCGGAGGCGTTCAGAAACTTTGCACCCAGGTGGCTCGGGCGATTCCGAAGGATGTAACCATCACTCACCTTTTTCTGACCCATTGCCATTTCGATCACGCCGGAGGAGCCGAGCAAATCCGCAAGCGCTATCGATGCAAGGTGGTGGCCCACCAGCTCGATGCCGTCTTCCTGGAAAACGGCGACAGCGACGTAACGGCCGCCGCATGGTACGGGGAGCACATGGCACCCTTGCCGGTTGATCACAAGATCAAGGGAGCCAAGGAGCTGATACCGGTGGGAAGCGGGGAAATCACCGCCTACCATTGCCCGGGGCATTCGCCCGGTTCGGTCGTCTATGTGGCCGACATGGATTCCCAGCGAGTGCTATTCGGCCAGGACATCCACGGTCCCCTACACCCCGATCTCTTGTCCAACCATTCCGATTACGTGCGATCGCTGGGCCTCATCCTAAAGTTGAATGCGGACATCCTGTGTGAAGGCCATTTCGGAATTTTCCGGGGCCGAGAGGAGATCCGCAGGTTCATCGAGTCATACATCTAACGGTTTGGGGAGCCGAGACTCTATAAGAGGCGCATCCCAAGCCGATCTTCAGGCGCGACGAGATCCAAGGGTAGTCAGGCATACGCCCGAAGACACGAGGACCGCACCGATCAGCAGGGATGGCGTCACAGGTTCCCCCAGCGCCAAGAAGGCGAGCAGCAGTGCAAAGACCGGCACGAAGTTGATGAAGAGGCCGGCACGCACGGGACCGATGCGCTGAATTCCCTGGTAATACCAGACAAAACCCAGCACCGTCCCGAAAAAGCCCAAATAGAATATGCTCACCCATGCATCGAGCGGATAAGCGGCAGCCCCTCTGAGATCTTCCATCAGGGCTGCCGGAAAGAGGAAGAGGGCCCCGGCCACCGAGCTGTACGTGACCGCCACGAGCGGGGAGAGAGACGACATCACGGTTTTGCCGAAGAGCGAATAGGCAACCCAGCTGGCGACACAGCCAGAGATGTAAAGCTCGCCCCATCCGAACCCGCCACTCAGCAGCCCGGACCAATCTCCCCGGGCTATTGCCGCGATAGCGCCGCCGACCGAAACGACGATGCCGATCACCTTCAGGACATTCAAGCGCTCGCGGAAAAATACCGCCGACATCAGTGCGATGAAAATAGGATTGCACGCGATGATAACGGACGCGCGGCCGGCTTCAATCAGTTTCAGCCCCTTCAGGAATAGCACGTTGTAAGAGAAGATCCCCGTCATTCCCATTAGAAGCAAAACCAGGACGTGTTTGCCGGAGGGCCGCGGCAGCATCTTCTGCCGATGCAGCATGATGGCGGACAGACACACGGAGGCTACGGCAAAGCGCAGAAAGGCGCCTGAAAACGGGCCGACGCTCTGAGCCAGCACCCGTCCGGCGATGAACGTGCCGCCCCAGCAAAAAGCCATCAGCAGAAGTTTGATGTAGGTAAATGCCATTCTTGTTGCTTTGACGTAGGCCATCCAGTATAGAAAAGTCTACCTCTACTCTCATCCCAGGAGGTTCATCTCATGCTCGGCTTCCAGCTCACTCCGAAACAGATGGCGATTCAGAAGAAGGCCCGGGAGTTCGCCTTAAGGGAGATCCTCCCCGTGGCCTGGTATTACGACGCTGCCGACGACACACCCATGCCCGTATTGCGCAAGGCCTGGGAGTCCGGCATCATGAACCTCGACATCCCCAAGGAGTATGGCGGACGGGGCCTTGGGCTGGTCGACACCGTCATCATTACCGAGGAACTGGCCGCCGCTTGTGCCGGCCTTGCCACCTCCATTTTCGACAACTCCCTCGGCATGGAACCTCTCAGGCTTTCCACCAACACCTCGCTCCAGAAAAAATATTTCCCGGATCTGGTTAAGAATTTCAAGCTGATCTGCTTTGCGACCTCCGAACCCACCATGGGATCGGATGTCTCCGGCATTCGCTGCCTCGCCAAGCGGGACGGCGACGACTACATTCTCAATGGAACCAAGTACTGGATCACCAACGGCGGCCTGGCCGACTACATGTCCATCTTCGCCACGGTCGCTCCGGAAAAAAAGCACGAGGGCATTTGTGCTTTCATCGTCGAGAAGAGCTGGAAAGGGGTTACGATCGGACGGCGCATTCCCAAACTCGGCCAGCGCGGGTCCAACACCGTGGGAATCCACCTGGACAATGTCCGGGTTCCCAAAGAGAATGTTCTGGCTCCTCCCGGCGAGGGGTTTGTGCTCGCGATGAAAACCTTTGCGCGCACACGACCGTCGATCGGCGCATTTGCGGTCGGCGCGGCACGCTCGGCCATGGAGTTTGCCATCGACTATGCCAAGCGGCGTCGGGCATTCGGCAGCAAGATCGCCGATTTCCAGGCCATCCAACATAAAATCGCCGACATGTACCAGAAAGTGGAAACCGCGCGACTGCTGGTTTGGAAGGCCGCCTGGGAAGCCGACCAGGGCATGGACCCCACCATTGCGGCGTCCGTCTCCAAGCTGTACGCCACTGAAATCGCCTTTGAGGTCGCCAGCGAGGCGCTGCAGATCTTCGCAGGTTACGGCTATACCCGGATGTTCCCGGTCGAGAAGATTCTGCGGGACTGCCGGCTGTTTCGGATCTACGAGGGCACCAGTGAGGTGCAGCGCCTCATCCTGTCCGGCTTTGCCCTCGGCGGCTACACACCGGTGATGCCGGCGCTCGAAGACCTTCCGATTCATCTGGACAAGGACACCATCCATCTTGAGGCGGGGACAACCGCGTGGCGCTGCCGCATCTGCGGTCATGTGCATTACGGCGACGAGGCGCCCGAGGAGTGCCCGTACTGTTTCTTCCCCAAGTCGGCGTTCAAGAAGGTCTGAGGCTGCAACCCCGCAAGCCACCTACCGCTGCTCCGACCCTTCAAGCCGCCTTTGCTGATCGCGGATCAGCGCCTCCATTGTCCGCATTCGTTCTTCATTGGCGGCGAGCTGGCGTTCCACATCGCAGATATGGCGATAAAGCCCCTGTATGGCGGCGAGGGCAACTCCGTCCGCATCGGCGGTCGAGATGAACCTCTCATCCTCTCCCAGGCCGAAGGCGGCTTTGAATTCCTGCGAGGTGGGCCCCATATGGCGGATGGATGACGGCTGAGCGAGGTAGCTCCAGCTCGTCAGGGGAAGCTCCGCCACTTTTTTCAGAATCTCCTGCGAATCGACGGGCGTGAAGTCCTTCTTGGCCCGGCGGTCGCTCAAAGACTCCCAGGCGCCGCTGCCACCCGCCAGGCGGACGCCGGCGAGCGGATCGCCATGGGCATCTACGGCGGAGACCCAACGAGCTCCACCGGTGGCGCGCACGGCAAACTCGTTGCCAGCCTGCGATTGAAAGTCGGAATCCGTGGCATCGGCAAAAACCATGGCTCCCGCGTGGGAGCCCTGGACTTTGGCCCTCCGGCCGGCCGCGAGACTGAACGCACCGCCGGCCGAATTGAATGCGCCGCCGGGAACGACGGAGTAGGCGCCGGAAGCCTGGTTCGAATCCCCGCCGCCCACGCTGGCATAGGCAGCATCGCCGGGGCCGGAGCCGGGGTTGCCGGCCTTGTTGGCCCGGCCGCCGGCGATCGTCGCATAGTTGGCGCTGATCCGATTGTTGAGACCGCCCCCGATCGAGCAATTATCGCCTTCGGCCGTATTGCCGGCTCCTCCAGAGATAACGGCCTCTCTGGCCTTGGCTGCATTGGATATCCCGCCGCCCACTGCGGCGTAAGCGGCCATGGATGCGTTGTAAACGCCACCGGCGATGAGCGAGGCAAATCCACTGGCCGTGTTGGAGGTGCCGCCGCCGACGAAGGTGTGCCGCTCGGAGGCCGTATTCCCCGAGCCCCCTCCGACGGCGGCATTGACCTCCAACGCCGCATTGATGGTTCCACCGGCGATGGTCGCGTAGCCGCCGATGGCCCGGTTGCCATAGCCTCCGGCGACTGTCGCGCCGTCGCGGTCCGCCACGTTGTATCCGCCGCCGCCGATGGCCGACCGGTAACCTTCGGCGCTATTGTAAAGCCCGCCGGCTACCGTGGCCGATTCACCGGCCCGGTTGCCGGCGCCGCCGCCGACGCTTCCGGCATCACCGCTAACGAGGTTCGGCAGACCCTCCAGGCCACCTCCTCCGATCGTGGCTGATCTAACTTCCGCCTGGATGCTGTTTCCAGCGAATCCCTGCACCACGTTCCAGCCGCTTCCTGCCGGGGCTTTGAGCACCTGGCTTTGAGCGGAGCTACACAGGATCGCTAATGCCGCGACCGACAGGGTCATAAACACGGTTCTTGGGCGGACTCTCATGGGATCACCTCCTTGAACAGGGACGGCAATAACCACCCGGCGAGGATGGCTTGGATTTAGGGCCATGGGCCGAACAGGCAAAAGCGTGTCAAAGTCTCGCTGCTGCCCGTGCAACCGCGTGCCCGGCACGCGCCCGGAGCGGCAAGACATCACCATCGACTCGATCGTGGCTCCGGCAAATAGGATCCATCCTAAATATGGCAGATCACGCCCTAAAGCCGGGCGCAGCCTGATTCGAAAGCGGAGTCCCGCCAACGGCGGGACCATCAGGTGCCAGATGCATTTTTGAGTTTGAGATGGATTCTACCTATCTCGGATTGTAAGAAACTTGAATGCATCTCGAATCCTCAGGAGAATGGATCGAGGGGGGATGGGATCGGCTGTTTCCGGCTGGCCTTTTTCCCGGCGAGACTTTCTGTCGTTTCCTGAGGATCCCAGTGCCTTTAGAAGTGCGTCCAGCCGCTTGCGGTAGTTTGGCGGCACTCCTTTGAACTCAGCCAAGTGCCGGCCGAGCGCCGCGGCATGTTCATGATCTCCAGTCGCCAGCATCTGCTCCCCTAACGAAAGCATGAAGTTGAAGCCTTCCTTGGGTTCAGGAAACATCTCCTTGGCAAAATTGGTCACGCGGCCGGGCAGTTCGTGGGGGGCATTCAGGTGGACGAAGCAGTCGGCCACGGGAGCGAGGACGCGATGGGCTGAATATCCCCTTTGAATCGAGTTTTTGAACTCAGCCAGAGCATCGCCATGACGCCCCAAGGCGTGAAGCGCCTGACCGCAGACGACAACATCATCCAAGGTAGAGTTCTCGCACCAGCCCTCCCTGATAACGGCAATCTGCTCTTCGGAAAGCTGCTGGCGTTCCTCGAAAGCTGTGCCGGACATTTC
Source organism: Hyphomicrobiales bacterium (assembly GCA_050257775.1). GTDB lineage: Bacteria > Desulfobacterota > Desulfobacteria > Desulfobacterales > SpSt-501 > SpSt-501. Next base: position 8,697 of record JBLMXM010000248.1, read on the forward strand.
CGCCTCGATCTGACGGATCTGCTGCTCGATGCCCGTCCTCACATCCGGATGGAGGTTGGGCGATGCGGCCAAAGCCTTCTGGAGAACCTTCAGGGCTTCCTCCTGAAGCCCCTGGGCTCGATACGCATCGGCTTCCTTTCGGATCAACGCGTTGGCGACTTTACCAAACATCCTAGGTCCCCGTTCGTGACAACTCCTTCCCAGCCCCATTATCGTTGCAGGCAAGCCGAAGCGGCTTAATAAGCGGATTTATCTTATCACTTCTGCCGGAAAATGCAAAATGGCGATCAGGCTGCGAGCGGAAACCGCCGGCCCGTGCTCCCTCCGGAGGACACGGTCTATCTCGCATGTATTCATAAAATATTATGAACTCAGAGAGTTTCTTTGGCTATGCACCTGTGGGGGTTATTCTTCTCGACCATGTAAACCGTTTGACGCGTTAAGCGTCTAACTCGGTTAGAAGCGGCATGAATGGGTTCACCGAGACAAGCGAGGGACCCTGCTGATGATAAAATCTATGATCACATTCATAGTGCTGCTGGCACTGCTCCTGGCTATTCCCTGGACGAGTTACGCCGGGCATGGAGGCAGCAGCGGCTCAAGCGTCTTAATGCGCGGCTGCTTGCGGTACACCCAGTCTTTTGCGGCCGGCTGTGTGAATGTGGTTCCCGAAACCGTCCTGCCGAATCGGTAAAGGCGGCTAAGGAGGGCTTCCAAATGAAACGGACACCATGGATGGCTATGCTGGTGCTCGGGTGGTTCGTGAGCGGGTGTGCCACCATACCGCCGGGGCCAAGCGCCTTGGTCATGCCGGGCGGCGGCAAGTCCTTCGAGATGTTTCAGGCTGATGACGCAATCTGCCGCGAGTGGGCTCAAAACCAGACCGGGTGGAAGGCCAACGAGACCGTCAACCAGAACCTGGCGGGGGGAGCGATCGCCGCAGGAGCATTGGGCGCAGCCGCAGGCGCCCTGATCGGCGCCGCCTCGGGCAATGCAGGCCCCGGAGCCGCCATCGGCGCTGGCGCCGGTCTTCTGGCGGGTTCTGCCATGGCTTACAACCAGGCCTACGGGGCCGGATGGGAAGTCCAACGGCGCTTTGACAATGCTTATCAGCAGTGCATGTATGCCAAGGGCAACCAAATTCCGGCGGCCGCCCAGGCCCGGCCCCGACTGAGCCGGTATGTGCTTCCGCCACCGCCTCCAAGGAATTACCGGACTGGCCCGTCTATATCTCCGCCGCCACCTCCGCTGCCGACCCCCGGCGCTTACTATCCGCCGCAACCGGCCCGGGCGTATTAGAAATGCTTCTCGGCGGCCGCGAGGGCTGGCGGGTAAACGCCCGGGTTCAAAGCATGCGGTCGGCATGGCGGCCATGACTCAGGCTATCCCGCAATACGTTGCCAAAAAACCGGTTCTGAGCTAAGATGAGTCATTCCATGCTGCAAAAAATGAGATAGAAAGGGAGTGGGGCATGCAAACGTCATTGAAGGTCTTGGTTGTACTTGGAACTCTGGTTGCATTCGGGTGCGCCTCGATGGGCGAAAAGGAGCAAACCGGGACGGCCGTGGGAGCCGGCACGGGAGCCGTCATCGGAGGCGTGCTTGGGGCCGCCACCGGCAGTCATAATCAACGAGAAAAAGCTGCTATTGGTGCGGCCGCCGGAGCCGTTATCGGAGGCATCGTCGGGAACCGGATCGGCGCCTACATGGACAAGCAGGAGCAGGATCTCCGCAACGCCATGGCTTCAACCATCGCGCAGAACAACGCCACCATTCAGCGCAACAACGAGCAGATGTTGACGGCCACCTTCAAGAGCGACGTGTTCTTCGACGTGAATTCGGCCGTTCTCAAGCCCGGAGGATATGCCGAACTCGATCGGGTCGCGCACGTGCTCAATCAATACCCGCAAACGATGATCCGGGTAGAAGGCCACACGGATCAGACCGGCAGCGAGCAGTACAATCTCCAGCTATCTGAACGCCGCGCCAACGCCGTGAAAACCGCGCTCACCCAGAAAGGTATTGATCCCGGCCGAATTACAGCCGTGGGCATGGGCGAGTGCTGCCCGGTTTCCTCCGACAATGCCGCCAACCGTCGCGTGTCCATGGTGCTGACTACCGCCCAAGCATAGCTGTCGAGCTTAGGCGTCCATTTACAAAACGCGGATGGATCGATCCATCCGCGTTTTCTTTTATCATCTACCTCCAATCAGCAAGATGTCTGCTCCTGCACAATTAACCCGAGCGTGCAAACGTGGCCACCCGCCTGGACCCCGCAGGATTCTCCTCCGGGCAGCCTGGAAGCGTTCACCCGATAGTGCGTATCTGTCTGCGCCGTTCAAGCGAAACGAAATGTGACTCTCGCTTATTGGACCGGCAACTAAATATGCCAAATTGCGGCGTCTCACGAACAGGCGGAGCGGGGTGCCCGCCGCGGCAAGCCAC
>JBLMXM010000249.1:0-4335 GCA_050257775.1 Hyphomicrobiales bacterium
GCCTGATCAGATAAGGTTTAAGGGGTCAAGGGGTCGAGGGTATAAGTGAGATAAGCCTGCTCGCATCTCCATCAGGGGAGCCTGTCCCCGAGACAAGTTGGTCGCGGAAAAAAATTTTTTCAACGAAGCTCCGGTTCTTACGCCCGCAGGCCCGAAATTTAGTTGCTTGTACCTTGAACCCTTGCCCCCTCGAGCCCTTGACCCCTCGCCTTTCCTAGTCTTCCTGCAGCTCCTTGATGTTGGCATAGAAATCCAGGATATCCGGGTTGCTCAGCGCATCCTTGTTGAGAACCGGTTTGCCATCGATGACCTTTTTCACGGCCATCTCCACCTTTTTCATGTTGAGCGTGTAAGGGATTCCCGGCACGGCGATGATCTTGGCCGGCACGTGACGCGGCGAGGCAAGGTTGCGGATGGTGTCACGGATCTTCTGCTTGAGGGCCTCGGTCAGCTGCTCTCCCTCGGGCATCTGCACGAACAGGATGACGCGCACGTCGTTTTTCCAATTCTGGCCGATGACGACACTGTCCACGATCTCCGGCATCAGGGCCACGATGCTGTAGATTTCGGCCGTGCCGATCCGGACGCCTCCGGGGTTGAGCGTCGCATCCGAGCGCCCATAGATCACCACCCCTCCGCGCTCGTTGATTTCGATGAAATCGCCATGCCGCCATATGTTCGGGTACACGCCGAAATAGGCGCCGAAATACTTCTTGCCTTCCGGGTCGTCCCAAAAATAGATCGGCATGGAGGGAAAAGCCTTGCGGCACACCAGCTCCCCCTGCTGGTTGACCACGGGATTGCCCTCCGCATCGAAGGCCTGCACATCCATGGCCAGGCCACGGCACTGCAACTCGCCGGCGTAAACGGGGTCCATCGGGTTTCCCAGGGCGAAGCAGCCATTTAGGTCGGTGCCCCCGGAAATCGAGGCCAGCTGGAGGTCCGCTTTGATGTGCTGGTAGATGAACTCGAAGCCTTCCACGGACAACGGCGAGCCGGTCGATAAAACGGCCCGCAGGGGCGCCAGGTCGTACCGTTTGCCCGGCACAACCCCTGAGGCCATGAGGGCACCGATGTACCCCGCGCTCGTGCCGAATACCGTGATGCCTTCCGCCTGGGCCATCTCCCACAAAGCGCCGGGATGGGGGTGAAAGGGGTTGCCGTCGTACAGCACCAGAGTGGCGCCCACGGCCAGCCCGCTCGTGAGCCAGTTCCACATCATCCAACCGCAGGTGGTAAAGTAAAAAAGGGTGTCCGAACGGGTGAGGTTGGTGTGCAGCATGAGCTCCTTCAAGTGGTGGATCAAAATGCCGCCCGCGCTCTGAACCATGCATTTCGGCAACCCCGTGGTGCCGGAAGAGTACATGATGTAAAGTGGGTGCTCGAAGGGCAGCTGCTCGAAGTCGATCGTCAGACCGGATCCCGAGGCGCGGAAATCAGACCAGAGCACGGCGTTCGGAACCTTGCGGATGTCGGGTGCCGGCTCGGTGTAGGGCACTACCACGACCCGTTCGATGGAGCGCAGCTCCTTCAGAATTCCGGTGATGCGTTCGAGCGAGTCGATCTTCTTGCCCTTGAACCAATAGCCATTGGCCGTAAAAATGACCCGCGGCTGGATTTGCCCGAACCGATCCAGCACGCCCTTGATGCCGAAGTCCGGCGAACAGGAGGACCAGGTGGCGCCGATGCTGGTCGCGGCCAGCATGGCGATGATGGCCTGGGGCATGTTCGGCATGAACCCCACCACCCGGTCGCCGGGTTTGATTCCCATGGAGCGAAGCGACTTAGCGATGCGCGCCACCTCCTCGTAGAGCTCGGCGTAAGTCATCTTGATCGATGGCTGTCCCTCGCTTTTGAAGATCAATGCTGTGCGACCGTCGCGGTAACGCAGGAGGTTTTCGGCAAAATTCAGGCGCGCGCCGGAGAACCATCGGGCACCCGGCATTTTGGTAGGCTCATCCACCACCTGCCGGTAAGGCGCGGAGTGGATGACCTGGGCGAAGTCCCACATCGACGCCCAGAAGTCCGGGATGTTTTGGATGGACCATTCATAAAGGGCAGCATAGCCATCTAATTTGATTCGGTATTTCGCGTTGATGTGCTGCATGAAGCGATACATGTTGGACTGCTTTACGCTTTCCTCCGATGGCTTCCACAACTTCTTCGACATGATCGGCCCCCCTTATTCTGATGTTTTCGCCTGCTGAGGTGCGCCGGGTGCGGGGCTTCATTTCTGACTCAAGACCGTGCATGGCGCTCGACAACACCGGATCGGCAATTATGAGAGGGAGAAGCCTCCAGCCTCGATGGGCCACATCGCCAAAGCAGTTATGGCTGGCAAGGCGTGATCGCGGCCGGAAAGCCATTCCCTTATAAACCCTATTAAAGTGGAATTTTTTTGCTTCGGGAGTAACACCGTCAAAGCTATTCAAGACCGGTTTTTACAGTCAAATTGCTGAAACAGTCAAGATTGCCGACGATCTGGCTTGCAGGTCATCTTGGGATGTGCCATATGAACGCAGGTCTAACTGATGGATTGCTCAAAGGAGGATGATATGCAACCGGTTGAACTGAGATCCGACACCTTGACCCGACCGACCCCGTCCATGCGCAAGGCCATGGCCGAAGCGGAGGTGGGCGACGATGTCTTCGGAGAAGATCCAACGGTCAACCGCCTGGAGGCTCTGGCGGCGGAGCGGCTCGCCAAGGAGGCCGCCCTTTTCGTCCCCAGCGGTACCATGGCGAACCTGGTCAGCCACATGGCCCACTGCGGCCGGGGCGACGAAATGATCCTGGGCAGCCTCGCCCACAGTTTCTACTACGAGCAGGGCGGATCAGCGGCGGTTGCCTCCATCCACCCGCGCATCGTGCCGAACCGGCCCGACGGCAAAATCCCCCTGGACGAGTTGGAAGCCGCCATCCGGGGCGATAACATCCATTTCCCGCGTACCCGGCTGATCTCCCTGGAGAACACCCACAACCTGTGCGGCGGCGCACCCCTCGAACCGGCCTACCTCAGAGCCGTGGGCGAAATCGCCCGGCGCCACGGGATCAAGCTGCACATCGACGGAGCGCGCCTGTTCAATGCGGCCGTGGCCTTGCGCGTTCCGGCGCGGCAACTCGCCGCCGATGCGGATTCAGTCTCCTTCTGCCTGAGCAAGGGGCTCGCAGCCCCGGTGGGCTCGCTTGTGTGCGGCAGCCGGGAGTTCATTCAGACGGCGCGGCGCGCCCGCAAGGTCCTGGGCGGAGGCATGCGCCAGGCGGGCGTTCTGGCGGCGGCGGGCATCGTGGCGCTGAACGAAATGGTGGACCGCCTGGCGGAGGATCACGTCAATGCCCGCCGGCTCGCCGAGGGACTGGCCGAGCTTGCCGGACTGTCGCTGGACCCTGGACGATACCGGACCAACATCGTCTACTTCGATGTGGTCAAGCCGGGGCTGGGCGCGGCGGAACTGGTCGTTCGACTGCAGAAGGAAGGCGTGCGCATGCTCGCGGCCGGCCCCCGCACCATCCGCGCCGTCACGCATTACGAGGTGATGGAAAAGGACATCGAGCACGCCCTGGAAGTTATGGCAAGGGTGATGACGTGAGGGGGATATCGGTAATCCTGCGGCCGGTCAGCAATGCAGAGATGGAAAATTCTGCGAATCGCGGCTTGAAATATTCGAGCGTCTTTTAAGAAATGTTCTACCCATTTCTAAATACCTTCAGCTCCAAGAAATAATGTACACCCCGCCGATATTAAATTATAACTAATTAATATCACAGTAAAATAAAAATTTTGGGATTCTTGCATGGTATTTGCGTTGCAAAATATCCAGAGAGAATGATTCCTCATTTCAAAAAACCCGTTTACCAAAGGAGGTGCTGGCACATGAGAAAATTTTTATTAGGCTTGATGTGTGGTTTGCTGGTTGTTGGGGTTGCCAACATGGGACATGCTTTTTTGTTCTTTGGTAGCGGAGGCGGAGGCCATAATAGCAGGGCCTCCGGGCCGAGCATAGATCCGAACACTTTGTTTAAAAATGATTTTAGTATGTTCGGCGTTGATCCGAATGACTATCGGAAGCTACCCGATCAGGACACGAATGATTATGCAAGGAACCATGATGATGCCGGTCCGATTAATTACGTCGGTTCTGATCACTACGGCTTGCCCAATGGCAACCCAGGCAATGGCGGCCAGAACAGCACAGCAGTTCCCGAACCTGCCACGGTACTGTTATTGGGAATCGGTTTACTCGGGCTGGCCGGCTATGGAAGAAAGATGCTCAAGAAGTAATTGAGCAATGTACCTGAAGAGGGGATAAGCCATTCGGCCTAGCCCCTTTTTTT
>JBLMXM010000250.1:0-6326 GCA_050257775.1 Hyphomicrobiales bacterium
GATCCGGTCCGAGCCACACGATCTGAGGATCAATTAGAAGAGGCGATTGCACTCGCTCGGAGTTTCCTCAGATAGGCGGTATGTTTCAGAAATACGACAGCGAAGGATCTGCTCACCGCAAAGCCGCAAAGGGCATAGAGGGAATGATCTTTTTGAAACGCCGTGAGAGGAGACGTTTCAAATAGTGCCACCCTGCGGGCTGACGAATCATCCGCCGCGAAGCGGCTGAGCGGTTTTCATTTGCCGGCACTCAGCGGCAGGCGGCAGATGGAAAAGATCAAACGCTTTGCGGCCCCTGCGTCTCAAGCGAAGCGGGCGGTGAATACGTTGCTGGTTAAAAGAGCATCGCTAGCCTGGCGAGCCGGCCGGATGTTGGTGGATTTTGCACTCTGGAAAAAATACTGACACACGGGCCGTCATGTGATGCAGCGCCTCACCGCCCTGGCTGGTAAGTTCAATGATTTCCGGTGAGTGGCTGAACCGACCGTACCGTCCCGTGGCATGGGTCTTGCTCAAGCAATTCTTTCGACGACATAGGTGCGTCTCATCCATTTAGAAGATCTCGAAAGGGTCTTGTACTATGGACATCCGAGCAGGGCTTACCGCCATCCTGGTGCTGGCCCCCATCGGCGGCGCCATCCTGAGTGCCGTTCTGGGAGCCAGCCGGGCCATTCGGTCGATTATCGTCCTGGCCACGGGCGCCATCCTTGTGGTGTGCTCCCTGGGGCTGATGCCTCTGGTGCCGTTCCGATTAGCAGCTGAATCCTTCGCCGGATTGAACCTGCACACGCTCATTCAGGCGGCGGATGCCATCCTGCTACTGATCATCCTGTATTACGGATTCAAGCACCGGCACGTGGTGATCATCGCCCTTGGAATCCTGCAGCTGCTGCTGATCAGCTATCTGGAATTTTTCATGCTGAAGAGCCCCCTGCCGGCTGAACGGGTGTTCTGCGATCACCTGTCGCTCATCATGGTGCTCATCATTTCCATCGTAGGGTCCATCATCTGTTTCCAGGCCATCCCTTACATGGAGAACCACGAGCATCACTATCACATCGCCACGTCGCGCCAGCCGCGCTTCTTTTTCGTCATGCTGCTGTTCCTGGGGGGCATGAACGGACTGGTGCTGTTCAACGACCTGACCTTCATCTACTTTTTCTTCGAAGTGACCACTCTATGTTCGTTTCTGTTGATCGGCCATGACCGCACGACTATCGCCACCCGAAACGCCCTGCGGGCCTTGTGGATGAACAGCGTCGGCGGGGCCGCCTTCGCACTGGGGATCATCGCGGCCTACCATGAGACCGGGACTCTCGAGCTGCAGAAGCTGCTGACGGGCTCGGGCGCCGGTTCGGGGGTCTACCTCCTGGCCCTGGCGCTGCTGTGCGTGGCCTCGTTCGTCAAATCGGCCCAGTTCCCCTTCCAGAGCTGGCTGCTGGGCGCCATGGTGGCGCCGACGCCCGTCTCGGCCCTGCTGCACTCGAGCACCATGGTCAAGGTCGGCGTCTACCTGGTCTTGCGGCTGGCGCCCGGCTTCATCGGCACCCTGCTCAGCGACAGCATCGCCGTGTTCGGCGCCTTCAGCTTTTTGGCGGCCGCGGCTCTCGCCGTGGGCCAGAGCAACGGTAAGAAGGTCCTGGCCTATTCCACCATCAGCAACCTCGGGCTGATCTTTGCCTGCACCGGCTTGAATACGGCCGAATCGATGATCGCCGCCATGCTGCTGCTGGCGTTCCATGCCGTGATCAAGGCCATGCTCTTCCTCAGCGTGGGGGCCATCGAGCAGCACATCGCCAGCCGCGACATCGAGGACATGCGCGGGCTTTACGCCGTGATGCCGCTCACGGCCCTGATCACGGTCTCGGGCGTCATCATGATGATTATGCCGCCCTTCGGGGTGCTGTTGAGCAAGTGGATGGCCATGGAGGCGGCCGCCCAGAACCTTTATGTCATCGTGATGATCGCGCTCGGCAGCGCGCTCACGGTGATCTACTGGGCGCGCTGGGCCGGGACCCTGATGAGCGACCCCTTCGCCGGCCGTTTCCGGCCCGAGCACCAGCCGGTGCTGACCTGGCTGGCGCTCGGACCGCTGTGCGCCGGCGCCGCGCTGATGAGCGTGTTCGCGCCGTGGATCTACCTGCGCCTGGTCACTCCGATGCTGACCGCGCCTTATTCGCCGGCTTACGCCGTCAAGGCCGGCGGCCTGGAAAACATCTACGGCGGGTTCGCCATCCTGCCGCTCTCCGCTGTGGCCGTGCTCGGGCTGATCGTGGCCGTCATCGCCCTTAAGCGGGCCTTCCGGGCCAAGATCGTCTCACCCTACCTGAGCGGCGTGCAGACCGGCGAGCCGTCCATGTTCCGGGGGCCGATGAACCAGGCCGTCAAGGCCGAAGCCAAGAACTATTACCTGGACACCATCTTCGGTGAAGCCCGGCTGACAGATTGGGTTAATCTGGGCGGAGGGATTCTTCTGACCCTGATCCTAGGAGGTGCACTGTGACGAGGACCGCCATCCTGATCGCGTGCGGCCTGATTGCCGGGCCCATCATCGGCGGGCTGGTCAGCGGGATGGACCGCATCCTGACCGCCCGCATGCAGTCGCGCATCGGGCCTCCCGTGCTGCAGCCGTTTTTCGACGTGGTCAAGCTGTTCTCCAAGGAACCGCTGGTGGTGAACGTCTGGCAGGCCTTCTGCGCCTATTGCTACATCGCGGCCGCCTCAATCGCCTTGGTGCTTTTCTTTCTGCAGGCCGATCTGCTGCTGATTTTCTTCGTGCAGGCCGTGGGGGCGGTCTTCCTGGTGGTGGGCGCGCTGACGTCCACATCGCCTTACAGCCAGATCGGCGCCCACCGCGAGCTGCTCCAGATATTGTCCTACGAGCCTCTGCTCGTGCTGGTGGTGGTCGGGTTCTATCTGGAGACGGGCAGCTTCAAGCTGACGGACATCTACGCCTGGAACCAGCCCCTGCTGTTGAAGCTGCCGTTTCTATTCATCGTGCTCGGCTATGCCCTGACCATCAAGCTGCGCAAGTCGCCCTTCGACCTGTCGACCTGCCACCATGCCCACCAGGAACTGGTCAAGGGGTTGCTCACCGATTATTCCGGTCCTTTCCTGGCCCTTACCGAAGTCGGCCACTGGTTCGAGGTGGTGCTGCTGCTCGGATTGTGCACCCTGTTCTGGACCACCAGCTGGGTCGGGATGGTGATCCTGCTTGTGGCAACCTACTTTCTGGAGGTGTTGGTGGACAACATCACCTCGCGCATGAACTGGCGTTGGATGTTGAGTTACGTCTGGGGCGTGGGGCTGACGCTTTCGCTCGTGAATTTAATCTGGTTGCATCAAGGATGACGACTTATGGAAGCGGTTAAGCGGTTCATCAATCGGCTGCGATCCAAGTCCCCTTGGCTCCTGCACTTTGATTGCGGCAGCTGCAACGGGTGCGACATCGAAATCCTGGCTTGCCTGACGCCCGTCTACGATGTGGAGCGCTTCGGCATCATCAACGTGGGCAATCCCTTTCACGCCGACATCCTGCTGGCCAGCGGCACCGTCAACCACCGCAACAAGAAGGTCCTGGCCAACCTGTACTCGCAGATGCCGAGCCCGAAAATCGTGGTGGCTGTCGGCGCCTGCGGGCTTTCGGGCGGGGTGTTCCGGGAGGCCTACAACGTGGTCGGCGGTATCGACAAAGTCATCCCGGTGGACGTGTATGTGCCGGGTTGCCCGCCCAAGCCGGAGGCCCTCATCGACGGGGTGGTCCTGGGCCTGCAAAAGTTGCAGGGTCTCAACGGGCAGAAAGGGGCATAACAGATGCGCGAAGAGATCATAACGGTCGGCGCCGATGCGCTGATGGGAGAGGTCGCGAAGCTCAAGGTGCAGGGCTATCGATTGGTCACGCTGTCCTGCACGGAGATCGACGCGGACGCGGTCGACATCCTTTACCATTTCGACAAGGGCCTCGGCCTGAAACACCTCCGGCTGACGGCCGCGAAGACCGAGGCGGTGCCGAGCATCTCACCGGTTTTCTTTTCCGCCCTGCTTGTGGAAAACGAGATCCAGGATTTCTTCGGACTGCGGTTCGACGGCCTGGTCGTCGACTACCAGGGAGCGCTGTATCTGGAGGAGGAGGCCCTCAAGACGCCGTATTGCCGGTTCAGCATTCGAACCGCAGGGAAGGAAGAGCCGCCGCCCGCCGCGCCCGCGCAGGAGCCGTCGCTAACTTCACCGGCCGCACCGGCCGCGAACATGGAGAACGCCTGATGCGCAAGACAGTGGTCCCGTTCGGGCCCCAGCACCCGGTGTTGCCCGAGCCCATCCATTTGAAGCTGACGATCGAGGATGAACGCGTCACCGAAGCCATTCCCAACCTGGGCTATGTCCACCGCGGGCTCGAACGATTGGCCGATGTCCGCGACTTCCACCAGATGATCCAGGTGGTCGAACGGGTGTGCGGCATCTGTTCGGTCATCCACGCCCTCTGCTACTGCCAGGGGGTGGAGGAGCTCATGGGCGTCGAGGTGCCTCCCCGGGCCAAGTATCTGAGAGTGATGTGGTCCGAACTGCACCGGGTCCAGAGCCATCTGCTGTGGCTGGGGCTGTTTGCCGACAGCTTCGGCTTCGAAAGCCTGTTCATGCAGTTCTGGCGGGTCCGGGAACGGATCATGGACATCAGCGAAGCCACCACCGGCAACCGGGTGATCGTGTCTGTCAACGTGATCGGCGGCGTGCGTCGCAACCCGGATGCCGAGCAGCTGCGCTGGCTGCTCACCCAGCTCGACTGGGTTGAGGCGGAAGTCCAGCGGCTGGAGACGACCATGCTGGAGGACTACACGGTCAAGAAGCGCACCGTGGGCAAGGGAACTCTTACCGCCGAGAAAGCCTACGAGCTCGGCGCCGTGGGGCCCGTGCTGCGCGCCAGCGGCGTCGCCCAGGACACCCGCCAGACGGGTTACGCCGCTTACGGGGATCTGCATTTCGAGCCGGTGGTGGAGACCGAGGGAGACTGCTTTGCCCGCAGCAAGGTCCGCTTCCGGGAGACCCTGGCCAGCATCGACCTGATCCGCCGGGCCATCAACCGGCTTCCGGAGGGCGAGGTCCGCACCAAACTCAAGGCCAAGGACAACCCCCAGGGCGAGACCGTCAGCCGGGTGGAGCAGCCCCGCGGCGAGCTGTTGTATTACCTCAAAGGCAAAGGGGAGAAGACCCTCGACCGCGTGCGCATCCGCACTCCCACCTTCGCCAACATCCCGCCGCTGCTGACCATGCTGCCGGGGCTGTATCTGTCCGATGTGCCGGTAGTGACGCTGTCCATCGACCCGTGCATCAGCTGCACGGAACGCTAGGAGGAGGCGGCTGTCCATGTTCAAGATGACCCCCAACATCATGCGCAACCTGGTGGTCAAGAAATCCACCCGGCGCTATCCGTACGAGGTGCGGGAACCGTTCGACAAAGCCCGCGGCGAGCTGCTCAACGAGATTGAGCGCTGCATCTTCTGCGGCATGTGCGCGACCAAGTGCCCGTCCCAGTGCATCGAGGTGGACAAGCAGACGTACAAATGGAACTACGACCCCTTCGCCTGCGTCTATTGCGGGGTCTGCGTAGACATTTGTCCGTCCAAGAGCCTCCACCAGAAAGCCCAGTACCGCAAGCCGGTGGCCGAGCGCCTGACCATCAGCCTGCAAGGCCAGCCGCGGAAAAAGGCCAAAGACAAGGAAAAGGCGAAGGAGAAAGAGGCGCCCGCGCCAGAGCCGGGAGCGGAAGTCTCCCCGGCAGCAGCCCCTTCCGAACAGGAAGAGTGATACGGTTTTTAACATCTTTGGCAGGATCGAACTCATTGCCCCGTGGCCGGCACCGGCCACGGGGCAATGAGTCTTCGAAGGCCGGCGCCAGGCGCCATCGGATCGCCGGACACCGAAGCCGTCATTAGCCCGTTGGTGTATTGAAAGGAAGAATTCGTGATTTGGCAGAGGTGATCATTTTACTGAAAACGATATCTCTTCGGACTCCCTACTCTCTTCATATCGAGAGACTGCTGTAACTACAAAATAATAAGTTTGACCTCGCTTAAGCCCCTTAATTGTATATGGGTTTGTGACATTTGCTATCTTCTTGCCATATTGCCTGGTCACCCCCGGGGATTCACTCCAATATATATTATATGAAACCGCGCCCGGCACATTATCCCATGCCAAGGTTACCGGGGCTCCAGGAACTTGCTCTCTTATCTCTGGGCTTTTTAATATCTGGGCTTTCAGGGCAAGGTCTCCGAAATTGACAAAACCGTCCTTATCCGTAGCCACATATGATTTTTCGCTAAGAACAT
>JBLMXM010000251.1:0-2788 GCA_050257775.1 Hyphomicrobiales bacterium
TTCATAACGTGCTCGACCCAGATAATGGTTACGTTGAACTGATCACGAATCATTCGGATTACATTTATGAAGGCCTCCAACTCGGAATCGTTGAGACCTGCCATCACCTCGTCCAGTACGAGAAGCCGGGGATTTCCGGCGATGGCCCGGGCCAGTTCAAGGAAGCGCTGCTCGTTCAGGTTGAGATTGCCAACGGGTTCGTGGCTTCGGTCTACTAGACCGACGAAGGAAAGCGCCTCGCCGGCAAGCTCGAGAGCCTGCCCTTCCTTTCGATGTGCTCCCGCGTTGCCAAAGAGAGCTCCGAGCGCCACATTCTCAAGCACTGTCATTGTAAGAAAGTGACGGGGAGTCTGTTGCACCATAGCGATCCCCATCTGACGAACGCGGTGGGCAGGGGTACGGGTGATGTCCTCGCCGGCGAATCGGATCGTGCCCCTTGTCGGTACTTCGAGACCGACGACCATCTTGAGCAGAGTGCTTTTTCCGGCACCGTTTGGGCCGACGATGGCGAGAATTTCGCCATCGTCGACCTTCATAGTCACGCCGTTGACAGCGGCGAGTCCGCCAAAGTGTTTCGCGATCTTATCCAGTTCGAGGATCGCCATCGGCATTATTGCGCCGGCTCATAGGGCGTGAGCGGCGCGGAATGGGACAGCAGCTTTAACCACCAGTCGCCCGCTTTATTCAACCCATCGGGCGCAGGCCCATTGGTGATTTGGAAGAAGATTGGAGCAGACTGGGCCAGCTCGCCCCACGCGGTCCAGCTCAACGGGTGGGCATAGCCCGGCATGTTGAACGTGTGGGAGTGCACGTAATCGGCAATAGCGGTTGGATCATCACCGACCGCTCCGACCGCCTCAGCGACAATCTTCACGATCGCATACCCGGCGACGGCATCGTCCGACATGAACTTGTTGTCGGAGAAGGCCAGGTAGCGCCGAGCTAGTTCAGCATAGCTGTCACTCAGGTCATCGGCGCAGGCGAAATCGCTGAAGCGCCCGATGGCGAGGTCCTTCAGACCTCCAACCGTAAGATCTGGCGGAGTCCAGGCACCGGTGACCGGCACGTTCCCAGCGAGGTCCGCCGACAAAGTCACGATTGCTGCGGTTCCAGGTGGATGGCCCGTGGCAACGATCATCTGCGCACCGAAGTCAGCCATCTTCCGCACGAATGGGGTAAAGTCTGTGCTCGGCGGCACCGGGGCGACCTCAATGGTGTAGTCAATGCCTGAATCCTTGAACGAATTCTCGATAGCCGACTTGATCGACTGCCCCCAAGGGTAGTCGGCGACGATAGCCCCGACCTTCGTGAATCCCTGCTCCTTGGAGTATTGCAGGACCGGTGCGGCGACCATCGGAGCTGCCGGCAGGCAGGTGCGGAAGGTATACCGGCTGTTCCTCGTGAGGGCAGCCTCGGTGCCCGACTTTACCAGGAAGACCGGCACATGGAGCTTCTCGGCCTCCGCGCCGACCGGAGCGCCAACGCCGCTGGAAATGATGCCGCCGATCGCGACCGCGCCATCCTCGACCAGTCGATCGTATCGATTAACGCCGGTATCGCCATTGTTCTCAGAATCCTGGACAATAATCTCAATCATGCGACCATTGACCCCGCCCGCATCATTGATCTCCTTGGCGGCGAGCGCCATGCCGTCGCGAACGTTGAGACCCCATGGCGTGAAGGTGCTGGTCAGGTCACTCAACTGGCCGATCTTGATCGGACCTGCAGATTTAGCAGTCGGGGCTTCCGTAATGGCCGGGGCTTCTGTGGCGGCAGGCGCTTCCGTTGCAGCGGGGGCCTGGGTGGGGGCAGGCGCTTCCGTTTCAGCGGGGGCTTGGGTGGGGGCAGGCGCTGAGGTTGCAGCTGGCGCTCCGCACGCTGCCAGAATCAGGGTGAAAACCAACAGGACAGGGAAAATCCGCAGGACGATCTCTCGAGCAGATGGTTCATTTTTCTTGCTCATGGTTCCTCCAATATCTAAAGTTGGATAGCTACATTCAACTCCACAATTGATAACTATACATCTATGAACCTTTCCTTTCCCAGGCATGACGTGTCCTGAAAATCCGAATTTTCTGTCCCCCAGAGCAATCAGGTGCATGAAAGGTAGGATCAATCCCCCCACACTTCCCGGGCCACATTCACGATCATTTCCAGTTTAGCCCACTGCGCTTCATGTGTCAGTTCGTTGCCATGAACCGTGCTGGAGAAGCCGCATTGGGGACTCAGACACATATTTTCCAGCGGCACATACTCCGCCGCCTCCTTGATACGCTGGATGACAAAATCTTTGTCTTCTAGATCACCTCTCTTCGAAGTCACTACCCCCAGTACTACTGTCTTGTTATCGGGCACAAAGCGCAGCGGGGAAAAGTCACCGGAGCGTTCATCATCGTATTCCAGGAAGTACGCGTCCACGTTCAAATCGTTGAACAAGACCTCGGCTACCGGTTCATATCCGCCTTGGGCAAACCAGGTGCTGCGGAAGTTGCCGCGGCAAAGATGCACACCCACCGTCAAATCTTCCGGGCGATTATCGATGACATCGTTGATCAATGCCGCGTAAGTGCGCGGTAGTTCATCAGGATCATCCCCGCGCTCAACCGCACCCTGGCGCATCTTTGGGTCGCATAGGTAGGCCAGGTTGGTATCGTCCAATTGGATGTAACGACAACCGGCCTTGTACAGAGCGTTGATCTCTTCCCGGTAGACTTGTGCCAGATCCTCGAAGAACTCATCCATATCCGGATAGGCTTCGATATCGATGGCTTTGCGTCCGCCACGGAAG